>CAJFUI010000100.1 GCA_904420145.1 uncultured Oscillospiraceae bacterium
ACCGATGAGGCTCTATTTAAATGCCTAACCTCACCCGCAGAGCGGGTGGCTATTCCTTTCGCTCTCGCGAAAGTCGCTTAAGCGAGCGAAAGAGGGCGCGGCAAAAAGCCGCGCCCTCTTGGGTATACCGGAGGGCCATACTGCAGAGAGTAAGGGGACGGAATTGCTGTAAGGAGGCAGGATATGAGATATACACTCTATGAAAAGGGGACCATCCTCACCATGGAGGGGGAGAAAACCGCGGAGGCCGTGCTGGTGGAGGACGGCATCGTTGCCGCGGTGGGGAATGAGCGCGCGTTCAATCCCCCGGCGGGAACAGCGCGTGTGAATTTGGAGGGGCGTGTTCTGCTGCCCGCCTTTTTGGATGCCCACAGCCACTTCTCCGCCGCCGCCAACGCCCTGCTGCAGGCGCCCTTGGAGGAGTGCGTCAATTTTGAGGAGATCCGCCAGCGCATCGCGGACTTTATCCGGGAAAACCAGGTGGCTCCCGGGGAGTGGGTGGTGGCCCAGGGCTACGACCACAACGCCCTGGCGGAGAAGCGCCATCCCACGCTGGGCCTTCTGGACGCCGCCGCGCCGGACAATCCCCTGATCGTCCAGCACCGCTCCGGCCATGTGGGAGTGGTCAACTCCGCCGCGATCTGCCGTCTCAGCCTTAGAGCTGATACGCCGGCCATCGCTGGCGGCCGCATCGGTGTAGAGAACGGACAGCTTACCGGCTATTTGGAGGAGAACGCTTTCCTCCACTACCAGAAGCAGGTGCCCATGGCCACGGCAGAGACCATGCTGGATGCCTACCGCCGGGCCCAGGAGATCTATCTCTCCCACGGCATATCCACCGTGCAGGAGGGGATGTTTACCAAGGAATTGCTGCCCCTCTACCAGGCCCTTTTGCAGAGCGGGCTTCTGAAGGTGGATGTGGTGGGCTATGCCGACGCCGCCGCGCCGGAGCTGCTCAAGGCGCTGGAGGACTATCGCGGCGGGTATCGGCGTCACTTCCGCTTGGGCGGCTGCAAAATTTTCCTTGACGGCTCCCCCCAGGGCCGCACCGCCTGGATGCGAGAGCCCTACGCAGGGGAGAAGGACTACCGGGGTTACCCCACCTTGACCGACGGGCAGGTGGAAGGCTTCCTCCGCTTCGCCGCGGAGGAGAAGCTGCAGCTCCTGGCCCACTGCAACGGCGACGCCGCCTGTGCCCAGCTCCTTGCGGCGGCGGAGGGGCTGCGGACGGCGGGAATCGACCTGTCGCCTCTGCGCCCGGTGATGATCCACGGACAGCTGCTGGGACTTGACCAGCTGAAGTCTGTAAAGGAACTTGGCTTTCTTGTATCCTTCTTTGTGGCCCACGTCTACCACTGGGGGGATATCCATATCCAAAACTTCGGCCGGGAGCGGGCGGACCACATCTCCCCGGCGGCCTCCGCCCTCGCCGCGGGGATCCCCTTTACCTTCCATCAGGATACCCCGGTGATTCCGCCGGACATGCTGGAGACCGTCTGGTGCGCAGTGAGCCGCCGCACCAAGGCCGGCGCGGTGCTGAAGGAAAAGATCGGTGTCTATGACGCCCTGCGCGCCGTCACCGCCGCCGCGGCCTACCAGTACTTTGAGGAGGGCAGCAAGGGTACCATCACCCCGGGGAAGCGGGCGGATTTTGCGGTGCTGGACCGCAATCCCCTTACCGTGCCGGAGGAGGAGCTGCGGGAGATCCGGGTGGTGGAGACCATCTTAGCGGGTAAGAGCGTCTGGCGGTGCTGAGCGGCGTCTGAAAAGAGGATAAAGAGGAGGCCTCACAGCGTGAGGCCTCCTCTTTAAGCAATATGGAAATCAGACCGCTCTGGTAACTTTGCCGGAGCGCAGACACCTGGTACAAACGTACACATGGCGGGGGGTACCATCGACGATAGCCTTCACGCGCTTGACGTTGGGCTTCCAAGTCCGGTTAGAACGCCGGTGAGAGTGGGAAACCTGAATACCAAAAGTAACGCCCTTGTCGCAGAATTGACACTTAGCCATCCGTTGCACCTCCTTGCTGTACATACTATGACCCTTACTTTCACAAGTCACATCGGATATAATAGCATGTCCTGCAGAAAAATGCAAGAATTATTTTGCAGATGTGCCAAAAAATTTTCCTTCCTTTTTCACGGTTTGCATATGCTTCCAGTGGCGGAGTGCTCTGCGGCCGCACTTTTTATCGGGCGCAGCTGCTGCGCCGGTCCTGCGGACCCTGCTGCCTCAGGGCTTTACAAAGAATATGCCGTAAACCACAATGCAGGCGAAGAAGGCCAGTACGGCTGCGGCGAGGATCACATATGCCCGGATCAATTTCTTCGCCCTGCCCACATCGTCATAGATCGAGGACAACTGTTCGCTGCTGAGGTTTTTCTCCCGCACCTCCTGCACGTCAATGTCCCGGACCAGCTCGTCCAGCGTCAGGCCAAAGTAGTCGCTTAAGAGCACCAGACGCTGAAAATCCGGATAGGACTGACAGGACTCCCACTTGGAAATCGTCTGGCGGGAGACATTTAACTCCGCACCCAGCTCCTCTTGGGATAGGCCCTTGCTTTTCCGCAGATTGATTAGCTTTTCATTAAAGTTCATTTGACGGTTCTCCTTCAACCATTCTTTTGCGATCGCAGGAACAGTATGACAGATCAGGCTCTTTTGTGCAACCAACCATGGTTGGCAATTTGTCAATAACCGGTAACATCGCAATAGTGGAGCAGGACGGCGGATAGATGATCTCCGATGCCGAGGGGCAGAAGAGAGGGCACCGGAGAAACAGCGGCCTTGTATTTCCCACAGGGATACGCTATAATATAGAAAGGTACATATGGCCCTCCGGCCATTGACAAAAGATGAAACATACAGGTGGATTTCGTGTCTGAAATAAGACAGGGGCACCGCACAGGGGAGGACAAAATGGTTCAGGACGAGGTAAAGGGGACAATTAAGCTCAAGAAACTGGCGGAGCATTTCAAAATGAAGGTGGTTTACGCCGGCGCGGATTACGAGGCGGCAGAGATCGGGATCAAGGACGTCAACCGCCCCGGTCTCCAGTTTGTGGGATTTTTTGACTACTTCGATCCCCGTCGCCTGCAGGTGATCGGCATGGCGGAGACAAAGTTTTTAGAGCGGATGACCAGTGAGCAGCGGGAGAAGAGCTTCGCCGGGCTGTTTGCCTACGACATCCCCGCCCTTGTGATCTCCCGGGATTTGGAGTGCTTCCCGGAGTGTATGAAGATGGCGGAGAAGTACCAGCGCACCATTTTGTCCACCTCCGATACCACGGTGGTCTTTACCAGCAAGGTGATCGACTATCTCAACCATGTGCTGGCCGCCACGGTGACCCGCCACGGCGTTTTGCTGGATATCTACGGCGAGGGGGTTTTGGTGATCGGCGACAGCGGCATCGGCAAGAGCGAGTCCGCCATCGAGCTGGTCAAGCGCGGCCACCGGCTGGTGGCGGACGACGCGGTGGATATCCGCCGGGTCTCCAATGAGCTGATTGGAAAGGCCCCCGACCTGATCCGCCACTACATGGAGCTGCGGGGCATCGGCATCATCGACCTGCAGCAGCTTTTCGGTATGAGCGCGGTAAAGCTGGAGGCACAGATCGGCCTGGTAGTGGAGCTGGAGCACTGGAATGACAACAAGTTCTATGACCGCTTCGGTTTGGAGGAGCAGAGCATGAACATCCTCGGGGTGGAGATCCCCAAGGTGATTATCCCGGTCCGTCCCGGAAGAAACATCGCCTCCATCATCGAGGTGGCGGCCATGAACAACCGCTATAAGCGCTACGGCTTCAATTCCGCCAAGAAGCTGGCGGATGAGCTGGCCCATCTCAATCAGGAGGCCAGTGAGAAATAAAGGGAGGGAGGAACGAGATGTATACCATAGGAATCGACGTGGGAGGAACCAACCTGAAGGCCGGGCTGGTGGACGCCCAGTACCGTATCGCCGCGGTGGAGAAGATGCCCCTGCGGTGGGAGTCCCCTGAAAAGTTCGCGGCGGATCTGGCGGCCCTCTCCAACGGCCTGATCGCCCAGAAGGGAATCGCCCGGGAGGAGGTAGCGGCCATCGGCGTGGGGCTGCCCGGACAGGTGGACCCCACCGGCACCGTCGTTGTGCGGACGGTGAACATCCCCATCCGCAACCTGCCCTTAGCGGATCTGATCCGGCGGCAGTGGGAGGTGCCCATTTTCCTCGGCAACGACGCGGACTGTGCCGCGCTGGGGGAATTCTACCACTTTGAGGACCGCAGCATCAAAAATTTGATTTTAGTCACCCTCGGCACCGGCATCGGCACCGGCGTGATTTTAAACGGAAAGATTCACCGGGGCGTCAACGGCTGTGCCGGCGAGGGGGGGCATATGGTCATCGTTTCCGACGGCGTGCTCTGTACCTGCGGCCGCCGGGGCTGCTGGGAGCGCTACTCCTCCGCCAGCGGACTGATCCGCATGACCAAGGAGGAGATGGAGTGCTGCAGCGACAGCGCCATGTGGGCTGAGGCGGCTATGGATATGGAGCGTGTTGACGGGCGCACCGCTTTTGAGGCGGCCAAAAAAGGGGACGCCGCTGCCAAGCGGGTGGTGGACCAGTACATCCGCTACCTTGCCGACGGCGTGACCAATCTGATCAATCTGCTGCAGCCGGAGGTCATCTGCATCGGCGGCGGCCTGAGCAACGAGGACGACGCCTATCTCCTTCACCCGCTGCAAAAGCGGGTAGAGGAGCTGCGCTACGATAAGGATGCCCCCAGTCATACACAGATTGTCAAGGCAAAGCTGGGCAACGACGCGGGGATCATCGGCGCCGCCCTGCTGGGCAGGAGTTGAAACATTAGAAGTTTTGAAGAAGGATGGGAGGGGCGCTATGCGCTGGTACGAGGAGTTTGACCGGGAGCGGGCGGAGAGATTTCCCCAGCTGGAGGTGCGCTGTGAGGAGCCTATGTGCAGTCACACCACCTTCCGCATCGGCGGGCCGGCCCGCCGCATGGCGCTGCCTGCTGCAGCGGAGGAGGCTGCTGCCCTTCTTGCCCTCGCCGGGGAGCGGGAGTGGCCCGTCCTCATGGTGGGCAACGGGTCCAACCTCCTTGTCTCCGACGAGGGGCTGGACCGTCTGGTGATTCTCACCACCGCTCTGGACAGCGTGTCGGTGGATGAAGCAGCCGGAATCATAGAAGCGGGGGCGGGGATCCGCCTCTCCAAGCTTGCGGTGGCCGCCATGGAGCACGGGCTGGGGGGCCTGGCCTTCGCCCACGGCATCCCCGGCACCCTCGGCGGCGCCGTCTTTATGAACGCCGGCGCCTACGGAGGGGAGATGTGTCAGGTCATCTCCTCGGTAACGGCGTGGCTGCCCGGCAGAGGCGTCTGCACCCTGCCGCGGGAGGAGCTGGATTTCTCCTACCGCCACAGCCGTTTCTCCAACGGGGAGGGAGCGGTGCTCTCCGCAAGGCTCACCCTCCAGCCCGGCTGCGACAGTGCCGCCATCCGGGAAGAGATGGAGATCCTCATCGCTAAGCGGCGGGCCAGCCAGCCCTTGGAGCTGCCCAGCGCCGGCAGCACCTTCAAGCGCCCGATGGGCTACTACGCCGGGACGCTGATCGACCAGTGCGGCCTCAAGGGACTCACTGTGGGCGGCGCGCAGGTGTCGGAGAAGCACGCGGGGTTCATTGTCAACCGCGGCGGCGCTACCTGCGCCGATGTGACGGAGCTGATCGCCCAGGTGCAGCGGCGAGTGAAGGAGGCCACCGGCGTTACCTTGGAGCCCGAGGTCCGGGTTATGCGGTAAAGGGATAGAGAGATACCGGCGGCGCTTTGGAAGGATCGATTTTCCCATGCGGGTGTCGGAGGCGGGGAATCTCCAATGGGGGACAGCCGCTGTTTGTGTTGGCGCCTGAAGAGGCATTTGGAGGTTTGTGTGGAAATTTTAATTATCTCCGGCCTGTCCGGAGGAGGCAAGAGCAAGGCCGCCTCCTTTTTGGAGGATATGGGTTACTACATTGTGGACAATATGCCAGCGGAGATCATCTTAAAGTTCGCGGAGTTCTGTGCGGGGGCCCAGGGGCGCTATACAAAGGCGGCTCTGGTCTATGACGTCCGGGCAGGGGAGGACTTTAAGACATTTTTCCGCGTTCTTGATACGCTGAAGCAGGGAAAGGACACCTGCCGCCTGCTGTTTTTGGAGGCCTCTGTGGATACGATCATCAAGCGCTACAAGGAGAGCCGCCGCCCCCACCCCCTCTATGAGGCCTATGGGTCCTTAGAGGCGGCGGTCCGGGGGGAGATCGAGCTGATGCGGCCTGTGCGGGAGCGGGCGGATTTTGTCATCGACTCCACAAATTTCTCCACCGCCAAACTGCGGGGGGAGCTCTCCCGCCTCTTCGGAGACAGTTCTTCCAAAACGGATATGGTGGTTAATGTGGTCTCCTTTGGATTCAAGCACGGCCTGCCTCTGGAGGCGGATCTTGTCTTTGACGTCCGCTTTATGCCAAATCCCTACTACATTGAGGAGATGCGGGAGAAGACAGGGCTGGATCAGGAGGTCTACGACTACGTGTTCAGCTTCCGCCAGACCCGGGATTTTATGACCCATCTGGAGGGCCTGCTGCAGTTTGTGCTGCCCTATTATAAGGAGGAGGGAAAGACCGTGCTGGTGGTGGCCATCGGCTGCACCGGCGGACACCACCGCTCTGTGGCCGTAACCCGGGCGCTCTCGGATTTCATCCGCCGGCTGGGCTACCAGGTGACGGAAAACCACCGGGATATTACCAGAAACTGAGCAAAGCAATATCAACGATTCCAAGGGGAGAACCATGGTCATTACATCCTCGCCCAGTCTGCAGCGGCGCAGGGGCCCACGGGTGGCCGCCATAGGGGGCGGCACGGGCCTGAGCACCATGCTGCGGGGCTTAAAAACCTATACGGAAAATATTACCGCCATTGTGACGGTGGCCGACGACGGCGGCGGCAGCGGCGTGCTGCGCCAGGAGCTGGGGATGCTGCCGCCAGGGGATATCCGCAACTGCCTGGAGGCCCTGGCTAATGTGGAGCCGCTGATGAGCGAGCTGCTGCACTACCGCTTTACGGAGGGAAGTCTTGCGGGGCAGAGCTTCGGCAATCTGTTCCTGGCCGCCATCAACGGCATTTCACCCTCCTTTGACGTGGCGGTAACCCGTATGAGCCAGGTGCTGGCCATCACCGGCCGGGTGCTGCCGGTGACCACGGCCGATGTGCAGCTGGAGGCGGAGTTTGAAAACGGCACCCGGGTGGTGGGGGAGTCTAAGATCTTTTACTGCAAAAAGCGGGAGGACTGCCGTATCCGCCGGGTGCGGCTGCTGCCGGAGCGCCCGGCGGCCCTGCCCTCCGCTCTGGAGGCCATTCGCCACGCCGATATGATTCTCCTTGGCCCGGGGAGCCTCTACACCAGCATTATTCCGAATCTCTTAGTGGATGGGATCGCCCAGGCGATCCGCTCCGCCGAGTGCTTGAAGGTATATGTGGCCAACGTAATGACCCAAGAGGGGGAGACGGAGGACTACACCCTTTCCGACCACATCCGGGCCCTTTTCGAACACGGCGGCAGCGGCCTTTTTGACCTGTGTTTGGTCAACGAGACCCCGATTCCCGAGGAGATCCGGGCCCGCTACGCCAAGGAGGACGCTGGTCCCTTGGCAGTGGACGCCGCCGCCTGCGCTGCTCTCGGCGTGGAGCTGGTGAGCTATCCGGTCTCTATGGTGTGCGGCGGCCTGGTCCGCCACGACCCGGACCGCTTGGCCTCCGCGCTGATGCGGCTGCACGGGGAGCGCAGCGTCCGCCTGGCCGGCGGCGGCTACCGGAAGGAGTCCTGAATACGCAGAGGAGGCGGCCTGCCAGGGCCGCGGAGTAAGAGGGGAGTGCCATGTCCTTTTCCAGCGATGTGAAAAATGAGCTCTGCCGGGATACCCTGCAGCGCCTTTGCTGCGCCCGGGCGGAGGCCTACGGGGTTTTGCTCTACTGCCACACCTTTACCTCCCGGGAGGTTCGGATTATCACGGAGAGCCCTGTCTTTTCCACCCGGCTGCCGAAGCTCTTTCAGCGGGCTTTCGGCCTCCGCTTTGACCGCCTGCCGGAGGAGGATGTTGGCCGGGGAAAGTACATCTATCAGATCACCGACGCGGACAAGCTCAGCACCATCATCAATCTGTTTGGCTACGACCCACAGCAGAATCCGGTGCTCCACATCAACTTCGGCATGCTGGAGGAGGACTGCTGCCGCGCCGCCTTTCTCCGGGGGGCCTTTTTGGCGGGGGGGAGCGTCACCGACCCCTTTAAGCGCTACCACTTGGAGCTGGCCACCTCCCATCTGCAGGTCAGCCGGGAGATGGCGGCCCTGCTGTGGGATATGGGCTATGAGCCCAAGACCGTGGTCCGCAGCGGCTATCAGGTGACCTACTTCAAAAACAGCCAGCAGATCGAGGAGCTGCTGACGCGGATGGGGGCGGGCATCTCCGCCATGGAGATCATGAACGCCAAGGCGGAGAAGGATCTGCGCAACGGCGTCAACCGCCGGGTCAACTGTGAGGCCGCCAACGTGGACAAGGCGGTGGAGGCCGCGCAGGAGCAGCTGGAGGCCATCCGCCGTCTCTACGATTTGGGCCGGGTGGAGAAGCTGCCGGAGAAGCTGAAGGAGACCATTGTGCTCCGGGAGACCTTCCCCGAGCTCTCCCTCAGCGAATTAGCGGCGGAGTTTGACCCGCCTATCAGCAAATCCGCTTTGAACCACCGGCTGCGCAAGCTGATTGCGCTGTCGAAGGAATAGGAAGGAGAAACATAAGATGGCAGACAACAAGAGAGAAGGCATGGACCGCCCTGCGATGGCCGCCGAGTACCACGCCGCCGGCATGAACTGCGCCCAGGCGGTGGCCGGCGCCTATGCGGATGTGATCGGGCTGGACTTAAAGAAGATTTTTGCCCTGACCGGAACCTTCGGCGGGGGCTTCCGCTCCCATGAGATCTGCGGCGCGATTACGGGGGCGGCCGTGGTGCTGGGGGCGAAGTATCCCCACGACACATTGGGAGATATGGCGGCCAAATCCTTCACCTCGAAGAAGATGATGGAATTTGTCCGCCGCTTCCGGGAGCGCTTTCCGGCGCTGACCTGCCGGGATTTGCGGGATATTCCGGGAGATCCCTCCGTCAGCCCCGCCGCAAAGCGGCTGGGCCTCACCCGGTCCTGCGACATCTATATTGTCGCCGCGGTGGAGATTTTGGAGGAGATGTTCTCGGAGGCGTGAGACGGAGAGGGGAGGAGGTTCCATGCTTGGAGGGAGAGAGCCCATGGACTGCCGCCGGACGCTGAAGGCGGTCCACGGCGCGTTTTACGGCGGGCTGGGGGCGCTGGCGGTCAATTTAATGGTCCTATCTGTTGTCCCGGCTGACCAGACGTGGCTGCCGGTTCTGACCATTGTGCTGTGCGCTTTGGGGATCGCGGGGATTATCGGGGGGATTGTACTGGGCTATGTACGCCTCCGCTGTCCCCGCTGCGACGCGTCATTGATGCTGGGCGGGAGAATTCCCTCCCATCTCCCCAATTTCTGCCCGGCGTGCGGAGAGCCTCTGTGAGAGGGGGCTCTCCCATCCCTGATGACGGCTTATTATGAGTAGAGAGGAATTGCCTATGTCCTTTGTTCATCTCCATGTCCATACGGAGTACAGCCTCCTTGACGGCGCCTGCCGGATCAAGGAGCTGGCCAAGCGCGTCAAGGAGCTGGGCCAGAGCGCGGTGGCCATCACTGACCACGGCTGCATGTACGGCGCCATCGACTTCTACCGGGCCTGCAAAGCCGAGGGGATCAAGCCCATTATCGGCTGCGAGGTCTATGTGGCCGCCCGCTCCCGCTTTGACAAGATCCACGAGTTTGACGCGGAGAGCCGCCACCTGGTGCTGCTGTGCAAAAATGAGGAGGGCTACCGTAACCTCAGCTATATGGTGAGCCTCGGCTATACCGAGGGGTTCTACATCCGCCCCCGCATCGACATGGAGCTGCTGAAAAAGCACCACGAGGGACTCATCGCCCTGTCCGCCTGCCTCGCCGGGGAGCTGCCCAAGCGCCTTCTGAACCAGGGCTACGACAGCGCAAAGGCGTATGTGCTGGAGATGCAGGAGATCTTCGGACCGGGGAACTTCTACATGGAGCTGCAAAACCACGGCATCCGGGATCAGGCCGCTGTCAACCGGGGGATTCTCCGCCTCCACGAGGAGACGGGGATCCCCATGGTGTGCACCAACGACTGCCACTACCTACGCAAGGAGGACGCGGAGAGCCACGACATCCTCCTGTGCATTCAGACAGGCAAGACGGTGGACGATGAGAACCGCATGCGCTATGAGCCGCAAAACTTCTATGTCCGCTCCACCGAGGAGATGGAGTCCCTCTTCTCCGCCTATCCCGGTGCCGTCTCCAACACTGCTGAGATCGCGGAGCGGTGCAATTTGGAGTTCACCTTCGGCAAGTACCACCTGCCCCAGTTCCAGCTGCCGGAGGGCTATGACGCGGTGTCCTATATGAAGGAGCTGTGTGAGGAGGGCTTTCAGAGGCGCTACGGGGACAGCCACCCGGCGTACCGCAACCAGCTGAACTATGAGATGGATATGATTGAGCGCATGGGCTTTACGGACTATTTCCTCATCGTCTCTGACTTTGTCCGCTATGCCCGCAGCGTGGACATCCCGGTGGGGCCCGGCCGGGGCAGCGCCGCTGGGTCCATGGTGTCCTACTGCCTCGGCATTACGGACATCGACCCCATGAAATACGGCCTCTATTTCGAGCGTTTTTTGAACCCTGAGCGGGTGAGCATGCCGGATATCGACATGGACTTCGGGGACACCCGCCGGGACGAGGTGGTGGAGTATGTCCGCCGGAAGTACGGCAGCGACCATGTGGCCCAGATTGTCACCTTCGGCACCATGGCCGCCCGCAACGCCATCCGGGACGTGGGCCGGGTGATGAACATGCCCTACGCCGATGTGGACGTGGTGGCCAAGCAGGTGCCCAGCGGTCCCGGTGCCCTCCATATCACCCTCGAGGACGCCCTGCGCCTCAGTAAACCCCTGCGGGACATGTACGAGGGAGACGAGCAGGTAAAAAAGCTCATCGACATGGCCAAGTCCCTGGAGGGGATGCCCCGGCACGCCTCCACCCACGCCGCCGGTGTGGTAATCACCAAGCGGCCGGTCTATGAGTACGTGCCCCTCTCCAAAAACGACGACACCGTGGTCTGCCAGTACACCATGGTGACTTTGGAGGAGCTGGGGCTTCTGAAGATGGATTTCTTAGGCCTTCGGAACCTGACGGTGCTGGACGACGCCGTGAAGATGGTGCGCCAGCAGGAGCCGGACTTCCAGCTCTCGGACATTCCGGAGGGGGATCCGGCTACCTACGACATGCTCTCCCGGGGACAGACCTCCGGCGTCTTCCAGATGGAGTCCAGCGGCATGACAGGCGTCTGCGTGGGCCTCAAGCCCCAGTCCATCGAGGATTTGACCGCCATTGTGGCTCTCTACCGCCCAGGCCCCATGGACTCCATCCCCCGCTTTATCGCCTGCAAGCACGACCCGAAGCTGGTCACCTATAAGCACCCGTCCCTGGAGCCGATTCTCTCCATCACCTATGGCTGCATCGTCTATCAGGAGCAGGTGATGCAGATCTTCCAGCAGCTGGCCGGCTACTCCCTGGGCCAGGCGGATATGGTGCGCCGGGCCATGAGCAAGAAGAAAGCCAAGGACATCGAGCGGGAGCGGGAGGCCTTCCTCCACGGTGACAAGGAGAGAAACATTACAGGTTGTGTGGCCAATGGGATTCCTGAGGAGACCGCCGAGGCCATCTACAACGAGATCTACGACTTTGCCAACTACGCCTTCAATAAGGCCCACGCGGTGGCTTACGCTGTGGTGGCCTACCAGACCGCATGGTTTAAGTGCCACCATACCAAGGAGTACATGGCAGCCCTGCTCACCAGTGTGCTGAACAACTCTGACAAAATCGCTGAGTATATCAATGAATGCCGGGACTGCGGCATCACGCTGCTGCCCCCGGATGTCAACCGCTCCCGGGACAGCTTTACCGTGGAGGAGGAGGGGATCCGCTTCGGACTGGTGGCCATCAAGAATATCGGCCGCAGCTTCATCCAAGCGGTGCTGCGGGAGCGGGAGCAAAACGGCCTGTTCAAAAGCTTTCAGGATTTCTGCGAGCGGATGCTGGACGCGGATATGAACAAGCGGGCGGTGGAAAACCTGATCCGCTCCGGTGCCTTTGACAGCCTCGGCGCCAAGCGGTCCCAGCTGATTCGGGTCTATGAGGGCGTGCTGGACAGCATCAGTGCCAGCCGCCGGCAGAACCTGGAGGGGCAGATGGACTTCTTCGGCATGTCCGCCAATACCCAGCACACGGAGATTCATCTGCCGGACATTGAGGAGTACTCCCCAGCGGAGCTGATGACCATGGAGCGGGAGACCACGGGCCTCTATCTCTCCGGCCATCCCATGCGGGCTTACCGGGAGGCGGCGGCGCGGGCTGGGGCGGTCAGCATCGCCGCCATCCAGCGGGACTTCGCCCGGGAGGACGGGCCGGAGCGCTTTCAGGACGGCCAGCGGGTCACCGTGGCCGGCATTGTGACCTCCAGCAGGGTTAAGCCCACGAAGAACCGCTCGATGATGGCCTATGTGGTGGTGGAGGACGAGGCGGCCTCCATTGAGCTGCTGTGCTTCAGCAAGACGCTGCAGAACTGCGGCAGCTATCTCAAGGAGAACCAGCCGGTGGTGGTCCGGGGCAAGCTGTCTGTCCGAGACGAGAAGTCCCCCCAGATCCTCTGCGACAGCGCCTATCCCCTGACGGACGACCCCAATGCAATTCCCGCGGCCCAATACGGGGAGAAGATTCTGCCCGGTGAGGCGGTGTATCTGCGCATCAGCGGCACAGGGGACAGCCGGTTCCGCCACCTGCAGCTGGTGCTGGAGATGTTCCCCGGCCAGACGCCGCTGAAGATCCGCCTGCTGGACACCGGCAAGCTCATCGGCACCACCTGTCTGCTCCACACATCCCTGATCCGGGAGCTGGAGAAGGTCTTCGGCAAGGAAAACGTGGTGGTAAAATAGTGATAAAATAGATAAGCCCCCGTGAAATCCATTGGATTTCACGGGGGTTGTATTTTCAAGCGCTAAGTCTCCTCCTCATAGAGCACCTCGATGATCCTGGAGTAGATGCGCTCCGCGTCCTTTTCAAAGCGCTTTTCCAGCTCCTTTGCCATGCTCTCCTTGGTGACAAGGAGCTCCAGCCGCATGACGTTCTCCAGCTCGTCGCTGAGGGAGAGCGTCACCGTGAAGGAACCGGAGCGGCGGACAGTAGTGCCTGTCTGGATTAGGGCGCTGCGCCGGAGCTTCTGGTTGTAGGCCACGATATTTTTCTCCGCCTTCATGCGCACGGAGTAGGGGATGCTGCTCTCGCAGATCCTGCCATTCTCCTGTCCCTTGGCCGTGATGGCGTAGCGGTCATTTTCACAGGTAAGGTGCCCCGTCCGCACCAGGTCCGCCAGACACTGGGAGAAGTCGAAGTAGTCCACCCCCTCGTCGCACATAGCTAAATCCTGCAGCACCTCGAAGGGGGCGGGCTCCACCAGACGGGCGGTGATGTAGAGAATCAAAAATTTGATCTCCAAGTTGTCGCTGATAAAACCGCCAAACTGCGGCATAGACGATCCCTCCTCTCCCGCGGCGATCTTTTATCTATCATTATACCTGCTTTCTCCGTTTTTGTATAGCCTATTTTTTGTGGCGCAAGAGCATGACAAAAACGGCCATGTGCCGCTTTCAAGGGCACGGCCATGCAGGTACAGCGCGCGGGCTGTTCTTGATCCGCATGTGTAAAAGCTTCGCGGGCCTCATTGGCCTCATTTTTGCCTGCTGCCGCGGCGGGCTGACGGCCCAGGAGGTTTCACCCATCGGCCCCGGCAGCATACACTGGATTGAAAGAGGTCATCTTTCAACCAAGCTACTTAATAGGAGGTTTTCCCATGGCCGATAAGGTATCACCCGGCCCCATCAGCTGCGATTCCTGCGCTGACAACCGCGAGGCCGTTTGTATCCATACAAAGAAAATCTACGACTCCTGCAAGGATAAGGACTGCATTGAGGACCTGCGCTTCTATCCCACCGTGGCGGGACAGGAGATTCTCAATCGCGCCCTGAGCGTCAAGGGCGGTAAGGCGGAATTGCTTTACGTCTATATCAACGTGGAGCCGGTGGTGTTCAACCGGGGCTTCTTCACGGTGGATATGCGCTACTTCTACCGCGTCACCCTCAACGCCTACTGCAGCTGCCCGCGCCCTGTGGAGGTGGAGGGCCTGTGCGTCTTTGACAAGCGGGCTATCCTCTTTGGCAGCGAGGGCAACGCCAAGATCTTCTCCTCCAAGGTGCGGGCCGATGGGCTGGACCGCCAGATGCTGGAGCGGAGCAATATGCCCGTTGCCGTGGTGGAGGCGGTGGATCCCATCGTCCTTGACGCCAAGCTGGTGGAGTGCTGCGACCAGCGCTGCTGCGACTGCGACCTGTGTGAGATCCCCGCCTGTGTCAGCCAGTGCTTTGGCTGCGAGCTGACCATGGGCGACGACTGCCGCCGGGCCTTTGTCACCCTCGGGCAGTTCTCCATCGTCCGCCTCGAGCGGGACAGTCAGCTGCTGATCCCCGTCTTGGACTACTGCCTGCCGGAGAAGGAGTGCACCGGCGGCGCCAGCGAGGATCCCTGCGAGCTCTTCAGCAACATCGCCTTTCCGGTGAACGAGTTCTTCCCCCCCAACACCATCGAGATGCCCGGCGACTACGAGGGCACCAAGCACTACTGCGGCTGCGGCCGCTGAGGCCTACACAAAAGCGCAGAAGCGAGCTGCGGGAGGGCGGTTTTTCCGCCCTCCCGCTTTTTGCTATGCAAAAGCATAGCAAAATTGGCCATGTGCCGCTTTCAGCGGTACGGCCATACAATCAAAAGCACGTGGACCGGAACAGCCCATATGCGCAAAACTTCATGCGCTCCGTCTTTTGCCTGTGTTCCCGGTGCGCTTTCCGCCCATGAAGTTTTGCGCCTCCCATAGGCGGGAAACAGGCTGTCCTTTTTTTGCCGGCATACTTTGGGACAACCCGTCATACAGTGGAACAGGAAACGAAAGACAGGGGGAGTTGCCATGGAGGCATATGAGCAACAGCGGTTTTGGCAGGCCTGCGGTCTGCTGCCCAAGGCGTTGCGCACGGCGGCGCTGTCCCTCCCGCCGCCGGAACAGGCCCTTGTGGAGGAGCTGCGCCTGCGGACAGGCCTGCCCCTCACCTTGACCATGCCGGAGGGGGAGCGGACTGTGGCGGGGACAGAGGTGACCCCGGGCGATCTCGAGCAGGTCCTCAACACGGTGACGGAGTACTCCCGCTACACCGCCTCGGAGAGCCTGCGGCAGGGCTATCTCACCGCCGAGGGGGGCTTTCGGGTGGGGGTGTGCGGCAGCGTGGTCTTGGAGGGGGGAGCGGTGGCGGCCATCAAGGAGCTCTCCTCCCTGAATATCCGTATCCCAAGGGAGAGGCCGGGGATCTCTCTGCCCATACTTCCTCTAATCTGCCGAGAGGGGACCAGGGAGGTGGTCAGCACCCTGATTCTCGGCGCGCCGGGAGGCGGGAAAACCACCTTCCTCCGGGATATGGTCCGCAGCCTCTCCGACCGGCGGGGAGTGCGGGTGGCCTTAGTGGACGAGCGTGGGGAGATCGCCGCTATGCACCGCTGCCGTCCCCAGCTGCAGGTGGGTGCCCACACCGACGTGATGGACGCCTGCCCAAAGGCGATTGCCATCCCCGCTCTGCTGCGGGCCATGAATCCGGAGGTTATCGCCGTGGACGAGGTCGCCGTGGCGGAGGATGTGGCGGCCATGGAGCGCTCCGCCCACGCCGGAACGGCGCTGCTGGCCACCGTCCACGGATCCAGTGTGGCGGAGCTGCGGCGCAAGCGGCTCTTCGCGGCCCTCTTGGATACAGGTGTCTTCTCTCAGGCGGTCTGCATCCGCCGGGAGGGGAGGCGGCGGCTCTATGAGGTGGAGCGGCTATGCTGAAGGCTGTGGGCGCCCTGCTGCTCCTTGCGGGCGGACTGTGGCTGCGGCAGGTGCTGCTGCAGCGCCGACGGGAGCACATCGCCTTAGGCGAGGAGCTGTGTCTGGCGCTGGACCGCCTGCAGCAGGGGATCTACCGCCTGCGGGAGCCCCTGCCCCAGCTGCTGCGCCTGTGCCGTGAGGAGCTTTGTCTCAGCCGTCCCTTCTGGGAGGGGCTGCTGGAGCGCCTGTCGGCGGAGGGGGATTTCCCCGCGGCGTGGGAGGGTGCGCTCACCCTGGTGCCGCCGCCCTACGGCAGGCTGCTCGCCCCCTTGGGCGCCGCCCTGCCCGCAGGGGAGCGGGAGGATCTTTTACTTTTGACAAGGGAGGAAGTGTACCGCGCCGTTCAGGAGGAGCGGCGGCAGCAGGGTAAGCGGGACAGGCTGGCGACGGCCCTGTGCCTGAGTACGGTGCTGCTGGTCATCGTGGTACTGCTGTAATATGGATATTGATCTGATTTTCAAGATTGCGGCCATCGGCATCATCGTGGCGGTGCTCAACCAGTTGTTGATACGCTCCGGCCGAGAGGAGCAGGCGCTGATGACCACCTTAGCGGGGCTTGTGGTGGTGCTGATGATTCTGGTGCAGGAGATCAGCGACCTCTTCACGCTGATTAAGACCCTCTTTGAGTTTTGAGCCATGGAATTGATTGTCAAGGTGGCGGTGATCTGCATTGTGGTGGCCCTGACGGCGCTGCTGCTTCAGCGGGACACCCCTGAGTTGGGGCTGCTGCTGACCTTGGCCACAGTGGTCGTGGTCATGCTCTTCGCCCTGTCCTTCTATGAGGATGTGGCGGAGCTGATGGACACACTGCTGGCCGAGTCCGGCCTGAGCGGCACCCTTTTCATTCCGATTTTGAAGATCATCGCCATCTCCCTTGTGACGAAGCTGGGGGGCGATGTGTGCAAGGACAGCGGGCAGAGCGCCCTTGCGGACACGGTGGATATAGCGGGCACCTTCTGCGCCCTGCTGGCCGCGGAGCCCCTGTTCCGGGAGGCGTTGTCCCTCTTGACGGGGCTGGGGTGAAGTATATGAAAAAGCTGCTTGTTTTCTTAATCGTCCTTCTCCTCTGCAGCGGACAAGCCGCTGCGGCGGAGCTCCCCGAGGAGCTGGTGGACAGCCTGCCGGACTCCGCGGCGGACATCGGCGCGGAGGAGGGGTGGAGCGCTGGCATTTCCAATCTCCTCTCCCTGGTGCAGGAGCGCTTTTTCTCCCTGCTTCGGGAGGGCGTCGGCGGCATCGTACAGCTTTTGCTGGTGCTCTTCCTCTGTGGGATTGCAGAGACCCTCTTCTTCAGCGCCAAGGGAAAGCACACCTTTAACTATGTCGCCTTGACCGCCACGGCGGCGGTGGTCCTGGTGTCGGCGGGGGATTTGTCCCATCTGATGGGCCTTGGACGGGAGACCATCGGGGAGCTGGAGGCCTTCTCCAAGGTTCTGCTGCCCACCATGGCCGCCGCCACCGCCTCCATGGGTATGGCAGGGGCCGCCTCGGTGCGGCAGGTGACCACGGTTTTTTTCTGTGACCTGCTGATCTCTTTGATTAACCGGCTGATCCTCCCGCTGATCTATCTGTACATCGGCGCCCTCGCCGCCGGCAGCATGTTGGGGGACAGCCGCTTGGACGGCATCGCCAGGGGGATCAAAAAAGCGGTGGTCTGGGTCCTCAGCGGCCTCTTGACCATCTTCACCCTCTATCTCTCCGTGGCGGGGGCCGTATGGGGAACGGTGGACGGTGCGGCGGTGAAGGTGACAAAAAAGGCTATCGCGGGAGTGGTGCCGGTGGTGGGAAACATTATTTCCGGTGCGGCGGAGACCGTGCTGGCGGGGGCCGGGGTGCTGAAAAACAGCATCGGCGTCTTCGGCGTGTTGGCGGTGCTCTCCATCTGTGTGCTGCCTTTTTTGAAGCTCGGCGTGCAGTACCTGCTCTATAAGGCGGCGGCCTTCGCCGCCTCCACAGTGAGCTCGCCCTCCCTCGTCAAGCTGATCGACGGCTTAGGCGGCGCCTTTGGACTGCTGCTGGGGACGGTGGCCAGCTGCGCGCTGCTGCTCTTGGTGTCGCTGATCTCCTCGCTGATGGTGGTGGCGGTATGATAGATGCTTTACAGACTTGGCTCATCGGCGTGACAGTGACCGCCTTTCTGCTGGCCATAGCGGAGACCCTTGTCTCTCAGGAGGGAGTGAAGCGGGTGCTCCGCATCGCGGGAGGCGTGCTGCTAATCATTGTGATGATACGTCCTCTTTTAGGGGTGTCATTAGAAGAAGTCGGCTTCTCTATAGCGACCTATGAGCGGGATGTGGAGAGCTTGACGGAAAATTTCACCGCACAGCAGCAGGAGGACCTGTCCGCAATCATAGAGGACGAGGTGGCCGCATATATATGGGACAAGACGCAGTCTATGGGCTTGACATGCGAGGTGACGGTGGAGATGAAGGAGGGGGAGGAGGGTGTCCCGCTGCCTGACACTGTGACGCTGTCGGTGCCCTACCATGAGGAACTGAGCGCATGGCTGGAGGAAGAGATGGGGATTCCGCCTGAGCGCCAGGTATGGCAGGAGGAGTGAGCTTGGAAAAGGAAGGAAAACGGACGAGAACGGCGAAAGGGCTGGCGCAGGTACTGGGGAAGTACAAATACGTGCTGCTGGTGATTGCGGCCGGCGTGATCTGCTTAGCATGGCCGTCGGCAAGGGAGGCGGTGACGCCGGAGGCGGAGATCTCCGAGACCGGCAGCGGCGATGGACTGGACAGCCTGCAGCAGGAGATGGAGGAGATCTTAGGGAAGATCAGCGGTGTGGGACAGGTGCAGGTGATGCTGACGCTGGACCGGGGGAGCGAGTCGGTATTGGCGGAAGACACCACCCTCTCTTACAGCGGACAGACCCAGGCCCCCGACGACTACAACCGCTCCTCGGAAACCGTGGTGCTCTCCAAGAGCGGCAGCGGGGACAACGTGGTGGTCACCCAGGAGGTCTACCCCCAGTTTCGCGGGGCTTTAGTGGTGTGCGAGGGGGGCGGCGACCCAGCCGTGCAGCTGACGGTGACCGCAGCGGTCTCAGCGCTGACGGGGCTCGGCTCCGACAGGATCTCAGTGGTAGAGTGGCAATCATAACCATACAGGAGGAAGAAAGGAAATGAAACAGGTTTGGAAGCGGAATATTGTGGCGGCAACGGTGCTGCTCTTTGTATGTGCGGCGGTGTATCTCAACTGGCGATACGCCAGCAACATCAGCGACCTCGGCCAGGAGAGCGACCAGAAGGTCTTAGGTCAGTCCACCTTGGTAAACGGTGAGGCAGAGGATGAGAAGACGGCGCAGGCCGAGAGCGAAGAGGAGACCATCGGCACCGCCGCTGGCGACTATTTCGCCTCAGCCCGTCTGAGCCGCCAGCAGGCCCGGGATAACGCCATCTCCCTGCTCCGGGAGGCCGCGGAGAGCGAGAGCGCCGACGCCGCGGTGGCCAACGAGGCGGCGGAGACGATTCAGGTGCTGGCCGGTTATGCAATCGCCGAGGCGCAGATCGAAAACCTGGTCACCGCCAAGGGCTACGCCGAGTGCGTGGCCTTTATGGGGGAGGACAGCATCAGCATCGTGGTGTCCACCGGCACCGAGGAGCCCCTCTCCGCTGAGGACGTGGCCTGTATCACTGATATTGTGCTCAACGAAACAGATTACACCGCCGGACAGATCAAGATCGTGGAGGCGGATTGAGACAGAGGCCCCCTTTTTCCCCTGTTTTCGAGGAAAAAGGGGGCTGTCTTCATGAAATTATTCATCCGCGCTCCCTTGCCAAGGCGAATGGGATATGCTATAATAGCCGCAGAGCGGCTGTGCTGTGTGCATATGGCTGCTGAGAGCGACCGGTCAGCTTTCCTACCGCCGTGGCGTCTGGAGCGCCTGCTCTGGAGGAGCATCGGGCGTCCCGCTCTTTTGGGCAGGGACCTGTCTGCCTGACCGTCCTGTAGAAAGAGGAGTGTCTGCTGCTATGAATGAGAATAAAGAGTATATCACTCACCCGGAGGAGATGGGCTCTATCCTGATTTCCGAGGAGGTGCTCAGCGCTATTGCCGCCTCCGCCGCCTCTGAGATCGAGGGGGTCGCCGGACTGATGGGGGCCTCCGCCGGTAAAAAGGGTTCCGGCCGCGGCGTGAAGATCACCTTGGATGGGGACCGCGCTGTGGTGGACGTCTATCTGATGGTCAATTATGGCCAGCCCATCCCTGAGGTGGCGGAAAAGGTACAGAGCGCCGTCGTCTCCTCTATGGAGGCCATGGCGGGCTTTTCCGTGGCGGAGGTCAATGTCCATGTGGGTGGTGTGAGCTTCGCGTAATTGGCTTGTGTCCTCTATAGGGCGGGGGAGACTCCGCCCTCTCACCTTGTTAAGAAGTCAGGAAAGAGATAGAAAATTATGACCAGAAACACTGCCAGAGAGATTGCCGCGCGGCTGTCCTATACCCTCAGCTTTGCTGACATGCCGGTGGACGAGCTCCTTGACCGCCATCTCTCCGAGGAGAACTTTGCGTCCTTAGCCGAGGAGGATGAGGCCTATGCCTCCCTGCCCAATGACAAGCAGCGGGCATATATCTGCCGCTTGGTCAAGGGGGTGGACCAGCACGCCTTTGAGCTGGACCGGTATATTGAGAAGTACGCCAAGGGCTGGCGGTTCTCCCGCATGCCCCTGATGGCTACGGCCATTATGCGCGTGGCCATGTATGAGATTCTCTACATGGATGACATTCCCAACGGCGTCGCCATCAACGAGGCGGTGGAGCTGGCGAAAAAGTATGAGAGCGACGAGGTGGTCCGCTTCATCAACGGCATCCTCGGCACCTTTGTCCGGGAAGAGGCCCAGTCGTGATGCGCCTTGGCGCTTTTGGGCCTGTTGAAAGGGAGAGAGCGTACGAAGTGCGCTCTTTTTTTATAAAGCCGCCCAGTCCCCCGAGAGGGAGGGCGGCTGTACCGCCCCAAGGGAGATGTGCCCATGGCGGCGCTTTACAGTCAGGAAAGGGGGATATCTCCCATAGAAGGAAAGATTTTTTCCGTCTCCGAGGTGAATCAGCTGATCAAGGGCATGCTGGACGAGGAGCCGGCGCTCAGTGAGATTTTGATCCGGGGCGAGATTTCAAACTACAAGCTCTACCCCTCAGGACACCACTACTTTACCCTGAAGGATGCCGAGGGAGCCCTGCGCTGTGTCATGTTCCGGGGACAGGCCGCCCGGCTGCGGTTCCGGCCGGAGAATGGCATGAAGGTGATCGCCGCCGGCCGGATCAGCGTGTTTCCCCGGGACGGCGTCTACCAGCTCTACTGCAGCGCTCTCTCTGCCGATGGGGTCGGTGATCTCCATGTGGCCTTTGAGCAGCTGAAGGAGAAGCTCTTTCAGGAGGGGCTCTTTGACCGCACCCATAAGAAGCCCCTGCCGCTTTTTCCCCGGCGCATCGCCATCATCACCTCCAGTGCCGGGGCGGCGGTCCACGACATGATCCGCATTATCCGCCGCCGCTACCCGCTGACCAAGGTGATTTTGCTGCCGGTGCGGGTGCAGGGGGCGGAGGCCCCGCCGGAGATCGTAGGAGCCATCCGCTACGCCAACCGGTACGAGGTGGGGGACGTGATCATCACCGGCCGGGGCGGCGGCTCCATCGAGGACCTATGGGCCTTTAACGACGAGCGGGTGGCCCGGGCCATCTACGCCTCCCACATCCCTGTGATCTCCGCTGTGGGACACGAACCGGATGTGACTATCGCGGACTTCGTGGCAGATGTGCGGGCGGCCACCCCCTCCCATGCGGCGGAGATTGTGGTTCCCGACGGGGAGGAGCTGCTGGACAAGCTTCGCTCGGCACAGCTCCATCTGGTCCGGGCTGAGCAGAAGAAACTGGCGCTGCTGGGAGAGCGGCTGCGCGCTCTGGGCGGTAAGCGGGTGCTGACAAATCCCATGGCCTTCGTTGAGGATAAGCGGATGGTGCTGGACTACACCCAGCGGGCCCTGTCTCTCGCTGGGGCCGGGCTGCTGACTACCCCCAAGCGGAGGCTGGGGGCACTGGCGGCTTCCCTTGACGCCATGAGCCCCCTGAAGGTGCTCAGCCGTGGCTATGCTATGGTGGCGGACGGGCGTGGAAACGTGGTCCGCTCTGTGCGGGAGCTGTCAAAAGGAGAGATGTTGTCTGTGACAATGGGCGACGGCGTCGCCCGCTGTCAGGTGATGGATACTGCAGAGGAGGAGCTGTTAAATGGATAAGAAGGAAAAGAGCTTCGAGGAGAATATCATCCGCTTAGAGGAGATTGTCTCCCTGCTGGAGAAGGGGGATGCCAAACTGACGGAGTCCCTTACTCTCTTTGAAGAGGGGACCAAGCTGGTGGAGGTCTGTACGAAGATGCTCAATGAGGCGGAGCTGAAGGTAGTTAAGCTGCAGAAAGGGGAGGACGGCGCCCCGGTAGAGACCGATTTTGCCGCGGAGGAGTAGTGCCCTATGATGAACTATACCCACAAGGTGCAATACTATGAGACGGACAAGATGGGCATCACCCACCACGCCAACTACATCCACTGGATGGAGGAGGCCCGGGTGGATATGCTGGAGAAGATGGGCTGGGGCTACGATCGGCTGGAATCCCTCGGGGTCAGCTCGCCGGTGATCGGCCTCTCCTGCGACTACAAGGCCTCCACAACCTTCGGAGACGAGGTGGAGATAGAGGCGAGTATCCAAGAGTATAAGGGCATCCACCTGGTGGTAGCCTACACCATGCGCCGCCTGCGGGACGGAAAGACAGTGCTGGAGGGAACCTCCCGTCACTGCTTTTTGGGAACCGACGGCAAGTTTCTGCGTCTTGCCAAGTCGTTTCCCGACTTTGACGCGGCGCTGAAGGCCATGGCCTCCCAGCAGGACCAGTAACGGAAAGGGGAAGATATCATGTTTCAGGAGACCTATCAGACCTACCTCACGGCAATTGAGGCGTATCTTGACGCTCTCTTTCTCAGTGAGACGCCGGCACCGTACCACGAGCTGCAGGAGGCCATGCGCTACAGCCTCCTTTCCGGCGGCAAGCGGATTCGTCCTGTTTTGACAGCGGCCTTCGCTCAGCTGTTCGGCGGGGCGTGGGAGAAGGCAGTGCCCTTTGGCTGTGCGCTGGAGCTGGTGCACACCTACTCCCTGATTCACGATGATCTCCCCTGTATGGACGACGACGACCTCCGCCGGGGCAAACCAACCTGCCATAAGGTCTATGGTGAGACCTTAGCCGTGCTGGCCGGGGACGCGCTGCAGCCGGAGGCCTTCGCCATTCTGGCCGCCGCCGAGGGGATGAGCGCGGAGCAGCGCCTGGACGCGGTGGCTGTGCTCTCCCGTGCCGCCGGAGCGGACGGTATGGTGGCCGGTCAGGTGCTGGACACCCAAGGATTGGAGCAGGACGAGGAGGGACTGCGGCTGATGGTCAGCCTAAAGACCGGGGCCATGATCTGCGCCGCGGCGGAGCTGGGCTGTGTGGCGGCGAACGCCTCGCCGGAGCAGCGGCAGGCGGCCATCACCTACGCCAGGGAGATTGGACTTGCCTTCCAGATCCGGGATGATATGCTGGATGTGATCGCCGATCAGGCGGAATTTGGCAAGCCTATCGGTTCGGATCGGGAGGAGGGGAAGATCACCTTTGTGGATGTGCTGGGCCTTGCGGGCTGTGAGCAAGCGGTAAAGGACTGTACTGCGGCCGCCAAGGCGGCCATCGCCTCCTATCCCAACAGCGAATTTCTGCTGGAACTGGCGGATCACCTGGCGGACAGAAGGAAGTAAGACTATGTATATTACCGGCAACCGGATTATTGACTGCGCTCTTATAGCATGGTTTTTGGCCCAGCTGATCAAAGTGCTCTTGGAGCTGCTGATGGAACGGCGGTTCCGTCCGTCGCTCCTCGTTTCCAGCGGCGGTATGCCCAGCAGCCACTCCGCCTGCGTCATGGGCTGCACCACAGCGGTGGGAAAGAGTACCGGCTGGGGCAGCCCTCTTTTCGCCGTCTGCATAGTTTTCTCCGTAGTGGTGATGTATGATGCCTGTAATGTCCGGCGCAGTGCCGGGGATACAGCTAAGCGGGTCAATCAGCTTATGAAGCGGGTGGAGCGGCTCACCGCTGAGGATATTGCGGAGGATCTGAAGATTATTATGGGCCATACGCCCCTGCAGGTGCTCATGGGGGCTCTGCTGGGCGTGGCGGTGGGCTTTCTGCTGTAAAAAACGGCAGGGGATGTGGGATCCGTCTTTAAAATCTATTGTAAACAGCCATCTGTACAGTGAAAAAACGATACAGATGGCTGTTTTGTGCATGGGAGTGGTTGTCCTTCCCTGTCCTATTCGGCAGAAAGACAGGAGGCACAGCCTGATGGCTGTGCCTCCGCATAGCAGAAAAATCTCTCGCGGACCCTCCGTACCATAAGTGCGCCGTTATAGGATCAGCATAGCGTCGCCGAAGCTGAAGAAGCGGTAGCGCTGCCGCACCGCCTCCTCATAGGCGGCAAGCACATGCTCCCGGCCGGCGAAGGCGGATACCAGCATAATGAGGGTGCTCTCTGGCAGATGGAAGTTGGTAATCAGACCGTCCATCACCTTAAAGCGGTAGCCGGGATAGATGAAGATGCTGGTCCAGCCCGCCTTCGGCTCCATGGTGCCGTCCTCATTGGCCCAGCTCTCGATGGTGCGGCAGGAGGTGGTGCCCACGCAGATCACCCGGCCGCCGCTGGCCTTGGTGCGGTTGATGAGGGCCGCCGTCTCCGGCGGGATCAGGCAGTACTCGCTGTGCATGTCGTGATCGGTGATCTCCTCCTCCTTCACCGGGCGGAAGGTCCCCAGCCCCACGTGGAGGGTCACATAGCCGATGGACACCCCCATGGCCACCAAGGATCCCATCAGATCCTTGGTGAAGTGGAGCCCCGCCGTGGGGGCCGCGGCGCTGCCCACCACCTTGGAGTAGACCGTCTGATAGCGCTCCCGATCCTGCAGCTCCGCCTTGATGTAGGGGGGAAGGGGCATCTTGCCCAGCCGCTCCAAGACCTCAAGAAAGATTCCCTCGTAGTCAAAGCGGACCAGCCGGTTGCCGCCTTCCACCTCATCCACCACCTCGGCGGTGAGCTCACCGTCTCCAAAGGAGAGCTTCGCGCCCCGGCGCAGTTTCTTGCCCGGACGCACCAAGCACTCCCAGACCTTGTCCCCCCGGTCGATCAGCAGCAGCACCTCACAGGCGCCGCCCCCCGGGAGGCGCTGGCCCAGCAGCCGCGCCGGCAGCACCCGGGAGTCGTTCATAATCAAGCAGTCCCCCGGCCGCAGGAAATCGGGCAGGTCGTAGAAGTGCCGGTGAGCCCAGCTGCCGGTCTGTCGGTCTAAAACCAGCAGGCGGGAGGCGTCTCTGCGCTCCAGCGGCGTCTGGGCGATCAGCTCCTCCGGCAGGTCAAAATAAAAATCCTTTGTTTTCAACTTTTCTCTCTCCTGACAGGACAATCCCTCTTTTGCTGACACGCCAGCTGCTCCTGCGGAATAGAATGGTTTATCCGGAAGTAGCGCTCACTGGTGGGCAAAGAACAGAAAATGTCCGCATATAAAATACAAATGTAAAATTTTCGCGAACAGTTGTTGACAGCAACCACAAAATGTGGTATGACTAACACGATTATTAACCGTTCCGCCGCAAAACGCTATTATTATAGCGGATAGGACGGAACAATGCAAGCCCGCGGCGACTTGGCGGCCCGGGATTGGAAGGATATTTTTACATATTTAGGAGGAATACCCAATGAAACAGTATCGCGTAGGCGTCATTGGCGCCACCGGCATGGTGGGCCAGCGCTTTGTCTCCCTGATGGAGAACCACCCATGGTTTGAGCTGGTGGCCGTGGCCGCCAGTAGCCGCAGCGCCGGCAAGACCTATGAGGAGGCGGTGGGTGACCGCTGGGCCATCGGCGGCACCATCCCCGAGGCGGCGAAGCCTCTGGTGGTCCTCGATGCCGAGGCCGACGTGGAGAAGCTGGCCGGCATGGTGGACTTCTGCTTCTGCGCGGTGGACATGAAGAAGGAGGAGATCCGCGCCTTAGAGGAGAAGTACGCGAAGCTGGAGTGCCCCATCGTCTCCAACAACTCCGCCCACCGCTGGACCGACGATGTGCCCATGGTGGTGCCCGAGATCAACGCCGACCACATCAAAGTCATTGACGCCCAGCGCAAGCGCCTTGGCACCAAGCGGGGCTTTATCGCCGTCAAGTCCAACTGCTCGCTCCAGTCCTATGTGCCCGCCCTGCACCCCCTGAAGAAGTACGGCCTTGAGAAGGCCCTGGTGTGCACCTATCAGGCCATTTCCGGCGCAGGCAAGACCTTTGCGCGCTGGCCGGAGATGGTGGACAACTGCATTCCCTACATTGGCGGCGAGGAGGAGAAGAGCGAGCGGGAGCCTCTGAAGCTGTGGGGCCATGTGGAGGACGGCAAAATCGTCTGCGCTGACGGTCCCTCCATCACCGCCCAGTGCTTCCGGGTGGCCTGCCAGGACGGCCATATGGCGGCCTGTTTCATGTCCTTTAAAGACGGCTGCAAGCCCTCCATCGACCAGATTAAGGCTGATTGGGCCGCCTTCCGGGGCCGCGCCCAGGAGCTGAACCTGCCCAGCGCCCCCAAGCAGTTCCTCCACTATTTTGAGGAGCCCGACAGGCCCCAGACCCGGCTGGACCGGATGCTGGAAAACGGCATGGCCATCTCCATCGGCCGGCTGCGCCCGGACACCCAGTACGACTACAAGTTTGTCTGCCTCAGCCACAACACCCTCCGGGGCGCCGCCGGCGGCGGCGTGCTGCTGGCGGAGCTGCTGTGTGCCGAGGGGTATATCGAGCCGAAGAAGTAATCCTTCCCCCGCGCAAACAGGCGGCAGGGCAAAAATATCGTTTCACAAAAGAGGACGGATCTGCAATCCGTCCTCTTTTTTTGATAGAGCGCCCGGCAGGGGCGTTACGCTCCATGGATCCGCCATCAGAAAAGGAGGTCATTATTTGTGAAGGAACCTATCTTTACAGGATCTGGTACAGCTATTATTACACCCTTCACCACAGATACCATCGACTACCCCGCCCTCGGGCGGCTGCTGAACTTTCAGCTGGAGAATGGGACCGACGCCATCATCGTCTGCGGCACCACGGGGGAGGCGGCCACCATGTCCTATGTGGAGCGCATGCGGGCCATTGAGTACACCGTGCGCAACGTGGACGGCAAGGTCCCCGTGATTGCCGGCACCGGCTCCAACAACACGGAGAACGCCATCACCCTCTCCAAGGACGCTGCCCTGGCGGGGGTGGACGGCCTCTTGGTGGTCACCCCGTTTTATAACAAGGCCACCCAGACCGGCCTCGTTCGCCACTTTGAGGCCATTGCCAACGCGGTGAACCTGCCTGTCATTACTTACGACGTGCCCTCCCGCACCGGGGTCACGATTGCACCTGAGACCTACGCCCAGCTCTCCGTCCACCCCAACATCATCGGCACCAAGGAGGCCAGCGGCAGCTTTGCCCAGATTCAGAAAACCCGGGAGCTGTGCGGGGAGGGGTTCTACATCTGGTCCGGCAACGACGAGGATACGGCGGCCATCTGCATGCTGGGCGGCAGCGGCGTCATCTCCGTGGCGGCGAACCTGATTCCCAAGGAGATGCACGAGCTGACGGCGGCTTGCCGCCGCAACGACTTCGCCGCGGCGGGCAGAATGCAGTTGCGCATCCGCAAGCTCTGCGAAGTCCTCTTCTGCGAGGTCAATCCCATCCCGGTGAAAACGGCCCTCTATCTTATGGGCTACTGCGAAAATATTCTGCGCCTGCCCCTGTGCGAAATGTCCGCCCCCAACCGCCTGCGCCTGCAGGAGACGCTGAAGGAGTACGGTCTGCTGTAGGGAGGGGCGGCCCGCAGCCCGCGGAAAAGGGCGGGCAACGGCAACTGAAAAGCAATCCTTCACGGCGTCCCGGTCAAACCTGCCGGGGCGCCGTTTTCCTATTTGCCTAATGGGGAGAAATGTGGTACAATGAACAAAAGTCTGATAAAGAAGAATTCCCCCAATGAGAAAGGGAGCGGGCCTATGATTTCTCTGCTGCAACGATATTTCGGCAATACCATCGCCGCACCGATCGCCTTTTTGCTGCTGTTTTTGGTGATCGGCGGGGCGGCGCTGTACCTCACCCCCCGCATCGCCGCGTGGCTGGACCGGAAAGAGAAGAAAAATCACAGCTTTTACGAGGGCATGCTGACAGAGGATCCGCGGACAAAGGAGGAGAGCGGCGGGGAAGAGGACAAGGAGCGAGAGGAGGAGAACCATGACACTGACTGACCTGCCCAATATCGGTCCCGTTTTAGCCGGGAATCTCCGAGCCGTCGGCATTGAGACGGGGGAGGAGCTGCAGCAGGTGGGGGCGGAGGAGGCATTTTTGCGCATCCGCACCTCGGTGGACCCCTCCGCGTGCTTCCATCAGCTGACGGCCCTTGCCGGGGCGGCGGCCGGTGTGCGCAAGAGCGCGCTGCCGCCGGAGCGCAAGGCGACGCTGCGAAGCTGGTTTCAAACTCTGTAGCAAGTAGGAGCGAGACATGTTTGAAGTAGTCAAGACAGAGGGCCGCGCCCGCCGCGGCCATTTTTCCTGCGCCCACGGGGGCGTGGTACAGACCCCGGTCTTTATGAACGTGGGCACCCAGGCGGCCATCAAGGGGGGGCTCTCCGCCCGGGATTTGAAGGAGATCCGCTGCCAGATCGAGCTGAGCAACACCTACCATCTGCACCTGCGCCCCGGCGACGAGGTGGTGAAGGCCTTAGGGGGCCTGCATCAGATGATGTGCTGGGACGGCCCCATCCTCACCGACTCCGGCGGCTTTCAGGTGTTCTCCTTGGCCTCCCTGCGGAAGATCAAGGAGGAGGGGGTCCACTTCGCCTCCCATATCGACGGGCGGAAGATCTTCATGGGCCCGGAGGAGAGCATGCGGATTCAGTCCAACCTGGGCAGCGACATCGCCATGGCCTTTGATGAGTGCATCGAGAACCCCGCCCCCTACGACTATGTCAAGCAGTCCTGTGAGCGGACCCTGCGCTGGCTGGTGCGGTGCAAGGCGGAGCACGACCGGCTGGGCAAACTGCCCGACTGCGTCAACCCCGGACAGATGCTCTTTGGCATCAATCAGGGGGGCACGTACGCCGACCTGCGGATCTGGCACATGGAGGAGATCGCCAAGATCGACTGCGACGGCTTTGCCATCGGCGGCCTTGCGGTGGGGGAGAGCACGGAGGTGATGTACGAGATCATCGACGCGGTGGAGCCCCACATGCCCGGGGACAAGCCCCGCTACCTCATGGGAGTGGGCACCCCCAGCAATATCATTGAGGGAGTGGCCCGGGGGGTGGACTTCTTCGACTGCGTCATGCCCGCCCGCAACGCCCGCCACGGCAAGCTGTTTACCTGGCAGGGGAGCCTGAATATCAAAAACGAGAAGTACAAGCTGGAAACCCGGCCCATCGACCCGGAGTGTGACTGCCCCGTCTGCCGCACCTACAGCCGTGCCTATCTGCGCCACCTTTTCAAGGCTGAGGAGATGCTGGCCATGCGCCTCGCCGTGATGCACAACCTCTATTTTTATAACCGCCTGATGGAGCGGATTCGGGAGGCGATAGACGGGGGAACATTTTCCGACTTCCGCGGCGTCTACAGCAAAAAGTTAGACGAAAAAATTTAGGACTTGCCAAATGGGGCAACCTCCGCTATAATAACACTAATTGGCAATCCAAATTTTGTATATGTCCAAAGGAGAAATGATATCATGGGTCAATATGGCAGCCTGATTATGATCGTCGCGATGATGGCCATCCTCTACTTCCTGATGATCCGCCCGGAGAACAAGCGGAAGAAGCAGGCACAGGAGATGCGCAACTCCCTGAAGAAGGGGGATATGATCACTTCGATCGGCGGCATCATCGGCCGGATTGTGATGGTGACAGACAACACCATTATCATCGAGACCAGCGAGGATCGGGTCCGCATGGAGCTGACCAAGTGGGCTGTGTCCTCTGTGGGCGTCCAGACCAGCGATATGCCCGAGGCTCCCAAGAAGGAGAAGAAGGAAAAGAAGGAACTGGAGGAACCCGAGAAGCAGGAGGACAAGGAGACCACCTCCGAGGAGTAACGCCATGCTGCGAGAGGCAGCCGCTTTGGATAGGCGGCTGCCTCTTTATTTGCTGGCAGGAGAGCGCTGTCTCCGGCGCCGCGGCCTGACATTTCAGCGCTCAGGTGTGAGACTGCCTGTGTACCTGGCGGCATGCGCCTTCTGGTTGCAAAAAGGGACGAACTATGGTATAGTGGGGGCACAAAAGCGCTGTGCAGGCCGTGGTAAGAACACAGGGACCGTGCAGAGATACGGGTAGAAAGGAAAGGGAAAGCGGGGGATTGCCCATGGAGAATACATTTCGCAGCGCCGTTTTCGGCGGATTTAACCGGCAGGATGTGATCAATTATATTACCAAAACCGCCTCGGAGAACGCGGAGACCATCCGCGCCTTAGAGGAGGAGCGGGACCGACTGCTGCAGGAGCTCTCAGAGAAGGGGGAGCAGGCGGCGAGGGCGGAGGAGTTATCGGCCCAGTGTACAGACCTGGAGAGCCGGCTGACAGCGGTGCAGGCGGAAAAAGCCACCCTCAGCGGCGAGGTGGAGGAAAAAGACGCTCTGGCGCAGCGCCTTGCCGCCCTTGAGACCCAGGCGGAGGAGTACCGGGAGCTGAAGGAGCATATTGCCCAGATCGAGCTGGACGCCCACCGGCGCGCCGATGAGATCATCGCTGCGGCGGAGCAGGAGGCGGAGGGGCTGCGCCAGCAGGCAAAGCAGGAGGCCGATGAGGCCCGGCACCGGCTGCAGGAGCAGCTGACTGTTTTAGCCGGACAGTACCGGACGATGCGCGGCGACTTCCAGTCGATCCAGGAGCATGTGACCGGTGAGCTGCGGCGGATGCATGTGGCCATAGAGCAGCTGCCCTTAGCTTTTGACCGCTTCGACGGCGATCTCACCAAGCTCCGCGGCAGGATAGCGGCGGAAGAGCCGGAGAAGTAATCACACGGAAGAAAAAAGGAGCATGAACGAAAAACTCGTTCATGCTCCTTTTTTAGGATTGGTTAAAGCTCCCGTAAAACCGCCGTGAGATAGCGCCAGGTGCGCTCCACAGAGGCGATGTCCAGACGTTCCCGGGGGGTGTGGATCTCTAAAATGTTTGGCCCGAAGGAGACGCTGTCCAGCCCCGGCAGCTTCTCACTGAAGAGGCCGCACTCCAGTCCGGCGTGGATGGTCTCCACCACCGGCTCTCTGCCGTACTGCTCCTGAAAAATGCGGACCATCGTCTCCCGAAGAGGGGAGTCCTTGCGGTACTCCCAAGGGGGGTAGACCCCCCGTGTGGCAAAGGAGGCGCCCCGCTCCCCGGCGATCCGGGACAGCTCGCCCACCAGGGCGTCGTGAGAGGCCTGCACGCTGCTGCGCACCGAGGCGGTGATCTGCAGCGCGTCCTCCTCCAGCCGGAGAATGCCCAAATTCAGAGAGGTCTCCACCAGACCGGGGATGTCCTTGGATATGGCCAGCACGCCGTTGGGAAGCCGGCAGAGCAGCTCCAGCGCTCTCGCACTGTCCTCCGCGCTGAGGGCGGCGCCGCAGACTTCGGCGCTGTCACGGTAGGTGCAGGCGCAGTTGGGGTCCGCCTTGCCATATTTTTTCTGTACACTGGCCCACCATGCCTCGACCTCCCGGCGGGCGGCCTCCTGCTGGTCAGGGGGGAGCAGGAAGACGGCCTCGGCGGCACTGGGGATGGCGTTGTCCTGCTTGCCGCCCTGCAGCTGCTGGAGCTGGAGGGTGCAGAGCCGGGAGAGGCGGGAGAGGATTTCCCCCATGAGCTGGATAGCGTTGGCCCGGCCCTTGTGAATCTCCACGCCGGAGTGGCCTCCGGTGAAACCGGACAAGCGCAACTGGCAGCACAGGCCGCATCCATGGCCCATGGGCAGGGGCAGGGCTATATCGCACCGGGCGCCGCCAGCGCAGCCGACCGTTAGAACCCCCTCCGACTCTGAGTCGATGTTGAGCAGACGGCGGCCGGAGAGGAGGGAGCCATCCAGCGCCGCCGCGCCAAGAAGTCCGATCTCCTCATCCACAGTAAAGACCGCTTCAAGCGGGGGGTGGGGGATGGCGGGATCATCCAAAATAGCCAGAGCGTAGGCCACGGCGATGCCGTCGTCGCCGCCGAGGGTAGTGCCCTCCGCAGTGACATAGCCGTCCGTCACCTGCAGCCGAAGGCCCTCCCGCTCCATGTCGATGGGACACTCCGGCGTCTTGGCACAGACCATGTCTAAGTGCCCCTGTAAAATGACAGTAGGATGGTCCTCATAGCCGGGGGTGCCCGGCTGGTAGATTACTACATTGTTCTTCTCATCCTGTATCCACCGCAGCTGGCGCTCCTTGGCGAAGGCCACGCAGTAGTCGCTGATGGCCTTGGTGTTCCCCGAGCCGTGGGGAATGGCGCACAGCTCCTCAAAAAAGCGGAAGGGGCCCTCAGGCCGCAAATCCTTTAAAATACGTTCGGACATCAAAATCCCCCATTCTGCCGCTGTATGCGGCATAAAACGTTATGCGCGGTAGGCGCACCATAATAACAAATAAAATTCATGAAAATTGTAAGCGGCGCAGGAAGCTTTGCCCATGTGTCCTGTCATCGGTCCCATGTACTGCACTCTCGGCCTGTGCCCCCAGAGACGGCACAGGAACCCATGTGCCGCGCAATAAGGAAGGGCATCCCCCCTGCAGAGAGGGGGGATGCTTATCATTTTAGAAAGGGAATCCTTACAGCAGCTGTACGCCGGCCTCCTGGCAGATGCGCAGGGTGTCGTGATCCCAGATACTCACTTGCACCTCACCGATATGGGCCACGCCGGTCATCAGCATGCACAGGCGGCTCTGGCCGATGCCGCCGCCCATGGTCAGGGGCAGCTCACCGCTCAGCAGCATCTTGTGGAAGGGGAAATTCCGGCGCTCATCCTTGCCGGCGAGGGTCAGCTGGCGGTCCAGGCTCTCCTCATCCACCCGGATACCCATGGAGGAGACCTCAAAGGCCCTGTCCAGCACGTCGTTCCACATGAGAATGTCGCCGTTGAGCTGCCAGTCGTCGTAGTCGGGGGCCCGGCCGTCGTGGGGCTTGCCGGACTTCAGCTTGCCGCCGATCTGCATGAGAAAGACGGTCTTATGCCCCTCCCTCATAAAGGCGGTTTCCCGCTGGCTGGGGGTGAGGTCGGGATACAGGTCCTCCAGCTCCTGGGTGGTGATGAAGGTGACGTCCCGCTCCAGCTTCACATGAAGCTGGGGAAAAGCGCGGCGCAGGGCGTCGCAGGTGTCGCAGATGGCGCCCACAATGGCGCGCACCGTCTGCTTGAGATAATCTACATTCCGCTCCTCACGGGTGATGACCTTCTCCCAGTCCCACTGGTCCACATAGATGGAGTGAAGGTTGTCCATCTCCTCATCCCGCCGGATGGCGTTCATATCTGTGTAGAGGCCGTTGCCGGGGAAAAAGTCATAGCGCTTGAGAGCCAGACGCTTCCACTTGGCCAGGGAGTGGACCACCACGCCAATGCAGCCGTCGGCCGCGGGAATATCAAAGGAGACAGCCCGCTCGTAACCATTGAGGTCGTCATTGAGACCGCTGTCCGCCCGGACGAAAAGAGGGGCGGAGACGCGGCGCAGATTCAGCGCCCGCTTCAGATTGTCCTGAAAATTTCCCTTGATAAATTCGATAGCACACTGCATATCATAGACATTCAGCGGCGTTTTATACCCCTCGGGGATGTAGGTTTTGCTCATGGAGATCCTTCCTTCCTGTTTTTGGATTCACTGCCCCTTATCATACATCAACTTCTACAAAAATGCACGACATTTATGAAAGAACCGGAGAATTTTATGAACTTTTCACGAGGAGAATAGATGAGACAGTACAGCAGGCGAGCGTTTTGCCGTCTTCTTTGCACAGCAAAGGGCCCCGTTCCCGGTACGGGCTGCGGCTGATTAGACAAGGTCCTGCCTCTGCAAGACCTTGCGCTGCAGACCGCCAAGACGCCGCACCCAAGGCGAAGCGCACAGCAGTCCCCAAATGCCTTTTACTGGAGCTGCTGTAGGAGAATGGAGCCTATAGAAACAGGCTCATGACCGCCGGGGTGATATAGGCCTCTACAGCGGCGGCGCACAGCAGCAGGGGGAAGATGAGAAAGAGCAGGACCCGCAGGATATTGGCCAGCAGATCCACCATGGGAACCGCCCGCTCCCGGTGCAGCAGGATGCGCACGGTGTTCCGGCAGAGCAGAAAGCCGAGGGTCACCGCCAGCAGCAGCGCCGGAATCTCAAAGATGCCGTGGGGCAAAATGCCGGAGAAGAAAATCAGGAAGGAGATGCCGTTGAGGTGATAGATGGCAGCTAAAGCGCCGATGATGAACGCGTTGGTCACCGCTACCAGCACCGGCAGGAAGAGAAAGGGGAGAAAGCCATAGAGGATGCAGAAGAGCATCACGGACCAGTTGTTCAGCAGCAGGGCGAGAAAGGAGAGACCGCCCGTCTCGTCCATGACGCCGGACTGGGAGATAGACTGCTGAAAATAGGCCAGCAGCGCCTCGGCCAGCTGTGGGTAGGCCACGCACACCCCATAGCCGCCCAGGGCCGCAAGCAGGAAGACCAGCCCCATAATCCAGGGAATACGGCCCATCTGGCAGCGGGAAAAGGAGCGCAGCTCCGCAAGGTGTCCCTGTATCCCGCTCATGGGCAAAGCAGCTCCAGCCCGGCTTTCAGCCGCTTTAGGCACTCCGCCTTGCCGAGGATCGCGCAGATCTCCACCGCGCCTCCCGGCGTCACCAGCTTGCCCGCCGCGGCGATGCGCACCGGCCACATCAGCGTGGCATTCTTGACGCCCAGCCGCTCCGCCAAGGCCATTAGACAGCCGTGAACAGCCTCTTGGCTCCAATCGTCCAAGGCCTCTAAAGCGGGGATGGCGGCCTCCAGCATGGCCTTGGCCACCTCGTCATTGGTCTTAGCCTTCTTATTGGTGAAAAGGGCCTTGTCATAGGCCGGTACGGCGTCAAAGAAGTCCACCTTCTCCGGGATCTCTGTCAGCTTTTCACAGCGGGCCTGCAGCAGGGCGGCGATGGCTCGGGTATCCAGAGAGGGATTCTTTACGCTCTGGCGGATATAGGGCTCCGCTGCGGCGTGGAAGGCCTCCGGCGTCATAGCCCGGAGGTAGAGGGCGTTAAAGTGGGTCAGCTTTTCGATGTCGAAGATAGCGGGGGATTTGGAGATGCCGGCGATATCGAAAATCTCAGACAGCTCCTGCAGGGAGAAGATCTCCCGCTCCGCCTGCTCCCCCCGAGGACTCCAACCCAAAAGGGCCACATAGTTGAGGATAGCCTCGGTGAGGTAGCCCTGGTCCCTCAGATCCTCATAGGAGGGGTCCCCGTGGCGCTTGCTCATCTTGTTGTGCTGGTCCCGCATGACGGGGGAGCAGTGGACATAGGTGGGCACCTCCCAGCCGAAGGCGTGGTAGAGCAGGTCGTACTTGGGGGCGGAGGAGAGGTACTCGCTGCCCCGGACCACATGGGTGATGCCCATTAGGTGATCGTCGATGACGTTGGCAAAGTTATATGTGGGCAGACCGTCCCGCTTGAGAAGGATCTGGTCATCCAGCGTGCTGTTCTCTACGGTGATGTCGCCGAAAATAGCGTCATGGAAGGTGGTGAAGCCGCCCTCGGGAATCTTCTGGCGAATCACATAGGGCTCGCCGGCGTCCACCCGGGCCTGGGCCTCTGCGGGGGAGAGGCTGCGGCAGGGATCGGCGGCACGGTTGAAGTCCCCGGCATCCTCCTCGCTCTCCGTCTTCTCACAGAAGCAGTAGTAGGCGTGGCCTAATTCCACCAACAGACGGGCATATTTACCGTAAGTGTCCCGGCGCTGAGATTGGATATAGGGGGCCACAGGGCCGCCCACATCGGGTCCCTCGTCGTGGGTGAGGCCGCACTCAGCCAAGGTGCGGTAGATCACGTCAGTGGCACCTTCAATGAGACGCCCCTGATCCGTGTCCTCAATGCGCAGGATGAAGGTGCCGCCGGCGCTCCGGGCGATCAGCCAGGTGTAGAGGGCGGTGCGGAGATTTCCCACGTGCATGTAGCCGGTGGGGGAGGGGGCGAAGCGGGTGCGCACCTTCCCGTGGGGAATCTTTGCCTCCATCTCTTGGAAATAGGTCATATCCATGGACATTTCTTCCTCCGTTTTTATACATTCCTTTAAAATGTTTTATACTGCATGGTAAGGGGGCGAGGGTCCCGTGTCGAATAGGTCTTTCCCTGTTTCTCAGCGGTAATCTGCCCCATTATACATGAATTTTCCTCTCCGCGCAATACGGTCTTCTCTTTTCTCACCGCCGGGCTGAAGGCCCTGGCCGCCGGCGGAAGCGTGTCCCGCTCCGAAGAGGGAAACCTACAAGCTCAAACGAGCGGAGGACTCCACCCATTCAGCAGGGCCTCCTTCTCCTGACGGGTGAGGCGTTTGATGGCGTACTCCCGGCGGGAGGCGGCGGAGCGGTCGGGCTGCTCCTCCGTGTAGACGAGGGTCAAAGGACCCCGTCCCCGGGTATATTTGGCGCCCCGACCGCTGCGGTGGGCGCCCAGCCGGCGGGGCAGATTGTCGGTAATACCGGTGTATAAGCTGCCGTCTCCGCAGCGGAGCATGTAGACGTACCAGACCATTTTTTGCCACCAGTCCTCTCCCGATTTCACACCACATCTATTTTACATAATCCCTTGCACTTGTGCAAGGGTTGTGGTAGAATATACCGGCAAATGAGCAGATATGGGAAGGCACGGCGGCTTTTTGATGACCGTGCGTTTTTTGGAAAGGTCCGTTGTCCGCAGCGCGGGCAAGCAGGCCGATTTCTTTCTGCCGGGAGGAAAAAGCAGACAGCTCCGGCGGGAAGCGAACGCGCGTATGCGCTTACAAAAGAGAAGGAGCAAGGCAACATGGACGAGAAGAAGGTAATGCTCTCCGGCATCCAGCCCAGCGGGGACCTGCATTTGGGGAACTATTTAGGGGCTATCAAGAACTGGGCGGGGCGTAGTGAGGAGTTTGACTGTTATTATTTTATGGCAGATATGCACACCATTACGGTGCGGCAGAATCCCGCTGATCTGCGCCGGCGGACCCTGGAGCAGCTGGCCCAGTATATCGCCTGCGGACTGGATCCGGAGAAGAACACCTTGTTCATCCAGTCCCATGTGCCCGCCCACGCGGAGCTGGGATGGGTGCTCAACTGCTATACCATGTTCGGCGAGCTCAGCCGCATGACCCAGTTTAAGGACAAGTCCGCCAAGCATAAGGACAACATCAACGGAGGACTCTTCACCTATCCCGCACTGATGGCGGCGGATATTCTCCTCTACCAGCCGGATTTCGTCCCCGTGGGCAACGACCAGAAGCAGCATGTGGAGCTGACCCGGGATGTGGCAGAGCGCTTCAACCATATCTACGGCGATGTGTTCAAGATCCCGGAGCCCTATATTCCCAAGACCGGAGCGCGGATCATGAGCCTGAGCGCACCGGAGAGCAAGATGAGCAAATCTATGCCCGAGGGGTGCGTATTCCTGATGGAGAAGCCCGAGGACATCCAGCGGAAATTCAAGCGGGCTATCACCGACAGCGACACGGAGAACTGCGTCCGCTACGACCCGGCGGCAAAGCCCGGCGTTTCCAATCTGATGAACATCTATTCCGCCGTCACCGGCAAGAGCTATGAGGAGATCGAGCAGGAGTTTGACGGGAAGGGCTACGGCGCCTTCAAGCCCGCTGTGGGGGACGCGGTGATCGAGACGCTGCGGCCCATTCGGGAGGAGGCCCAGCGCATCCTTGCGGATAAGGCCTATTTGGAGACGGTCTACCGCGCGGGCGCGGAGAAGGCGGGCTATATTGCGGGCAAGACCCTCCGCAAGGTCTACAAGAAGATCGGCTTTGTAGCCAGGTAAATCGAGGCGGACGCTCATGTATATTGAAAAAGAAATGATTGCCGATGTCATGCTGGCCTTAGTGGTGGCCATGACCATCAGCTTTATCGCTACGCCGCTGGTACGCCGGCTGGCCTTTCGCATCGGCGCGGTGGATGTGCCCCGGGACAACCGCCGCATGCATGACCACCCCATCCCCCGGCTGGGGGGGCTGGCCATCTTCCTTGGCTTTCTCATTACGGTTTTGATCTTTGCCCCCATTCACCGGGAGCTGCGGGGCATTTTGATCGGTTCGGTTATCATCGTCATTTTGGGGATTGTGGACGACATCAAGTCCCTGCCGGCAAAGCTGAAATTGGTGGTGCAGATCGTGGCGGCTACAGTGGCCGTGTTCCACGGTGTGGCCATTGAGGTCATCAACAATCCCAATATTTTCAGCGACAATCCCTATTGGGTTCTGGGCTATTGGAGCTACCCCATCTCCATCCTCTGGATTGTGGCCATTACCAACTCCGTCAATCTCATTGATGGTCTGGACGGACTGGCCGACGGGGTATCCACCATCGGGGCGCTGACCATGCTGGTAATTGCCGTTCTGCTGGGGGAGGGGGACATTGCCCTGATCTGCGGCGCTTTGGTCGGCGCCTGCGTGGGCTTTATCCCTTACAACCTCAACCCCGCCAAAATCTTTATGGGGGACACCGGCTCCACCTTTTTGGGGTATGTGCTGGCCACAGTGTCCATACAAGGGCTGTTTAAATACTACGCTGTGATCTCCTTCCTGGTACCCTTTATCATCCTTGGGCTGCCCATTCTGGACACCACCGTGGCCTTTACGCGCCGCATCTTAAAGGGGCAGAGCCCCATGGTGGCGGACCGCAGCCATATCCACCATAAGCTCATCGACATGGGCCTCAACCAGAAGCAGGCGGTGGCCACCCTCTATATCATCTCCGGCGTGCTGGGGCTGAGCGCGGTGATGTTAGCTACCACCACGGGAGGAAAGGCGGCCCTGTTCATCTTGGCCCTTGTGCTCTGCGGTGTGGTGGCTGTGCGGCGTATCTGGCCTCACCACGAGCACCACCATGAGCACCATCTCCACCACAACCATGGAGAGGCTGCAGGAGAACAGGCAAGCGGGGAAACAGAGGAAGAGAAGCATGAGTAAGCTGCGGATCATGAGCGTGTTCGGCACGCGGCCGGAGGCCATCAAAATGGCTCCGCTGGTGAAGGAGCTCGCCGCAAGGCCGGAGATCGAGTCGCTGTGCTGCGTCACCGCCCAGCACCGGGAGATGCTGGACAGCGTGCTGGAGGTGTTCTCCATCACCCCCGACTGGGACCTGAATATCATGACGCCCCGGCAGACTCTCAGCACCATCACCAGCAAATGTCTCACCGGAATGGACGAGGCCATCGACGCCCTGCGCCCGGACATGATCCTCGTTCACGGCGACACCTCTACCACCTTCGCCGGCGCACTCTCCGCCTTTTACCACAAGGTGCCTGTGGGCCATGTGGAGGCGGGGCTCAGAACTTATGACAAATACTCCCCCTACCCAGAGGAGATGAACCGCAAGCTGGTCTCTGCCATCGCGGATCTCTTTTTCTGCCCCACGGAGGCGAATCGGCAGAATTTGCTCCGAGAGGGGATCAGCGAGGGGCTGTTTGTTACCGGAAATACGGTGATTGACGCTCTGAAAACAACGGTAAGCAAGGACTATCGCTTTACAACGAAGCTGCTCAATGAGCTGCCCTATGACAGCAAAAAAATCGTCCTTGTCACCTGCCACCGCCGGGAGAACTACGGAGCGCCCATGGAGGACATCATGGCGGCGCTGGCCCAGGTGGCCCGGACCCACGATGATGTGGAGCTTGTCTACCCCGTCCACCTGAGCCCGGTGGTGCAGGAGTGTGCCCGCCGGCATCTGGACAGAATCGCCAACGTCCATCTGATTGAGCCTTTAGCGGCGGATGAGATGCACAACCTGATGGACCGCTGCTACATGGTGATGACCGACTCCGGCGGACTGCAGGAGGAGGCCCCCGCCCTTGGCAAGCCCGTGCTGGTACTGCGCAGGGAGACGGAGCGTCCGGAGGCGGTGGCTGCCGGCACGGTGAAGCTGGCCGGCGTGGCCTATGACGATATCGTCCGCATGGCGGATGAGCTGCTGGAGGACCCGGCGGCCTACGCCGCCATGGCAAAAGCCGTCAATCCCTATGGCGACGGCTTTGCCTGCCGCCGGATTGCCGACGCTGTTTTGTGGCATTTTGGACTGGGGGAGAAGCCGGAGGATTTTCACAGCTGAGCGGAAAGGAGCACACCCATGGAGAAAAAGCGTCTGACCCTGTTTACCCTTGGCTTCGGCGTGATGATTCTGCTGGTTGTGCTTTTTTTTGCCCGGGGATCGGTGCGGCAGACAGACCATATCCATCTGCCGGACGACAGCAGCGATCCCCAAGGGAGCGGAGACGGTTTCGGTGAGGGAGACTCCCAGCTCTCTGTCGTGGAGATCACCCCTGATACCGTGCAGCAGGCCATCGCCACTATGAGCCGGCCGACGGTATATTCCCGAACGGTCAGTGTGACCATCTTTTGGGGGACAGACTCCCGCACCACCGATACCCAGGTGGCTGTGGACGGAGAGTTCACCCGGCTGGACACCACCATGGCCGACGGAAGTGTCCGCCACCTGCTCAGCGACGGTGAGACCACCTATATTTGGTACGATCAGGAGAGGAGTTACAGTGCCTTTCCCAGCGGGAGCTTTACCCAAGATGAGGAGCAGCGCCTGCCTACCTATGAGGATATTCTTCTTCTGCCGGTGGAGGAGATCGCCGCAGCAGTCTACGGAGAATATGAGGGGGTCTACTGCATCTGTGTGCTGACCACAGAGGATGCGGACGGCTATGACACGGCCTACTGGATCTCGGTGGACACAGGCCTCCTGGTGGCGGCGGTGACGCGGCAGAACGGCGAGACAGTCTATCAGATGCAGTCCCTGACCCTGGATACCGCAGCGGACAGCAGCCGCTTCACCCTGCCGGACGGGACCGTCCTCGGGGAGTAGGGGGCAAGCAGATTCCTCCGCCGCAGACACCGAGACCAGCGATATTTTCCTGCCGCACTGAGAGGCTGGCAGGAAAATATGTATTCTAAACAAAAGGGGTACAGCCCATCAAAGGGCTGTACCCCTTTTTCTACAGCAGCAGAAGGAGACCGAGGGCGATCAGCAGCTCCTCGTCCTCCCCCTCGGAGAAGAGTACCAGCAAAAGCAGCAAAAGCAGCAGGTCGCCGGTGTCAATGTCGTCCAGCTTCAGCTTGCCGAGGAGCCGCTTCAAAAAGCCCTTTGCGCCGCCGTCCCCCTTGGGCGCCTCCCGCTCCCAATCTGGCTCCTGTCGGGGCGGCGGAGACTGGGTGTGGCGGGGCGGTGTCTCCTCCTGCTGGTAGGGGATGCGCTGGTAGGCCCCGTCGTCGTTGCGGACATAGCGGTTATACATTATGATTCACCCAGTGTTCCTAAGAATTTTTTGCCCAGGTGGATGATGTGTGCCACCTGCAGGGCCTTGTCGATCTTGTCCCGGCGTTCCTCCTTCAAAAAGGGGCGCAGGGCGTAGAGCAGCTGGGCCCGCTGGCTGTTCTGGGGGCTGTTGAGCTCCCCGAGAAGGGGGAGGAGCCGGGAGATCATCTTCGGGTCGATCTGTCCCAGCAGGGAGGAGGGGTCGCCGGCAGGCGGCGGGGCTGCCTGCGGCGCGCTCTGGGGCGGAGGAGCCGGAGGAGGCTGCTGCCTCTCCGGCTCCTGGGGCTGCTGGGGCGCGGACATGCCGAGGGACTGGGCGATAGACGCCACCTGCGCCATGGTCTCCGGGGAGGACAGTATCGCATTCAATTTTTCCTCAAACTCGCTCACGATCATGTCCTCCCGCCGTCACGCTACTTCTGCTCCATGGTGCGATTGATCCGCTCCACGATCTGCGCCCCCTCGCTGCTGCTCATCAGCTTTTGAATCATCTCAGTAATGTCCGTTGTGTCGCCCTTGGCTGCCGCGCCCGCGGCCCGGTTGAGATTGGCCCCGCCGGACTGGGCCTTCAGCAGCTGGATCAGCCGCTGGCCGTCGGGCGAGTTCATCAACTGTAGAAGGGCTCCCTTGTTGCGCTGGAGCTGATTCATCAGGTCCTGTTGCTTGTTGTCCATGGTTTTCCCCCATTTTGTTTGGTTACTGTATTATATGTGGCGGCGGGGAAAAATGTACCGGGGGAATGGCCCGGTTGGCGGAGGCGCAGAACCGCAGCGGAGCAAAAAATCCCCGGGGAAGCGCTCAAGTTAGCAAGCGAGCATTTCCCCGGGGAGGTTTATTATCTTTTGGGAATGGCGTGCAGAAAGCGTTCCGCCTCCTGGAGCTGATCGGGCAGCAGGGGAATGGCAAGGGGCGGATCAAAGCGCCGCTCCAGGAGCAGCGCGGTCCTTTTGCGGGGACCGGGGCTTGGGAAATCCGCCTCATCGATCACGCCCCGGCGGAATTGTTCCCATAGGAGATAGGCGGCGCTGGTCACATAAAAATTTTTTTCGATGACCACCAGCCCACGGTCCATCCACGCGAGAAAATATTCCGGCTTCGGCTGATGCCAGCGGAAGGGACCGTAGTTTTTGCCCTGAAGGAAGAGACTGCCGGAGATGGCAGGGGAGAGACGGTAGCAGAGCTTGGCAGTGTTGTACATGGCGTAGCTCCGCTGGTAGAGGGCGCGCAGCTGGGCACTGTCCGGGTGGGACACAGCGGGCTTGGCATCCCTTGGGAGGCCGAGAAGCAGATTCATTACCGGGAGGAGGTAATGGTCCTTGGTCTTGTTGTAGGCAAAGGAGACCTGGCGCTGGCAGTTGTTTTTTCGATAGTTCACGGTGATGGTGCACTGGAGCAGGGAGATAGCGTAGGTGAGGCAGGTCACCTCACCGGGCTTCAGCGCCGTCTCCTCCACTGTGCCGTCGTCCCGTCCGGTGAGGATCACCACCGTGTCGTCTAAATAGGCGATCAGGTACTCCGTTCCGGCGGCGTATTGGTGGATTTTGGGGATATAGACCACCTGTTCCCGGGGAAGCCCGCGGTCCCGATAGGGACGCAGGGCGGGAGCAAACCGCTCCGGCAGTTCCGACCAGTCATAGAGGAGCGTGGGCCATGAGGCGAGGGTGGGCCGGTCGTCTGCACGGATGGGCCAAAGCCGCTTACTGCCCATCTTCCTCCTCCTGTTCTCCGCTCCAGTGGTCACACCAAGGGCGCAGGGCGCATTCGGCGCAGTTGGGCCGCCGGGCCACGCAGACCGCCCGGCCGTGGAGGACCATGCGGTGGCAGAAGTTGTTGCTCTCTTCCGGCGGGATGCACCTGCGCAGCTGCTGTTCCACCTTCAGCGGGTCCTTGCTGCCGTCGGTAATACCCAAAAGGCCGGTGATGCGGATACAGTGGGTGTCGCAGACATAGCCCTCCCTGCCATAGACATCGCCAAGGATCAGATTGGCCGTCTTACGCCCCACACCGGGCAGGCGGAGGAGGTCCTCCATATTGTCGGGAACCCTGCCGTCAAACTCCTCCAGCAGCATCCGGCTGGCGGCGACAATGTCCCGGGCCTTGGCCCGCCAAAAACCGGTGGAGTGGATGTACTCGCCCACCTCGTCCACATCGGCCTCCGCAAGGGACTGGAGGGTGGGGTAGCGAGCGTAGAGGGCCGGGGTCACCAGGTTGACCCGGGCATCGGTGCACTGGGCGGCTAAACGGACGGAAAAGAGCAGCTCGTAGGCCTTGTCGGGGTCATAGGTCAGCGAGCACGCCGCGTCGGGATAGAGTTTCTTTAATGTCTCAATGATATGGCTGATATCTTCCTGCGTCTTCATGGAATCACCTCAGAGCCATCCTACCACAGTTTTCGGCAAAATACGAGGAAAAAATCTGTGCAAGGGGGAAAAAGTGTGGTAGAATCATTCCTGAGTGAAAACCGGAGGAAATTTGCCATGCAACTTTATTTCAAGCAGCGCTTCTTCTCCTGGCTGGACAGCTATGATATCTACGGGGAAAACGGAGAGACCCTCTTCACCGTGGAGGGCCGGCTCAGCTGGGGACACCGGCTCCATGTGCTGGACGCCCAGGGGAATCACATCGCCACTTTGCAGGAGAAGGTGTTCACCTTTCTCCCCCAATTTGAGATCTATATCGGCGAGACCTACATAGGCTGCATCAAGAAGGAGTTTACCTTCTTCAAGCCCCAATTCACCCTCGACTGCAGCGACTGGCAGGTGGACGGGGCGTGGATGGAGTGGGACTATCAGATCACCAGTCCCACGGAGGGGCTGGTGGCCGTCATCACTAAGGAGGTGCTCCAGTGGACGGACACCTATGTGATCGACGTGGCGGACCCAAACAACGCGCTGGCAGCGCTGCTGGTGGTGCTGGCCATCGACGCGGAGAAATGCTCGAGAGACTAAGAACCTGTATTTATAGCCGGGGGATGCCGGATGGACGAGGATTTTTCTCGTCAGCCAAGGAAATGCTCCGCGGCTATACTGGCGTATGGCAAGGGGAATTGACGCAGGATGGCGGGGAAAAGACCGCCCAGACGGCGTTCATCGGTTGTGAATACAGGTTCTAAAGGAGGGAACAGCGTGGAACAGCCTTTAGCCGACCGGATCCGGCCGGAGACCTTAGACGAGGTGGTGGGGCAGCGGCACCTGCTGGGGCCGGGGGCCCTGCTGCGCCGGTTCATTGAAAATGGCACCAACGCCAACATGATCTTTTACGGGCCCTCCGGGGTGGGAAAAACCACCGTGGCCAACATCATCGCCAAGCGCACCCAGCGCCCCCTGTACCGGCTCAACGCCACCACCGCCAGCACCCAGGATATCCGGGATATCATGGGGGACATCGGCACCATGGTGGCCCCCAACGGGGTGCTGCTCTATCTCGACGAGATCCAGTACTTCAACAAGCGCCAGCAGCAGAGCCTGCTGGAGTTTATGGAGAACGGGAAGATCACCCTCATCGCCTCCACCACGGAGAACCCGTATTTCTGCGTGTTCAACGCCCTTTTAAGCCGCAGCACGGTCTTTGAGTTCAAGGCCCTCAGCGCCGCTGATGTGCTGCCGGCTGTAGAGCGGGGGCTGTCCATCGTGGCGGGGGAGAGCCCGCTGCCCCTTCAGTGGGAGGAGGGGGTCAGCGCATACATCGCCTCCGCCTGCGGCGGCGATGTGCGCAAGGCCCTCAACGCGGTGGAGTTCCTCTATGAGGCGGCCCAGCCCCAGAATGGGGCGCTGCACATCACCCTTGCCGACGCCAAGGAGGTGACCCAGCGCAGCGCCATGCGCTACGACCGGGAGGGGGACAACCACTACGATCTCCTCTCCGCCCTGCAGAAGTCCATCCGCGGCAGCGACCCTGACGCCGCTGTCCACTACTTGGCAAAGCTGTTGGTGGCGGGCGACCTCCTCTCCCCCTGCCGACGGCTGCTGGTGATCGCCGCGGAGGACATCGGCTTAGCCTACCCCCAGGCCATTCCCATTGTGAAGGCCTGCGTGGACAGCGCCCTGCAGATCGGCCTGCCGGAGGCACGGCTGCCCTTGGCGGACGCCGCCATCCTTCTGGCCACGGCACCTAAGTCCAACACCGGCCACAACGCCATTATTGCCGCCATGGAGGATGTGCAGAAGGGGAAAACCGGCGACGTGCCCCGCCATCTGCAGAATGTCCACGCCGACTCCGCCGGCAGCGGCCCCCATGAAACCTATAAGTACCCCCACGTGTACCCCAACCGCTGGGTGGAGCAGCAGTATCTGCCCGACGCGGTGAAGGACGCCAAATATTATGAATACGGCGACAACAAGACCGAGCAGGCCGCCAAGGCCTACTGGGAGCGGATCAAGGGAAAAACGTGACGCTGCCGGTGTCCTTTTCACAGTCCACCGGCGCGTAGCGCCAGGCGGCTAAGCGGCCGTCGGTGATGTAGTAGCGGGGCGGCTCCGGCACAGGGGGCGCGGGGATCTTCTGCAGGATCTGCATCCGGATCTTCATCTGCTCTGGACGGATGCTCTTGACAAAGACGGAGACGGCGTCGTTCTCCTGCAGATCTGGGCGGAAGTCAGCCAGCCCGGAGAGGTTGGGCGTCAGTTCGATAAAGATGCCGTAGTCCTTGATCCCCCGGACATAGCCGGTGACGGTTTCCCCTGGGGCGAAGAGGGCTGCGTTTTCCAGCCAGGTGCCAAGGAGCTCCTTGTGGGACAGGGTAAAGCGCTTTTTCTCACGGTCCACCTGCTTCATCACCGCCAGAATCCGCTGTCCCGCCGTAAAGCGGAGATTGGGGTGGCTGATGCGGGCCATGGAGATGTGCTCCAGCGGCAGCAGGGCGATGACCCCGCCGCCGATGTCCACGAAGGCGCCGAAGCGCTCCAGGTGAGTGATCTTTCCCCGGCAGACGGTGCCCACCGGACATTCGTCAAGGATATGGGCCAGAGCCCGCTGCTGGGCCTGACGGCGGGAGAGATGCAGCGTCGGCTTGCCGCCGCCGTCGATCTGTATGTTGGTGATAAGAAACTGGACGCTGCGCCCCACGAGGGAGAGCAGGGCGATGTCCTTTCCCGCGCCGCTGATCTCCGGCCAGACGGCCTCCTCCCGGGGGATGACGCCGTCATAGCCGTGGAATTTGATATGTATATTGTGCTGTCCGTCGCAGCGGACGGCGGTGCCCTCTACAATTTCGCCCTCCTCCATATAGCGCTGTACGGCGGAGAGGGGGAGGGGGACGGTGCTGAGAGGGGCGTAGCCCTCCGGCAGGTATTGATATGCTTTCATGTCTGTACCATCCTATTTTTTAGTCTAATCCACTATATGCGCCGCACAGACGGTTAGAGCCTGAGGAGGTTGAATCCATGGAACTGAAATTAGGGGACAGGGTGGAGCTGAAGAAGCAGCACCCCTGCGGCAGTAAAATCTGGACCATCCACCGGGTGGGCATGGATATTAAGCTCCGCTGCGAGGGCTGCGGCCACGAGCTGATGCTGCCCCGAAGCAAATGTGAGAAAGCCATCAAACGAATTTTGCCCAAGGAGGAGACAACATGAAGAAAAAAACCGCCCGGATCATCGCCTGCGCCATTATCGGACTGCTGGTGCTGTCCATGCTGCTGAGCCTGATCCTGCCCTTTGTCCGGTGAGACAGCGCCCCACGGGGAAGAAGAGGGGGAGCCTATGGACATGATAGAGATAAGGGAGCACAAAAAGCGGTATCTCGACCTGCTCCTCTTGGCCGACGAGCAGGAGGACATGATCGACCGCTACTTGGAGCGGGGGACCATGTACGCCTTGGAGGACGGCGGCGTGCAGGCGGTCTGCGTGGTGACCGACGAGGGGGACGGTGTGCTGGAGCTGAAAAACCTCGCCGTGCGTCCGGAATCCCAGCGCAGAGGCTACGGCAGGCGTCTGATCGAGTTTTTGGCAGAAACCTACCGAGGGCGCTTTCGCCTCCTGCAGGTGGGGACCGGAGACAGCCCGCTGACCGTCCCCTTCTATGAGCGCTGCGGCTTTCAGCGCTCCCATATTCTGCCGGATTTCTTTACCGAGCACTACGACCACCCCATCTATGAGGGCGGCGTGCTGCTGCGGGATATGGTCTATCTCCGGCGGGAACTGTAGATACTTAAGACGGCCTGCACGGAGGAGAATTATGTGTGCTGATTTTGTGAATCTAACGGCGGACAATATCGCCCGTGAGCATCTGTGCTGCATCATCCGCAGCAAAAAGCCCCACCCGGGGGTGGAGGCGAAGCGGCAGTGGCTCGTCCAGCGGTTGCAGGAGGGCCATGTCTTCCGAAAGCTCAACGCCAAGGCCACGGTTTTCATCGAGTACGCCCCCTTGGAGACCGCTTGGGTCCCGATTGCGGGTGATAACTATTTGTATATCTACTGCCTGTGGGTCCTCGGGGAGCAGAAGGGCAAGGGCTACGGGCGCTCGCTGATGGAGTACTGCATCAGCGACGCCAGGGAGCGGGGGCGGTCCGGCGTGTGCATGCTGGGGGCCAGCAAGCAGAAGGCGTGGCTCTCCGACCAGTCCTTCGCGAAGAAGTTCGGCTTCACGGCGGTGGATGCCACCGACAGCGGCTATGAGCTCCTGGCCCTCTCCTTTGACGGAACGGTCCCCCATTTTGCCCCCCAGGCCAAGGGGCAGACCATCGAAAGCCAAGGGCTGACGATCTACTACAGCCCCCAGTGCCCCTATGTGTACCAGAGCCTTTCTCAGGTCAAGCAGTACTGCACGGAGCACGGCGTCCATGCGGACCTCTGCCCGGTGGACACTCTCCAGAAGGCCAAGGAGCTGCCCTGTGTGTTCAACAACTACGCCGTGTTCTACCGGGGAAGATTTGAGACAGTAAACCTGCTGGACACCGCCTCGCTGGACCGGCTGCTGGCCCGGAGATAGCGCGCAGGACAGCGGAGGCTGGAAACAGGAAAAGATACAAAATAAGAGAGGGACGGCCAAATGCCGTCCCTCTCTTTCTTTCATTTTTGGGGGAACCCTACCGTCTGAATGGGAAGGGAGCGCTATCCGCGGACATCAAAGGCGTCCGTCAGGTCGAGGCTGATATCTCCGTCGGCAAACTCGTAGGGGATCTCGATGGTGTAGCCTGTGTCGGGATAGGTGCAGAAGAGATAGCCGTTTCGCACGGAGTAGGTGCCGCTGTTGCTGGTGCCAAGGCTGGTGCGCACCTCGAAGTTGTTCTCCGCCCAGAACTCCAGCTCATAGGCGGTGCTGTTTACATAAAACTGCCAGTAGTACCCGTTGATCAGCTCCTTCACCCGGGCGGTGGTCTCCGCGTCCGCCTCCTCATAGGCCAGCATTACCGTCTCATATCCATCCGGGTCCATAGCATGGGCCAGCTCCTCGCTGCTGCTAAAGTGCTCAATATCGTCGGTGGACAGGCGGATCTTGTCCACATCGGGGATCTGGCTGTCGGAGAGGGTAATGGACCGCCCCGGCGCCAGGTCCGCCTCCGGGATCAAAAAGGTGGCGGCCACCTGAAGGGAGGTCCCCATGTACACATCCTCAATGTAGCTGCTGTAGTAGTAATTGGGCATGTAGCGGATAGCGGGGGCGCTGGGGTTGTGCTCTGACTCATAGCTGTTGGCGTCGTTGATGGTCAGGGTGGTATAGGTGCTGTCGATCTGCAGGTTTTCCTCCGGCGCCGTCAGGGTGTAGAGCAGGTAGACCATCTTCAGCGGGCTGCCGTCCTCGTCCTGATAGGAGTCGTCCACGCAGATGCCGTCGATGGTCATATAGTCCGTGGTGGTGACCGACGCCAGCGTTTCCGGCTCCTCCGCCTCCGGCGTGGCAGACGTGTCAGGAGTGGCAGTTCCCTCACTGTTGTCGTTGTTGCCGCTGTCCGCCGGAGGCGTGTTTCCGCCGCCGCAGGCTGACAGGGAGAGGGCCAGCGCCGCTGTCAGCAATAGGATCGTCCATTTTCTCATGTAATCTCCTCCTTGTTCTGTTGATGGTATTGCTTGGACATCTCCTAAAAAACTAACACATAAGTATTCAAATGTCAACATATGTGTTCAGAAGAAAATGCATTTTAGGATACCCTTGTACCAAGGGGGGATCATTTATGAGTGAAATGCGGCTGGATCCGAAGGTTGTGGGGGAGGTGATCGCGCAGTACCGGTTGAAAAAGGGGATTACCCAGGAGGTGCTCAGCGGTCTGTCCGACATCGGCAGGACCCACCTCAGCGCCATCGAGCGGGGGGAGCGCAAGCCCACCTTGGAGACCCTCTATCGGATCAGCTTGGCCTTGGATGTGCGGATGAGCACAATTGTCATTTCCATCGAGCAGGAGCTGGACCGGCGGCGCTGAGACAGGGGATGCAAAACAGTGAAAGGGAGAGGGACGGCAGCTTTGCCGTCCCTCTCTGCCTGCCGCTGAGGCTCTCCTTGAAAGTTTTTCTGCACGGGTATTAGGCGGCAAAACGCCCGCCGCATCTTCCCGCTCCAAAGTACTCCGGCTCTCTTTTTCCGCTCCGTCAGAGATTCTGACCTGTTTCACACTGGCGCGGTCCTATAATGATGGACAGGGAGGAGGAACGGCTGTGACGGTGATCTACGCGGACTTGGCGTTTTTTCTCAACGCCGTTTTGGATTATCTGACCCTCTGCTGCACCGTCCGGCTCTTTGGCCTGCCCCTGCGGCACCGGCGGATCGCCGCTGCCGCGGCGGCGGGGGGCGTATACGGCGTGCTCGCCCTGCTGCCGCCCTGGAGATTTCTGACGGCGGTGGTCTGCAAGTGCGCGGTGTCAGCGCTGATGGTGCGCATCGCCTTCGGGAAGAGCGGCTATTTTCTGCGGCACTACCTGCTCTTTTTAGTGGCCTCCTGCACCCTGTCCGGGGCGGTGGTGGGGCTGGAGGCTGTTTTCACCCAGACGGACAGCCCGTGGGTGATCTTTCTTCTCTCCGGCGCCTTCTGCGCCTTCGCCCTTGCGGTGGTGTTCCACCGGGGGGCGGCTTCAGCGGGCCGGCTGGTGACGGCGGAGATCGCCTTCGGCGGACGGCGCACCCGTGTCACCCTCTTCTGTGACACGGGGAACACCCTCCGGGATCCCATCAGCGGGCAGGTGCTGTGCATCGTCTGGCGGGAGGCCCTGTCGCCTCTGCTGGCGGGGCGGGAGGTGCCCTATCGAACCATCACCTACCAGTCAGTGGGGACCGCTCAGGCGGAGTTGCCCTATTTCTGCTGCGATTCCCTGACCATCGGCAAGAAGACATGGAAAAACTATCCCATCGGCGTCACAGACCACCCCCTGTCGGATGGGGGCGGCTTTGTGGGACTGTGGGGCGGCGAACAGGAAGGAGAAGGCTGTAATGATCGCGCGATGGCTGCAAAAACTACATAATCTGCTGGAAAAATGGGGACTCCTCCTGCCCGGACGGGTCCACTACATCGGGGGCAGCGACACCCTGCCTCCGCCCCTGCCCAGAGAGGAGGAGGCGGTGCTCCTTCAGAGGCTCGATGAGGGGGATCTCTCCGCCCGCCAGACGCTGATCGAGCGCAACCTCCGCCTGGTGGTGTATATCGCCCGGCGCTTTGAGAACACCGGCATCAATATCGAGGACCTGATCTCCATCGGCACCATCGGCCTGATCAAGGCCATCAACACCTATAAATGCGACAAGAACATCAAGCTGGCCACCTATGCCTCCCGGTGCATTGAAAACGAGATTTTGATGTACCTGCGCAAGAGTGTGGGACAGAAAGGGGAGGTGAGCCTGGATGAACCGTTGAACACCGACTGGGACGGCAACGAGCTGCTCCTCAGCGACATCCTCGGCACCGACAGCGACGAGGTCTCCCGGCCCATTGAGGAGGATGTGGACCGCTCTCTCCTCAACGAGGCCATCTCCCGCCTGGACCAGCGGGACCGGGAGATCATCGTGCTGCGCTTTGGCCTCTTCGGTCAGCGGGAGCAGACCCAGAAGGAGGTGGCCGACCGCCTCGGCATCTCCCAGTCCTACATCTCCCGGCTGGAGAAGCGGATCATCCTGCGCTTAAAGCGGGAGATCCTCCGCCTGAGCTGAGGGCCCTTTGCCCTCCGCCGCCGCGGTCAGCAGGCCGCTCTTTTTTTCATACCGTACAGAACCGTATAGGGGCCGCTCCCGAAGCCGTATCGGGGGCGGCCTCTGTTTTTTTGAAAAACGACAAAATAGATCTTGACAAACAGCTCCATTAGCTATATAGTTAGTTACACAAGTAATGAACCAGTAAACATCCGTGGAGGTGATTGCGTGCATGGGACCCTGAACGACCAATCCCTGATCTATCTGCAGATTGCGCAGATGCTGGAGGACGATATCCTCCGGGGCGTCTACCACGAGGAGGAGCAGGTGCCCTCCACCAACGAGCTGGCCAGGGGCTACAACATCAACCCCGCCACCGCGGCCAAGGGGGTAAACCTGCTGGTCTCCGACGGCATTCTCTATAAGAAACGGGGGATCGGTATGTTTGTGGCGAAAGGCGCGGCGGAGACGGTGCGCCGAAAGAGAAGAGACGCGTTTTACAATACCTATGTCAAGCCCCTTGTACAGGAGGGGACCTCCCTGTCTTTGACAGGGGAGGAGCTGCTGGCCATGGTGAACCGGGCCATTGAGGAAGGAGAATCCAAATGAGTACAGGAATTTTGAAAGCGGTGGGGCTGTGCAAGTCCTACGGCAGCACCGAGGTGCTCCATAACCTCGACCTTGAGATCCTGCCGGGCAAGATCTACGGCTTAATCGGCCGCAACGGGGCGGGGAAGACCACCCTTTTGAGCATCCTCACCGCCCAGAACACCAAGAACAGCGGCGAGGTCACCTACGACGGCGCGCCGGTGTGGGAGAACGCCGAGGCCCTCAGCCACATCTGCTTCTCCCGTGAGCTGCAGCCCACGCTGTTTTCCGGCCAGAACAACCTGAAGATCCGCCACTATCTGCGCTCCGCCGCTATCTACTACCCCGGCTGGGACAGGAAATACGCCCAGCGGCTGCTGGCGGAGTTCAAGCTGGACGAGAAGAAGAAAATCTGCCAGCTGAGCAAGGGGCAGATGTCCATGGTGACCATCCTCATCGCCTTGGCCAGCCGCGCCCCCATCACCATCTTAGATGAGCCGGCTGCGGGACTGGACGTGGTCATGCGGGAGCGGTTCTACCAGCTGCTGCTGGAGGAGTTCACCCAGACAGGCCGCACCTTCATCGTCTCCACCCACATCATCGAGGAGGCCGCCTCCGTGTTCGAGCAGGTCATCATCATCGACGAGGGCCGCATCTTGGAGAACTGCCCCACCGATGAGCTGATCGACCAGTTCCGCTATGTCTCCGGCAGTGAGGAGGCAGTGGCGCAGGCCACCGCGGGGATGGAGGTGCTGTCTGTCTACCAGGTGGGCCGGCACAAGACGGCGGCGGTCCGCTGCCGGGGGAAGCAGATCTCCGGCGACGTGGATGTCTCCGCTATGAACCTGCAGAATGTGTTTGTGGCCCTGTGCGGCCACGGGGACGCCTGAGAGGGGAGATGAGGACATGGGAAAATCCTTTCGATTCCTATTTCAATTCACCGGCTGGAACGTGCTCGCCATCCTCGCCTTCGCCGTGATCGTGATCGCCGGCACCATCGCTACCGGCGGCGGGGAGGCGGATAATCTGTTTGTCACCTACTTCCGCACCTTCCCCTTCGTGGCCCAGTGGATTCTTTACATCTTCGCCTTCGCCCTGTGTACCAGCAATCTGAATTTGGCTGTCTCCTTCGGAGCACGGCGGCGGGATTTCTTCTGGGCCCTGCAGGGGACGCTGCTCCTCTACACAGCGACCTGCTGGGTGCTCCAGGCGGTGATCACCGCCATGCCCGGCCTGCTCCGCTGGGGGAATCAGGAGGAGTGGGAGCTTCTTTTCAACCTCGGCGGCGGAGACTCCATCTGGCTCTACCCCCTGCTCTGCCTGTGCGTTTTAGCCCTCGGCTGTCTCAGCGGGCTGGTCTTTGGCCGCTCCAAGGCCATGGGGGCGCTGGTGATTTTCGTATCCTTCCTGGTGTTTTTCGCGGGCATGATCCTGATGATGGTGGGGATTCCGGCGGGGGAGGCGATCGCAGATCCCTCCAGCGGCCTCTCCGGAACCCTGATCGCGCTCTGGGGGAATCTGCCCCTGCTGCTGACGCTGGGCCTGCTAATAGTCCTTGCGGTGTGCGAGGCCATCATCTACCGGACAGTGTCCCGCTTTACGGTGAGGTGATCCTATGGGAAAGAAGTTCAAACAGCTGATCCGTCTCAACAGCGACGATCTGATCCTGTACTTTAGCGTGGTGGGCGGGGTGTTCCTGTTGATCCACCTCATCACCGCCTGCGTATTGTTCTTTGGCGATGTGGGGAGCAGCCCTATGGTCTCCGGCGTGGTGCTGCCCATTGTGGCGGGATTCATGGCGGTGATCGCCACCATAAGCCACGTGGGCGTGGCCTTTACCGACGCTCTGCGCTTTGGCCAGACCCGAAAAACGGCCCTGGCTCTGACCCTTGGACTCTCCGCCTTTGAGACCATCTCTATGGCGGTCCTGTCCCTTCTGCTCACCATCCTCGAGCGGTGCTTCGCGCCCCGCCTGTGGGCCGCCCTCACCGGCGCAAGGGGCTATGTGATGGAGTCCCCGGTCCCGGTCCCCGAGGGGAGCACGGCGGTGGAGACGGGGCTTTTGTATGTGGAGGACGTGTCCCTCGACTGGTGGTGGGCCCTTCTCATCCCCCTTGGCTGTCTGCTGCTGGGGCTGATCATCGGGGCCTTTCTCCAGCGGTTTGGCGGCAAGGCCGGCTGGATTCTGTGGGGCGTCTGGATGGTGGTCTGCTTTGGACCCCAGCTGCTCCCGTGGGACCGTCTGCCCAGTCTGCCTCTGTTTCCGGTGCTCTACGTCTTGGCGCCCCTCGTGGCGCTGGCCCTGCTGATCTGGTCGCTGTGGTCCCTGCTCCACGCGGTGGTGAAGGCATAAGCTTAAGTGGGCGGCTATCAACCGGATTGCCTGCGGCATCCCCATCCATCGTCAGATGGATGGGGATATTTTTGCCCATTTGAATGGGAAACAAAGCCATTTGTCCGCAGATTGTTAAAATGGAGCAGACGGGTTTGGGAATTAAATGTAAAAAAATGGTTTTCCGCAGAAAAATTTAGCGGATTTAACAAAAAGCAGTTGAAAAATTTAGAAAGTTAGGATAGACTATGATTAGAGATGCGGGCCGCTGCCCGCAGAAGGCACGTGCCTTCTCGTTCCCGGAGCCATGCTCCGGGAAGAACCCTGCTTATCCCTGCAAATTATATCGAAAAAGGAGAGATGTAAAGTCATGAAGCAAAAGTTGTTGTCTATTATGTTGGCGCTGAGTATGGCGCTTACCCTGCTGCCTACAGCGGTACTGGCAGCAGGTGTGGACTGTGACGGCGGTCAAAGTTGTAACCATGAAGCTGCAATTGGTGAAGTACACTACAGTACCTTATCGGAAGCAGTAAGTTCTGCGACAAGTGACTCAACAGTAAAATTGCTGAAAAATGTACCGCTAAGTGCATCCATTGTTGTGAGAAATAAGATTACATTGGACCTCAACGGTCATCAAATTACCCGCGGCAGTGGGAATACGCAATACTGGCTCATCGGTGTATCTACAAGCGGTGATCTGACGATTTTAGACAGTCAGGATAACGGAGCAATTCAAAGTGAAAACTTTGTAAACGACGGTGAAACAAATCCGGGATATGGTGTCTTGGCAAACGGAACGCTTACGGTCCAATCCGGCACAATTAGTGGATACATAGGAGTTGTTGTTTCTGGTCAGGGTGCATCTGCTGCAATCCATGGTGGGACAATCTCTGCCCCCAACTCCGCAGTGCAAGCACAACTTGGGGGAGCGGCAACAATCGATGGGGGAATAATTACTGGAGTTGAAAGCGGATTTGGCGTTACTGCAATTGGTGAGTATGACCCAAATGAAGATAATGTTCCGACCACAAGTATTACCATTAGTGGAACGGCGAAGGTTTCTGGCGATGTTGGAGCTTTCGTTGCTGGCAAGGGTGCTGAACTGACAGTGAATGGCGGGGAGATAAACGGAAACGCTTTTGCAATCTGTGGAAACGGTACGAAAACCACAGAGTCAGATCAGGGGAACACCAAGATCACGATTACAGATGGTAGTATTACCAGCAAGAATGCAGCAGGTATTTATCATCCCCAAGATGGTGTCCTCACTGTAAGAGGTGGAGAAATTACCGGCACATCTGGCATCGAAATGCGTTCTGGTACATTGAATGTTTCGGGTGATGCTGTGATCACGGCGACTGCGGAAACATTTAGCACCAGTGCTAATGGGAGCGGCAGCACTACGGATGGAGCGGCAATTGCAGTCGCACAACACACCACAAAGCAGCCGATTACTGTGAATATTACAGGCGGAACCCTTAAGGGTACAGTTGCGTTGAATGATAGTAATGTTCAGAACAATGATGGATCTTCTCCTGTAACAATCGATATTGAAAACAGCAACCTGGAGGGAGCTTTGCGGTCTAACGGTTTTGCTGATATTGCTGTAAAGGATTCAGAAATTTCAGGAAATGTTACCAATGCGAGTACTGGTGACCTGACCATCACCGGCGGAACCATTGAGGGCAACGTGGAGAACAAGTCCACTGGTGATGTGGTCATTCAAGCGAACGCTACTGTCACCGGCAGCGTCACCAATACCGGTGATGGAGCGAGTAAGGGCTCCATTGCCATCCTCAACAGCACAGTCGGCAGTGCAGATAAGAATGATGACAGTATTACAATCATAGGCAGCACAGTTGGTAATGAAGGGATTGCTGGTGAAGACTATGTTGCCATGGTGGGCGCCACGGGCTATAAGGAATTGTCCGAAGCTCTGGAGGCTGTCAAAAATTCCGGCGGCACCATCACCCTGCTGAAGGATGCGTCCTTAACGGATGCCGACTATGATATTGCGGGCGATGTTACCATCACAGGCAGCGGCAAGATCACTGTTGATGTGAAGGACCCCGTTACTAATAATCAAGCGAATCCCCCCACAACGACATATTATCATGCCTTTATGATCAAGCCCAATGCCTCTTTGACCTTGGACGGCGTGACTATGGATATTACGGGTCAGGGTTATGGCATCGACATCCAGTATGACTCCACTTTGACTTTGGATGGAGCCACTTTGAACATTCATGATGTGTCCAATGCCACGATCTCCGGTAAGCCAAGCGGTACAACAAACCCCGGTACCATCAATGTTCTCAATGATTCCACGATTACTGCCACCAATATCAACGGTAACTTCTCCAACGGCGGCGTGTGGACCATTGAAGATTCTACCGTTGAAATCGACGGCTGTGCCAGCCATGGCCTGAGTGCCAGCGCTGTTATTGTAAAAGCTGGCGGAGAAGTGCATGTCAGCAATACCGGCTATCGCGGTATCAGCATCAATGATGCGGACGGCAAGCTGGAAGTTCAAAGTGGTGGTGAGGTAACGGTCGCCAATGCATGCACTGCCGATGGATATACAAGTGCTGCTGTGGTTTTGGCAGATGCGGCTACCGGCGGCCTGCAGGCGGATGAGGGTTCCACCCTGCAGGTCTCTGGCGATATCAAGCTGAACACAACCGCTACAAATAACCTGGCAGGTGTCACAGTCACCGGTGGCAGCATTACCGGCGGCGAGGCCATGGTGGACGGCAAGGTATATGCTACTCTTGCCGACGCTCTGGAGGCAGCCAGCACTGCCACCGATAAGACCGTCACCCTGCTGCAGAATGTGACCGTCAGAGACAAAATCGTCATCGATGATGCCAATGTGACTTTGGACGGCGACGGCCACAGCATTACAGTGTCTACTGACGCTGCATTTACCGGTGATGAAGGGAATACGCCCCCTGTCAACTCCGTGCTGGAAGTACTGGCGAACAACGTCACCATCCAAGACGTGGAACTCATTGGCACTGATGGTAAGACTAAGCACGGCGTGCAGTTCTATAATGTGGAAGGCGGTAAGCTGTCCGGCGTGACCGTCACAGGCACCGCTTGGACCGGCGTTCTGGTGAACGCTTCCAAGGTCACCATTGAGAACAGCGTGCTGAATCCGACAGGTGACGGGGTCTATGCCACGATCGAATATGCCATGGGCAATGACACTTTGACCAGAATCCCCGAACTCCACTTGAACAATGTGTCCAGTGACAGCGGAATCAAGGTTTGGGCGGACAATGCTACGGTGACGAGAGTTATCAACAAGAGTGCCGAGGCTGATACAGCTGCTAAAGCAGCTGAAGAGATTCGCGGCAACATCACCACCGAGAACAATGTTGCCATTACGATAAGCATTGATGTCAAGAATGATGTTGATAATCCTGAGAACACCACGGTGCCCAGCACCAAGCCCTCCACAGGTTCCTCCGGGAGCAGCAGCTATACGATCACGGTGGAGGACGCGGACCACGGCAAGGTCACGGTGAGCCCCAGCCGGGCCAGCTCCGGCCGGACGGTGACCATCACCGCCACTCCCGACGAGGGCTATGAGGTGGACGAGGTGATCGTCACCAATTCCAGCGGTGATGAGATCAAAGTCACCGACAAGGGGAACGGCAAGTATACCTTCACCATGCCCCGTGGCCGTGTGAGCGTGGAGGTCACCTTCGTGGAGGAGAGTCAGGTCAGCACCCTGCCCTTCGACGACGTGGACGTGGACGACTGGTTCTACGAGGCGGTGGAGTACGCCTACGACAACGACCTGATGAACGGCGTCAGTGCCGATGAGTTCGATCCCAAC
>CAJFUI010000101.1 GCA_904420145.1 uncultured Oscillospiraceae bacterium
CTGTTCTTTCACAATTTTTCCACCTTTCTTGGCCGCTCCGGTCTCTATTTGGAGGACCTGTTCGTCCTGCCTGAGGAGCGGGGAAAGGGGTATGGCCGGGCGATTCTGCGCCGGCTGGCCCAGATCGCCTTGGAGCGCGGCTGCGGCCGCATGGAGTGGTGGTGCCTCGACTGGAACCGCCCCAGCATTGACTTCTATCTGTCCCTTGGCGCCGAGGCCATGGAGGACTGGACCGTCTACCGCCTGACCGGCGAGACGCTGCGGCGGGCGGCGGAGGAGTAGAGGAGGAGAGAGAATGACCGTAACGCTTGTTCCTTGGAATCCCTCCCATGTGGAGAGCATCGCCCGGTATGCGGACAACCCCAAGATTGCCGCAAACCTGCGAAACGTATTCCCCAGCCCCTATACCCGGAAGGACGCGGAGGCCTTTATCCGTGCCTGCATGGAGCAGGGGGAGGAGCGTCAGCTCAATCGGGCCATCGTGGTGGACGGCGAGGCGGTGGGCGGCATCAGTGTGACCTGTCAGGCGGATGTCTACTGCCGCAGCGCCGAGCTGGGCTACTGGCTGGCCGAGCCCTTCTGGGGAAAGGGGATCATGACCTATGCGGTGGGCGGGCTGTGCGCCGCCGCCTTTGATCGCTTTCCTATCCTGCGGATCTACGCCGAGCCCTTTGCCTATAACCGCGGTTCCCGGGCCGTCTTGGAGAAAAACGGCTTTCAGCTGGAGGGGATCCTCCGCCAGAGCGTCTGGAAACGGGGGCAGGTGTTGGATTCCTGCCTATACGCCCTGCTGCGGGAGGACTGGGAAAAGCGCCGGTAGGTGCCGCTCGCTGCGCCCCAGAGGGGAAAAGGACTCTTGCAACATGAAAAAATCGGCTGCAGGCATTTCGCTTGCAGCCGATTTTTGATGTTTTTCAGCGGAGGCAGTCCTGCAGCACCGCCAGACCCTCCTCCCGGAGGAAGTCCTTTGTCACCTCCGGACGGTACAGGGAGGTGGAGAAAATGAAGGAGCTGTCGTCCCAGATGGGCTCTCCCCGCAGCGAGGCGCAGTCCTTTTCACTGGCGCTGTACACCAGCTTTTTCAGCCGGACCCGCACGATGCAGGCCGAGCACATGTAGCAGGGCTCACAGCTGGTATAGAGGGTGCAGTCGGAGAGGTCGGTTGTGCCGTGCTCCGCGCAGTAGCGGCGGATGGCGTCGATCTCCGAGTGGCAGGTGGGGTCGTGCTGGGTGTGGATCCGGTTTTGTCCCCGGGAGACGATCTCCCCGTCCTTCACCAGCACCGCGCCAAAGGGCTCGTCGCCCCGCTCGGCGGCCTCACGGGCCAGCCGCAGGGCCTCCTCCATGAAGCCCTTCTCATCACACGGCATAGATGTCGCCCCCTTTTCCTGTTACTTCTTGGCGCCCCGCAGGAAGGCAAACCAGTAGGTAAAGCCAACAGCCACGCCGCCGACAATGTTGCCCAGCGTTACGGGAATCATGTTGCCGAGGAAGTAGTTGCCCCAAGTCAGGTTCTCCACAGCCACCCCGGCGGCCTGAGCGGCCTCCACATAGGCGGCGTTGCCCTTGGCAAAGAGGCCCAGCATGCAGTAGGTCATGTCGGCAATAGAGTGGTTGAAGCCGCAGACCACGAAGAACATGACAGGGGCCCAGGCGCCGATAAAGCGGCTGATGCCGTCCTTGCCGGACAGAGAGAGCAGCACGCCCAGGGTCACTAAGATGTTGCACAGGATGCCCATGAAGAAGGCGTTCTGGAAGGGCATGGTCATCTTGCCCACGGCCACCCGCATGGAGGCGGCGGCCAAGGCGTTGCTGCCTGCGCTGAGCCAGCCGAACTGGGCGCAGATGAAGGCCACCAGCATAGAGCCGATAAAGTTGCCCACGTAGACAAAGATCCAGTTGCGGAGCATGCCGGCCAGGGAGGCCTTTTTATCCAGTACGCTGATGGAGATGAGGGTGTTGCCGGTGAACAGCTCCGCGCCGCCGATGACCACCATGCCGAGGCCAAAGGCGAAGAGCAGGCCGGAGATCATGCGGACAAGGGAGTTGTTGTCGATCCCGTAGGTGGCCATATTGGTCACACAGGCGGGAAAGCCGATCATCATACCGGCCAAAATGCCCAGCAGAAGCATCTTGGGAATGGGGAGCTTGGCCTTTGCCGCACCCGCGGTGGAATAATTCGCGGCAGTCTCCGCCGCAGTAAAGAGATTCATGATATGTTTCCTTCTTTCTATGTAGCAAGCTTAATGAAATCGTCAGGGGTTGGCCCGCTTGGCGGCCTCCACCACGTGGCCGATGAGCACGCTGGTGGTGACGGCGCCTACGCCGCCGGGGACGGGGGTGATGGCCTCCACGATGGGCTCCACTTCCTCAAACACGGCGTCGCCGGCGATGGCACCCTTGCCGCCCTTGGCGTTGACCTTCTCAGGATCCCAGTTGATGGACACATCCACCACGATCTGGCCGGGGCGTACGTACTCCTTGGTCAGGCTGCGGAGCACGCCGGCGGCGGAGATCAGAATATCCGCTTCCCGCGCCACGGCGGGCACATCCTTGGTGCGGGTGTGGCAGACGGTGACGGTGGCGTTCTTGCCCATGAGCATCATGGCGGCGGGCTTGCCCACCACCAGGCTCCGACCGATAACCACAGCCTTCTTACCGGTGCAGTCGATGCCGTAGTGGTCCAGAATCTCCATGCAGGCGGCGGGGGTGCAGGGGGCAAAGCCCAGCTCCTTGCCCATGAACACGCCGGCGTTGGAGCCGTCGGTCATGCCGTCCACGTCCTTCCTGGGATCCAGACGGTTGCAGATCTCGTCCTGGTCCGCCTTCAGATGCTTGGGCAGGGGGCGGAACATCAGCACACCGTGGATCTTGTCGTTGGCGTTGATGTCGTCGATAACCTTCAGAAGCTCCTCCTTGCTGATGTCCTCCGGCAGCACGAACTTCTCCACCGCCACCCCGAGGGTCTCAGCCCGCTTGGTGGCGCCACGCTCATAGCTGAGATCGTCCGGGCGCTCGCCGCAGCGGACAATAGCCAGCGTGGGATTGACGCCCTTGGCCTTTAGGGCCTCGCACTCGGCGATGATCCGCTCATTGAGCTTCTCGTTGACTTCCTTACCTAATAACAGCTTAGCCATACAGCAATATCCTCTTTCTCTTACTTAAAAAATCCGGCCTTGACGCTCTCGAAAATCTCGTCGGCCATGGCGCCGTATTTGTCCAGCATATCGAGGCACTTCTTGTTCATCTCCTCGGCGGCGGCGCGGTCCTTCAGGGTCTTGGTGTTGATGAAGACGTTGAGGGAGGCGGCCTGCAGGGCGGCCTTTACGCACACGGCGCCGCAGCCGGCATCGCTGACAGCCAGACGGCTGCCCTTGGCGGCGAAGACGGAGATGGCCTCGAGAGCCTCACAGCACAGCTCCATGATGTGCACGGGCACGGCACAGGCGGTGAGGGTGGCCTCCTCCAGGATCCGCTCCCGGTTGGGGTCGTCCTTGGGAATGCCGTAGGCCTTGGACAGAGGCTCAAAACCCTCGGCGTCAGCGGGCACCTGGTCCAAGAGCTCCGTCTGCAGGGCGTCGCACTTGGCCTTCAGGGCGATGATCTCCTCCTCCACATCGGCATACTTCTTCTTGCCCACGGTGAGGGAGCCAACCATGTTGCCAAGGGCTGTGCCGATGGCGCCCACTAAGGCTGCGGCGCCGCCGCCGCCGGGAACGGGAGCATTAGAGGCCAGAACCGTTACAAATTCACGGCAGGAATTTTGGGTAAAATCCATGGATCGTTCTCCTTGTCAGTAAATTTCAGTGGACGGCGCTCTCTGCGCTGCCGGTACCGGTATGTAAAAACACCAGCACGCCGCCGTCAAGGATGTCAAAAGCGGTCCCGCCCACAGCGATGGACGCGCTCAAGAAAAAAGTCCGGCGGCGGAGCGCCGCCGGACTTTTCAGCCGGATCAAATAGGTTGTCTTAGAACAGACCGGAGACCTTGCCCGTCTCGGTGTCCACGTCGATGCGGCGATAGGCCGGATCGGAGCTGGTGCCGGGCATCATGGAGATGGTGCCGGCCATGGGGCAGAGGAACTTGGCGCCGCCGTACTCCAGGATGTCCCGGATGGGCAGCCGCCAGCCCTTGGGCACGCCCTTCCAAGAGGGCTCGTGGCTCAGGGACAGGTGGGTCTTCACCATCATGGTGCAGTAGTCGGCGTACTTGGGATCGCTTTCGAAGCGCTTGGCCTTCTCCAGAGCCAGAGGAGCCCAATCCACGCCGTCGGCACCGTAGACCTCCTTGGCGATCAGCTCCACACGCTGACGCAGAGGCATATCCAGAGGATAGAGGAACTTGATCTCGCTCTTCTCCTCGCAGGCGTCGATGACGGCCTCGGCCAGCTCGATGGCACCCTCACCGCCGTAGCGCCAGTGGTTGCTGAGGGCGCAGCGGACGCCGTGCTCCTTGCACAGACGGCGGATCAGAGCGATCTCAGCCTCGGTGTCGGTGTAGAACTGGTTGATGCACACCACGGGCACGATGCCGGACTTCTTAATGGTGTTGACATGGTGGAACAGGTTCTCGCAGCCCTTCTCCAGCAGCTCCAGGTTCTCCTCGGTGTACTCCTTGGGCAGGGGACGTCCAGCCACCACGGTGGGGCCGCCGCCGTGCATCTTCAGGGCCCGGATGGTGGCCACCAGCACGGAGACGTTGGGGGTCAGGCCGCTGAGACGGCACTTCACGTTCCAGAACTTCTCAAAGCCGATGTCGGCAGCGAAGCCGGACTCGGTAACATGGTAATCGAACAGCTTCAGGGCCAGACGGTCGCCGATGACAGAGGACTGGCCGATAGCGATATTGGCAAAGGGACCGGCGTGGATCAGCACGGGCTGATGCTCCACGGAGTAGCACAGAGTGGGATTGATGGCGTTGCGCATCCAAGCGGTCATAGCGCCGGCCACTTCGAGATCCTCGGTGGTGACGGGATTGCCCTTGCGGTCATAGGCGACAACGATCTTGCCGATGCGCTCACGCAGATCCTTCAGATCCTTGGCCACAGCCAAAATAGCCATCAGCTCGCTGCCCACGGCGATGCCGAACTTGGACTCCATCAGATAGCCGTCCTTGGGGCCGCCGATGCCCATGATGATGTTGCGCAGGCCCTGGGCGCAGAAGTCGAGGACCCAGCCCATCTCCACACGCTTGGGATCGATGTCCAGACGCTTCAGGCCGCGCTTGGCCAGCTGCTCGTCATCATAGTTGCGCTCGTGCTGCATGCGGGCGTTCAGCGCCACCATGGCCAGGTTGTGGGCGTTCATGATGTCGTTAATGTCGCCGGTCAGGCCCAGAGAGAACTCGGTCATGGGCATCAGCAGGGCGTTGCCGCCGCCGGCCGCAGTACCCTTGACGTTCATGGTGGGGCCGCCGGAGGGCTGACGCAGGCAGCCGCC
>CAJFUI010000102.1 GCA_904420145.1 uncultured Oscillospiraceae bacterium
CGACATATCGCTTGCGACGAGCTTTTTCATTTCATTGCAAAGCTCATCGCGCGCTCATTTTGCTGCTCCTCGCTTCCAAACCGAACCCGCTTCGCTGGGCTTCGGTTTGGGGCCGCCGCTTCGCGGCGGTTTTGTCTGACCACTGACCGAAAGGCAAAATGCCGCTGACCCCGTATCTTCATACAAAAAATGCATTATGAAACATATGGGATAGGTATTGGACATGACAGGGACAGCGCTCTATAATAAAACCAGTAAGAAAAGCATCTCCCTGTAAGCTGGGGAGACATGGCGGCCACCTCGGAGAGGGGGAACGGCATCCGGCAGAGAGCTGATTTTGCATCCGTCGGACGCCTCTGCCGTGGAATGATGGAATCGTGGATAAAAAATCAGGAGGTAAAATACAATGAGCAAAACATTGGTAGCATTCTTTTCCGCCAGCGGCGTCACAAAGCGGGCGGCGCAGCAGCTCTCCAGCGCCATCGGCGCCGACCTGTATGAGATTAAGCCGGCCGTGGCCTACACCAAGGCCGACCTGAACTGGATGGATAAACACTCCCGCAGCACCGTAGAGATGAACGATCCCGCATCCCGCCCGGCACTGGCGGATACAGACGCGGATATCGGCGCTTACGACCGAATTTTTTTGGGATTCCCTATCTGGTGGTATACCGCCCCGACGATTATCCGCACCTTCTTGGAGAGCTATGACTTCGCCGGCAAGACCATCGTCCTCTTTGCCACCTCCGGCGGCAGCGGCTTGGGCAAGACCGCGGAGGCTCTGGCCTCCAGCTGCCCCGGAGCGGTGATCAAAAATGGCAAGCTTCTCAATGGCCGCCAGTCGGAGAGCGACCTGCGGCAGTGGGCGGAGACGGTTTGAGCGGACCAAAACGCCCAGTCCTTAGTAAAAATTACGCAGAAGGAATGATTTCTCATGAGAATCAACAGCAAGGAAGCCTTTGACAAGGAGAATGTATTTGGTTTGGGCCAGGCCAATACCGCCTTTGCCCAGTACTTTATCGGCAATTCCTATCTGAACCCCTTGACCGAGGCGGGGAAGTGCCCGGTGTTCTTAGCCAACGTCACCTTTGAGCCTGGCTGCCGGAACAACTGGCATATCCACCACGCCAAGAGCGGCGGCGGTCAGATCTTGATCTGTACCGCCGGCGAGGGCTGGTATCAGGAGGAAGGAAAGGCGGCTGTGAGCCTGACCCCCGGCACGGTCATCACCATCCCGCCGGAGGTGAAGCACTGGCACGGTGCGAAAAAGGACAGCTGGTTCAGCCACATCGCCATAGAGGTTCCCGGTGAGGAGACCGCCAACGAGTGGTGCGAGCCAGTGGACGCCGCCGCCTACGCTGGGCTGGAGTAAAGAGAACAGGGGAAGCCCCAGGGGACAATGCAGTCCCGTGGGGCTTTTTCCGCGAAACGGGGATATTTTTTGCCAAAACAGGCTTGCAAAAGCGGTAGGAAAACATATAATAGAAGTAACGCGAGACGCTATAGCGTCTCCTGTTTGGTGCACCAAACAGGAGGTGTGTTGTGTGACGGAGGAGAGACGGGGAAAAGGGGGAGTGTGCCAGGGAACGAAAGGAGGCGGTTTGTCCGGCAGGCGAACCGCCGGAAGGGGAATCTGCGCCGGAGGGCGCCGCCCTGGGGCGGCGGGAAAGCCCAACGAAGATTAGAAAAGAAGAAGGAGAGAAAAACAGATGAAGCAAAAAAATCGCATCCTGTCTTGGGTGCTGGCAGTGTGTCTATGTATGTCGCTGGCCGCCCCCGCCGCCTTGGCGGCGGAGGAGACCGGCGGGCAGCCGTCGGAGGAAGCGGAAATCCAGCAGACGCCGGAGCTGGAAATTGAGGAGCGCAGCCTTGATCTGGGCGAGTACGTGGTGCAGCACGACAACACCGCGGGAGAACCTTTTTCTGTCACCCTGAAAAATACCGGTTCGGTGGCTGTGGAGGTCTCTCTGCCAAACGGAAGCCGAACCCAGAGCACCGATATGGGCGGACATCAGATTTCGATTTGGAGCACCCACATGGACGCACAGGAAGCAACCGCGGCAGTCGAGCCGGGCGCGTCCCTCACCCTTTTCGGCTCATGCCGCATCGATGTGGAGGACGCCTTGGATCTCGACAGCTACGGCGAGTTTTCTGTGGAGTGGACCATCAGCTTAAATGTTGCCGCCGCAGGGGGCGAGGCGGTTCAGATGGATTTTCCTGTCACCTTGACCTATGAGCTCGTCCCCCTCTATGGGATCAGCCCAGCGGTGATTGACTTGGGCGAAATTCCGTTGGGAGAATCCAATGACTACTGGTATCAGGCCGAAGCGCCCGCAACACTGTTCAGCAACAGCGAGGTGGGAATACGGTCCTCCGGAACCTCCGGTGCCGTATTTGAGCGAGACGGTGAGAACCCCCACCCCGGCATCGCCTTTGATCCGCGTATTTATGAGCAGGGGGGCGATGGAAGCTTTGTCATCTACGGAGAGGGAGAACTGCCGGTTCGTGGATTTGGACGATTTTTCCGGTCCAGCGAAAGCTCTATGGGAGAGGAACCTCCCTATGGTGAATACACGGTCAGCGGCACCTACACCTATGGCATATATGACTATGCCGCCGGCGGATACAGTTTTGATGATGTAACCATTCCCGTTGTCTTTACTTATACGATCGTTCCCACCGAGGAAAGTACAGACCCGGAGGAGCCGGTGGAGCCGGAAGAGGGAAAAAAGTACGATCTCTCCATCTCCACCACCTCCTTGGATTTCGGCACCTTGGCCTTGGGCTACGACAGCGTACCCAGCAGAACGATCACAGTTACGAACACTGGGACAGAACGGTTGTACGTCAGCCACGGCATCCTTCATGCCGGACCCTATACAGTGGAGGAAAATCCCGAGTCCAACTATTTGGATCCGGGGGCAAGCAAGACTTACACCGTCACCCCCATAGAGAACATTGGTTATGCTGGCAACTACGACGATGAATTGGCTATCGATTATCACGGGGTCGAGCTCATCGTCTCCCTTTCTCTTACCGTGGAGGGGGATGCGGCGATGTCCCTGAGCCCCAACTCCATGGACTTCGGCACTGCGGCGGACGGCTATGACCAGCCCGCCGCCAAAACAGTGACCGTCACCAACACCGGGGACACGGAGCTGACCCTCCGCCAGCCCACAGCGGAGGACTACGAGATCGGCGACCTGAGCCGCACCACCCTGAACGCCGGTCAGACCGCCACCTTCACCGTCCGGCCCAAGGCTGGGCTGGAGGC
>CAJFUI010000103.1 GCA_904420145.1 uncultured Oscillospiraceae bacterium
CCACTTTTGTGACCAAACAAAAGTGGGCAAAAGTTGGCTTAGAACCTACGGTTCTAAGGACTCCCTTTTCTCCGCTGGAGTGCGTCGTTCTGATTCCGGCGCATGGGTATCGAGAGGACGGTCTCTCCCGCCCCGGGCGTTACGCCCTGCTGCGGTGGAGCTCTCCACCTTTCTGTCCCAACGAACAGCGCCTGCTGCGGTGGGGGTGGGCGGCTTTTGTGTTTCTGCGCCTGTTACGGTAGGGCGGTGAGCTTGCGGTGTGCAAAACCGATAGAATACCACTCTCCACCCAACCACCGCAGAAGCCCTTAGCGGAGCGGAAAGGGCGGGTACAGGACAGAGGTCAATCCAGTGCTCCACCGGGACTGTCGTCCACTGGGCAGACAGTCCCCCTTGCGATGCCCCTCAGCTCCCCACCCAGTCTCCGGGGTTCTTAGGGGCTTGCCCCTAAGCGGGCTTTTGGGCCCTTTTGGGCCGGGCCAAAAGGGCCTCGCGCCGGGGCACGAAATAACCCTGCCGCCGGAGCGGCGAAACCTCCCACGGCAGGGACTGCCAAAAGAAAGGCCCGCACCGGGGTGCGGAACACCACTGCCCCCGAGGGGCGCGAAAGGGCGCTCGCGCCGGGACAGTGAAACCTCCCCCTTTACAGAACAACAAAAGTTGGATATAATACTATTTATTGTGAAAATACCTTGATTGGAGAAAAAGCCATGCCAATTATCGAATATGACGCCTATAAGCAAAAGCTCGCCGCCATGGAGCCGGAGCTGCAGAAGCTCTCCGCCGCCTTGGACCTGGACAGCGCCCGCTCCGAGATTGCCCGTCTGGAGGCGGAGGCCGCGGTGGACGGCTTTTGGAACGACCGGGAGAACAGCCAGAAGGTGCTCCAGCGCACCAAGCAGCTGCAGAATAAGGTGGCCAAATACGACCATCTGGTCTCCCAGTGGGAGGATCTGACTACCCTGGTGGAGATGGCCATTGAGGAGGAGGACGAGTCCCTCCTGGACGAGGTCTCCCAGGGGTGTGAGAATCTGGAGGCGGCCATCGAATCCGCCAGCCTCGATACCCTCCTCTCCGGGGAGTACGACGCCAATAACGCCATCTTGACCCTCCACGCCGGGGCCGGCGGCACCGAGGCCCAGGACTGGGCCCAGATGCTCTACCGGATGTATACCCGCTGGACGGAGCGCCACGGCTTCACCTACCAGATTTTAGACTACGAGGAGGGCGACGAGGCGGGCATCAAGTCCGCCACCATCTCCATCGAGGGGGAGAACGCCTACGGCCACTTAAAGAGCGAGAACGGCGTCCACCGCTTGGTGCGGGTGTCCCCCTTTGACGCCAACGCCCGCCGCCAGACCTCCTTTGCCGCCGTGGAGGTGATGCCGGAGATCCCCGACGACAACACCATCGAGATCCGCCCGGAGGATATCGAGATGCAGGTCTACCGCTCCTCCGGAGCCGGTGGCCAGCACGTGAACAAGACCTCCTCCGCCGTGCGGCTGATTCACATCCCCACGGGGGTGGTGGTCTCCTGCCAGACCGAGCGCAGCCAGTTCCAAAACCGGGATAACTGCATGAAGATGCTCCGGGCCAAGCTCATGGAGATGAAGGCCCAGCAGCACGCGGAGAAGATCAGCGACATCAAGGGCGTGCAGATGAAGATCGAGTGGGGCAGCCAGATCCGCTCCTATGTGTTTATGCCCTATCAGATGGTGAAGGACAACCGCACCGGCTATGAGACCAGCAACATCAACGCCGTCATGGACGGCGATTTAGACGGTTTCATCACGGCGTATCTCACGGCCAGCGCCACCGGTACCCTGAAGAAGTAAGAGCGGAAATCTGCCGTCCATGAACGGAAGGTAAAACAGAAATATCCCCGCCGCGGATGCGGCGTGCAGGGGGGCGGAGCTTTTCACAGGAGAAAAAAGAAGGAGGGCATCCGGCAGCTGCCGGACGCCCTCCTTCTTCTACTATCCCTGATTCAAATACTCCTCCGGGTCTACCGGCGTGCCGTCCTTGGTAACGGCGAAGTGGAGGTGGGCGCCCAGGGCGGACTCCGTCAGGGTGGTATTCCCCACGGCGCCGATCTGCTGCCCGGCAGACACCTCCTCCCCCTCGGCCACGCTGACCTCCTCCTGCAGGCTGGCGTAGGTGGTCTCGTAGCCGTCGGTGTGGGAGATCACCACCGTGGTCCCCAGCCGGTCGTCCTCTGTTACGGAGAGCACGGTACCCGCGGAAGCCGCCACCACGGCTGTCCCCGCCGCGGCGCTGATGTCAACGCCCTCGTGGGTGCGCCAGTCCCGGGTGGTGGCGTTGTACAGGGGCATCTCACTGGAGAAGACGGCTACCGTCTCCCCGATCAGGGGTGAGACGATCAGGGTGGGGGGCTCCGCCACTACGGGCAGCTCCTCCGCCGGCTCCGCTTCAGTCTCCGGCATCAATACGGTGACGGGCTGGTGGACCTCCTCTGCCTCCTCCTGGCCCCCGGTCTCCACAGGAGGCTCCGTCTCTGTGGGCTGGTCAACCTCTATGATCTGCTGGTCCTCCGCGCCGGCGTCCTCCGCCGGCTCCGTCTCGTTGCCGGCAAAGAGCCAAAAGTAGCCTCCGATTCCAACAGCGAACACACATAGCAGCAGGGCTATGTAGAAGCCCGCGCCGCCGAAAAAGGAGGACAACGCCTGTCTTTTTCCTCTTTCCATACACACTCCCAAGCCGCTTTTCGGCATGCGGCCCGCCGAATTTGAGAGGAACTTCCTCTGGGGGTAGTTTGGACGGCGGCGGAAAAATTTATACAAAAAGAGGGGGAAAAGACTGAAAACTTCCTGCGCTGTGGTCACACCATGACAGCAGAGAAAATACAGGCGGCGCGGGAGGCTTTGGACATGCGGGCCGAGAGCGCCTGTGGGCTGAGATTTCAGGCCATACCATCTTAGCTGCATAGGAAAAGGGCGCCGCACGCGCGGCGCCCTCGATACTTGGAACTTACTCCTCCAGCCCGTCAGTTTCAATCAGGCCGTAGCCGCCGTTTTTGCGGCTGTAGACAATGGAGACCACATCCTCCATGTTGCGGAAGATGAAAAAGTCATGGCCCAGCAGATTCATCTGCATGATAGCCTCCTCCGTGCTCATGGGCTTGGCCGCCACGTGCTTGGTGCGGACCACGTCAAACTCCTTCTCCTCGCTGACGTCAAAGTCGGCAGGGAAGTTGGAGACAAAGGCATCCTGACGCAGGCGCTTGCTCAGGCGGGTTTTATTTTTGCGGATCTGGCGGTCAATGGTGGTGCAGGCCGCGTCAATGGCGCCGCGCATATCGCCGTCCTTGGATTCCTCTTGGGCACGGAACAGGGTATTTCCGCCGCGGATCGTGACTTCCACCACACACCGGTGGTCCTTCTCCACAGCAAAGGTTACAAATGCCAGGGCTTCCTCCTGAAAGTAGCGATCCAGCTTGCTGATTTTCTTCTCCGCAAAGGCTTTGATGGAGTCGTTCAGGCCGATCTTCTTGCAGGTAAATGTAAACTTCATAGTCCCGCTCCTTTCCACCCCCCTTTGGGGGATTGTCTTATTGTAACATATACCCAACCGTACGTCCAGTGAAACTTTTCCTTTTTGGATAAATAGTAAAAAGGGCCATCTTTCCCCCGCCGCTTGAAAAAGAATTTTTTCATTCGACAAAAGAAGACAAAAGCTCCTATTTACAAAGGCGGACAAGTTTAGTATCATAACTTACGGAAGCTTTCCAATATCCCACCCGCTTGGGCCGCTGCTGAGAGAATCTCGACAGCGGCTCCTTTTTGTGTTCTGGGCCCCTCGGCGGCGTTTTTTTACTGCTGTCCGGCGGCGGGAATCTTTTGTCCTTTGGGCGGATCTGGTTTGCCGCTTTCAGCAGCAGAGAGGGTTCCGCCCTCTGGGGCGGGGTACTTTGTCCTCGAGGACAAAGTACCCAAAACGCCGCTTAGGACTTACGGTTCTAAGAACTCCCCTGTCCCCGCTGTACTGCTTTCTTCTATCACCGGCGCGTGGGCGCCGAGAGGACGGTCTCTCCCGCCTCGGGCGTTACGCCCTATTGCGGCGGAGCACTAAAGTTTTCCATCCCAACGAACAGCGCCTGCTGCGGCGAGAATGGGGCAGACTGCCTGTGTGCGAAACCGATAGAACCCCACTTTCCGTTCAACCACCGCGGGAGCCCTTAGCGAAGCGGAAAGGGCGGGTACGAAGCGGCGGTCCATACGGTGCTCCACCGGGACTGGCGGAACCTGCGAGGCAAGAAAATTTCGCGATGCCCAACAGCCTCCGCCCAGTCCCCGGGGTTCTTAGGGCGCAGCCCTCTAAGCTGACTTTTGGTGACTTTTGTTCAGAGACAAAAGTCACTCGCGCCCGGGGCGCGAAACGCCCCAAAGAGTGGCTCGCCGCCGGAGCGGCGAAAGGCCCCTCCGCTTTTTTGCGGAGGGGCCTGCTGCATACAAAAATTCACTTAGCCGCCAGTGGTGTAGAAGACCTTTTCATCCTTAATAGCCATTCCCAGTTCTTCCCGGGCAATCTTTTCAATGAGCTCAGGGTCGCCGGCGTTGGCGATGTCCTCCTCCAGATCTGCGTTTTCCTGCTTGAGCTGCTCGATCTCCTCGCTGAGGGCGGCCTCTTCGTCCCGCGCGGTCTTCAGCTGATCCTGCAGCCGGTAGAGCTGGATACCCACGCCGAAAATCAGCAGCAGCAGAATAACTCCGGTCAGAAGGCCGCTGGCCCTTTTCTTCTTTCTTCGCGCCATGCCGCGCACCTTCCTTTCTCCGTTTTCTGCGGCGGAATAGGACCACCCGCCATTTAGTGGTTATTATTGTAAACCACTTTTCCAAAAAAAGAAAGTGTTTTTTGAATTTTCTTCCGATTTTTTTAAAAATCTTGAAAATAATTTGGAGAGGGAGCAGAAGCAGATGGAGCAGGAAGAGGATGCAGTCCCGCCAAAAGTCCCAGATCGGGCGCAGCAGAGGGCTGAGCAGGCAGAAAAACAGCACAGCGCCGCCGAAGATACCCACCACCATATACAGCCGCAGCTCTCCGTCGCCGAAGGTCATGGTGAAATAGAATACCGCGGCAAAGGACAGCAGGCAGTACAGCCCATCTACCAGAGACAGCCCCCGCTCCCGTACCGCCAGGCGGAACGAGCGCAGCAAGTCGTACAGCAGGCCCAGCAGCGCCCCAAGCAGCCATGAGGCGAGAAAGGCGGCCAGCTGCTGGGATACTTCAATACCCATCAGCCAAACAGGCGGGACAGGAGCCCGCCCCGGCCAGCGCCCTGCTCCTCATACTGCAGGGCATCGATCTGCCCATCTACATGGAGCTCTCCGCCATCCAAGCTCAGCTTTCCAATGTGCAGATTCTCCCCGGAGACCACCAGGGTTCCCGCCGAGGTGGACATGACAATCATATTTTCATCAAAGCGCTCTACATCCTCCACCCCGGTCACCGTCAGGCGCTCTCTTCCATCCAAGGTCAGCTGGTGATGGGCGTAGTTTGGATTTTCATAGGCCATAAAGGCACCTCCCATATACATGGATGTTCCATGTATATGGGAGGTCTGTCCACAGTATGCCTTAAATCTCCCGGTACATCTGGGCAGCGTCGGCCTTACCTACATTGTCCTGCACTGTCAGCACCTCTACGGTGAGGGTGCGCTCTCCAAAACGGATGGCGATCACATCACCCACCTTCACCTCGTAGGAGGCACGGGCTGCCCGGCCGTTCACTGTAACCCGCTCATTGTCACAGGCCTCATTAGCCACTGTGCGGCGCTTGATGAGGCGGGAGACCTTTAAATACTTATCCAGCCGCATATCCTCTCTCCATAGATAAAAACAGGGATACATCCTGCGGACGCACCCCTGTTTGAAATCATCCGTTCGCTTACTTCGCCACAGCGTCCTTCAGCGCCTTGCCGGCCTTGAACACGGGGACCTGAGAGGCGGGAATCTCAACCACTTCCTTGGTCCGGGGGTTGCGGCCGGTGCGGGCGGCGCGCTTCTTCACTTCGAAGGAGCCAAAGCCCACCAGCTGCACCTTGTCGCCATCCGTCAGCGCGGAAGTGATCGCATCCAGCACAGCGTTTACGGCAGTCTCAGAGTCCTTCTTGGACAGGCCGGTTTTCTCAGCGACAGCAGCAATCAATTCAGCTTTATTCATTGTTAAAATCTCCTTTGAATTTCATTGATGCAGGATCAAATTTTGCGCAAAAAGAGTTTACCCGTTTAATTTACCACACTTTTTATGCTATGGCAAGGTATTTCCTGCCGAAAATGCTAAATCCAGGTATAGATTTTCCCAATCGCGGCTGTTTTTGGCTGATTTCACCGGACCCTCAGTATTTTGGCCAGCTTCTCGCCGTGGGGTACCATCTCAAGGTCCTCCTTAGTGATGACCCGCAGGGCCAGCACCAGAATCCCGTAGACGGCAACCGCCAGAGCGATGGCGCCGAGGGTGGAGATGGTATTGCCAAAGGAGGAGGAGAGGAGAGCGTAGGTCCCCTTGGCGGCAGCGGCCATGCCCGCGGTGGCGATGGCCGGCTTGAGAAAGACCTGGGCATAGCTGGGGCGGTTGACCAGCACCCGGTTGATGATGATCAGATTCATCAGCGCGATCAGTGCATAGCACAGCAGCGTGCCGATGGGGGCACCCTTGATGTTGATGGACGGGTTGCCTACCAAAATGTAGTTGCACACCACCTTCACCACGCCGCCGATCAGCATGGTGACAATGGGCACTCTGGCCAGCCCGTGGGCCTGCAGGATGGAGTTGGTCAGAAGCATAATGCACACAAATACGGAGGCAAAGCCCAGCAGCTGCAGGTGGTAGGTGGCCGCCACCGCAGCATCATACTGGGCGGGATAGAGCAGGATCAAAATAGGACCTGCCAGAACGCTCAGTCCCACGCCGGCGGGGAAGGCCAGCAGGGTGGTCAGGCGCAGGGAAGTATTCACCAGCTTGCCCACCCGCTTGTGGTCCCGCCGGGTCAGGGCGGCGGAGACCGCGGGGATCAGGCTCATGGTGATGGGGGGAATAAAGGAGCTGGGCAGGTTGAAGAGGGTGTTGCTGAACTCGTACTGGCCGTTGAGGGCCGCGGCGGCCTGCTCGCTGAGGCCCAGCACGCTCTGCAGCCGCCCCATGATCAGGCTCTGGTCGATGAGGGTGATCAGGCTCATGCCCGAGGCGCCGATGGTGATGGGGATGCCGATGGCCAAGATCCGCTTGAGCAGCACGCCGGAGGCCATGGGACGGTCGGTGCTCTGGGGGGTGTCCCGGCGGTGACGCAGGTGGTTGACGACCATATAGAGCAGGGCCAGCACCGTGCTGATGGTGACCCCCATGATCGCCCCGGCGGCGCCGATATCCAGGCCGTAGCCGGCGTCCACCAGGTACCAAGCTAAAGCCAGCCCTACCACTAATTTGAAGGCCGCCTCGATGACCTGGCTGATGGCGGAGGGCACCATGTTTTCGCTGCCCTGGGTGTAGCCTCGGAAGGCGGACATCATGCACACGCAGACCACCGAAAAGCTCAGAGCCTTAATGGGCCAGTAGGCGAGGGAGTTGTGCATCATGGCCGCCAGCTCCTCTGTGCCAAAGAACATGACGGCGGTGCCTACCGCCCCGATGATGGTAAACAGAATCAGCGCAAGCCGCAGCAGCTTGCGGCTCTGGTTGTAGCGGCCGAGGGCCCGGCTCTCCGCCACCAGCTTGCTCAGCGCCACGGGGAGGCCTGCAGTGGACAGCGACAGCAGGAAGCTGTAGATCTTATAGGAGGCGTTGAAGTAGGTGACGCCCTCGTCCCCCAGAATGTTGTTCAGGGGAATTTTGTATAGGGCGCCGATAATCTTCACCACGATGACCGCCAGAGTCAGCGTGGCGGTGGCGCCTAAAAAGGACTGCTTTTTTTCATTGGACATAGAAACTGTACCTCAAAAGGGATAAATGGCCGGCTGCGCAAACGGTTCGAATCGGCGCAGGCGGGGAGAGATGATGCAGCATAGCAAGAGCATGGGACGGAGAAAACACCGCATGGGAAAGATCCGCCGGTCAGGCGGGTCAGTCCTTCAGCGGCCGGCCGCAGCTGGTGCAAAAGACGCTGCTTGGCGCGTTAGACGCGCCGCAGGCGCCGCAGCGCTGGACGCCCCGGAGGGCCGCCAGGGCCTGTTCGCTCCGGCGCACCTCCTTTTTCAGCTGGTCAATCCGCTCCAGCGCTTCCTGCAGCACGCCGCTGTCCGTGGGGGTGCCGCTGTGGGTGGCGTATACCATCTCGCCCACTGTGCGCAGCTGGGCGCGGATCTCGGCGTTCAGATCCATCACATGGAGCTTCAGCCGGGTGTAGGCCACCGCGTTTTCCGCAGACTGCTCCACCTTCTTCGCGCCCAGGCGGGCCGCACTGCCCGCCTGCTCGGCGGTTCTCTGGGTGCAGTGCACTAAAGTATTCCAATGCTTCTTCCACTGCTCCTTATCCATTTGAAAAGCCCTCACATTTCTTTCAAATTTTCCGCTCCGCGGCGGGTCAGTCGTCGTAGATCCCGCCGCCGATAAACTCCCGGATCAGGGAGTCAGGGGCGATGTAGTCCTCGCTGAGGGTCTCGAACTTGGGATAGGCCGCCAGCAGGTGGCCGATCTCCTCATAGCGCTCCATCTCCGGGGTCAGCTGCTCAAAGAGAGGCAGGGCCTGATTCTTGATCACATTGACCTCGTAGGGGAGGGAGCTGTCAAACATAATGTCGGCGTTGTCCTTAAAGGGAGAGATATAGAGCTTCTCCCCTCGGCGGACGTTGCCCCACATTTTCATGGTGACTTTGGGCTCCCATGCCCGGAACTTGGCGTCCCGCACCGTGCGCCGGGCCAGACGCATCCACGTCCCCTTAAAGACCACCTCATCCGCGCTGTCCACAACATTGGAGCGGGCGGAGATGTACAGCTTCATGGCGTCGGGATTTTTTCCGGTGATAATGTCGTTAAGGGCGTGGATCCCCTCAAAAATGACGATCTCGTCCTTGCCCACCCGCAGGGGACTGCTCTTGATGGCCGAGCGCATCTGCCGGGCAAACTCAAACTTGGGTACATGGATGGTCTCTCCCCGGTCCAGCATCTTAAAGTGCCGGTTGAGCAGGTCCATGTCGAGACAGAAGGGGGACTCGTAGTCGATCAGGCCATCCCGGGTGCGGGGAGAGGTCTCCGGGTCCACCGTTTGAAAATAGTTGTCCATGGACACGGTGTAGGCCTTGACCCCCAGCTCCTCCAGCTTGGCCTGGATTTTCTTGGAGGTAGTGGTCTTTCCGCTGCCGGAGGGGCCGGAGAGGAGGACGATGTGGGATTTTTCCCTGTGCTCGGCGATCCGCCGGGCGGCGTTTTCGATCTTCTGGGCGAACGCCGCGTCGCACTCCTCCACAAAGCCCTTGGGGTCCCTGCGGACCGCCTCGTTAATTTTTTCAAGCTGATAGCTCATCATTTCACCTTCCTTGCTGCATAGCTTGGTAAAAGGCCTCAAAGGCCTGAAGATTTTCCGCGGCCTTCGATGGCCGCTGGATGTACTCCTGGGGGTACTTCAGGTTGAAGGCCCGCTCAATGTGATTGCGCCTCCGGTCCACCATCTTGGTGGAGCCGCCGGCGCCTAAGCTTAAGATGCTGTGGAGCTCCTCCATAATATAGATGTTGTAGAGGCCCTCACCCCCCGCCTTGCTCCAGCCCACGTTTTCAAAGCTGCCGGACTGGTACTTCTGACGGTAGAGGTAGTAGGGGGAGAAATGGGCGGCGCGGAGGGCGCCGTTGGCGTAATCGAGCATCTCCCCCACCTCCTCCACGCCGGGGAGGCGGGTGCCCTCCAAGGTTATTCTACTGCCCTTTTTCAGGGATAATGTGTGGATGGTGAGATTATCCGTGCCAAAGTCCATGACACGGCGGAGACTGCGGCAAAAGCCCTCCGCCGTGTCCTCCGGCAGCCCCACGATCAAATCCATGTTCACATGGGGAAAGCCCACGGCGTCCACGATCTCCATGGTTTTCTCGATATCCGCCGCCGTGTGCCGCCGGCCGATGGCCCGGAGGACGTGGTCCTCCATGGTCTGGGGGTTGACGCTGATGCGCCGGATGCCGCGGTTTTTCAGCACCAGAAGCTTCTCCTTGGTGATGGTATCTGGCCGTCCGGCCTCCACGGTGCACTCGTCCATAGCCGCGAGATCGAAGCCCTCATCCAAATGGGCAAGCAGGCGGTCCATCTGCTGGGCGCTGATGGTGGTGGGGGTTCCGCCGCCCATGTAGAAGGACTTCACATGGAGCCCAAGCTTTCTTACCAGCGCGGCGGCGGCGTCAATCTCCTGGTGGAGGGCCTCCAAATAGGGCTCGATCAGGTGGAAGGTCTTCTCCACGCTGTTGCTGACAAAGGAGCAGTAGGCGCAGCGGGTGGGGCAGAAGGGGATGCCCACATAGAGGGAGATGTCCCTCTCACTTAGGTCCTGATCCGCCCGCCGGGCTGTGAGGGCCGCGTCGATGCACAGCCGACGGCGCGCCGGCGTGACGAAGTAGATCTCCTCCAATGTGCGGTCTACCTCCTCCTCACTGAGGCCCCGCTCAAAGAGCTCTGCGGCCACCTTGGCCGGGCGGATGCCTGTGAGGCTGCCCCAAGGGGGGGAGATGCCGGCGGCATCCTTGGCCGCATGGAAGAAGCTCAGTCCCATACAGCGGCGGCGCTGGCCCTCCCTGGCGTAATCGTCCCCGGACAGGGGCGCCTCCTGGGTGAAAACGGCGGTCCTGCCGTCCCAGCAGAGTTCTGTCGTCACCCCGCAGCGGTCCCCCTCCTCTTTCAAAGTGACAATGGCCCAGCGGCGGTCCGCCCCAGGGGCCACCGTACCATAGACCGGCCGCTCCTCGGGAAACAGAGCCAGCAGGCTCTGCTCCACCACATACCGGTGGTCGTGATTGCGCAGTTCCAGCTTCATCTCCGCGCCGCCTGCCTCATATAGGGATTTCGCCGACGCTCCGTCTCGAGGGTGCTCTCCGGCCCGTGGCCGGGATAGACGCGGTAGTCCCCGGGCAACTCATAGAGCCGCTTGAGAGAGACAAACATCTCCTCCATGCTGCCCCCCGGCAGGTCGCACCGGCCGCAGGAGCCGGCAAACAGGGTGTCCCCGGCGATCATGACGTCGCCGCAGAGGACCACCACGCTGCCCGGGCTGTGGCCGGGGGTGTGGAGCACCTGAAGGGAGAGGGCGCCTAAGGGCAGTTTATCCCCCTCATCGTAGGTACGCTGGTTCTCCCCGGCGCCGATGTAGCAGTAGCGGGGGTTCCGACCGCTGCCGGCAAGATCCTCCTGGTGGATATAGACCGGCAGATTGGGGCGGCGCTCCAAGATTCCCGCCACGCCCCCCACATGGTCCCAGTGGCCGTGGGTCAGCAGGATATACTGGGGGGTCAGTCCTGTATCCTCCGCCAGAGCCAGCACCCGCTCCGCCTCGTCGCCGGGGTCCACTAAGCAGCAGACGCCCGCCGTCTCGTCCCCCAAGAGGTAACAGTTGGTCCCCAGAGGGCCTACCTCAATTTTTCGAAAAATCATCTATTGGCTCCTTTCGTTTTGTGCCCCACGGGGGCTGCCGCCCCCGCAGAGACCCCGCTTGGATTTTACATCCTCAGCGAATTCAGCCCTTCGCCGTATCAAACAGGATTGTCACCGGTCCGTCGTTAACGGAGTGTACCTGCATATCCGCGCCGAATCTGCCGTGGGCCACGGCAAAGCCCCGCGCCCGGCAGCGCTCCATAAAGCGCTCATAGAGGGGCACCGCCGTCTCCGGCCGGGCCGCGGCGGTAAAGCCGGGACGGCGGGAGGAGGTGTCCGCCAGCAGGGTGAACTGGCTCACCACAAGGAGGCTCCCCCCCACACTGGAGAGATCCCGGTTCATCTTGCCGTTTTCGTCCTCAAATACCCGCAGGTTGCAGATCTTCTCCGAGAGCTTATCCGCCTCCGCCTCGGTGTCGCCCGCGGCGACGCCGAGGAGCACTAAGAAGCCCCGGGCGATCTCGCCCACCGTCTCGCCGTCGATCACGACGGAGGCGGAGGACACCCTTGTCACCACTGCCCGCATGTTGTCACATCCTTTTCCCTTGTCTTTTGATCCATTCTGCACTCCCTATCCCGCCATGACGAGAAGGGAGGCCGTTCCGCCTAAAATGACGGCGAAGGACAGCGCCGCCCAGAAGGTAAAGGTTTCCGCATTTCGATCTTGGCTCTTCACCGCCTCCTGCACGGCTCGCTTGATGGCGGCTACCAGGCAGAAGACGAAGACGAATGCCCAGATAAACCAGGTCCATGCGAAAAAAATGCCCAGTACCTCAAACACCATAAATCTCTCTCCCTCTTACCCCACGCTTCGGGTGACCTTGATGACGCTGGAGATGTTGTGCAGCTTGGTTACTACGGCGTCCAGCTGGGCGCGGTCGGTGACGTTGATGGACAGATCGAAGATGGCAAAGCCGTCAGAGGTGGTGTGGACGTTGAGCCCTGCCACCCCCACCTTACTGGTGGAGAGGGCGGTAGAGATATCCACCAGCAGATTGCTCCGGTCCTTGCAGACCACCTCGAGAGAGGTGACATAGGACTCCCGGATATCCGATCCCCAGCTGACGCGAATCCAGCGCCCGGGCTCCTCCTTCTGGCGCTCCGGGCTGGCGTTGGGGCAGTCGGTGCGGTGGACGCTGACGCCGTAGCCCCGGGTGATAAAGCCCACGATGTCGTCCCCGGGCACCGGGGTGCAGCACTTGGCGAACTTGACCAGACAGTTGTCCAGCCCCTCCACGATGATGCCCTTTTCGCTCTTGGTGCGGCTCTTTCGTTCCGCCTTCTGTTCCTCCGCCTTCTGCTGCTCCTTCTCCGCGGCCTGACGGGCGGCCTCCGCGGCGGCCCGCTCCGCGCGGCTCTGGGCGGCCACCTCCTCCCGGACCCGGTGCACCGCCTTCTGGGCAGTGTAGCCGCCGTAGCCGATGGCGGCATACAGGTCGTCGAGGGTATTGAAGTTGGTGGGCTTGAGCACCTTCTCCAGTACCTCGGGGGCCACCGCCTTGCTCATGGGGATGCCCGCGTGGCGCAGCTCCGCCTCGAAAGCGGAGCGGCCGTTGGCGATATTCTCATCCCGGCGCTCCTTCTTGAACCACTGGCGGATTTTGCTTCTCGCCTCGCTGCTCTTGGCAATGGTCATCCAGTCCCGGCTGGGTCCCTTGGCATTTTTAGAGGTCAGAATCTCCACAATGTCCCCATTTCGGAGCTGGTAGTCAAAGCCCACCATCCGTCCGTTGACCTTGGCCCCCACCATGGAGTTGCCCACGGCGGAGTGGACGGAGTAGGCAAAGTCGATAGGAGTGGCCCCGGCGGGCAGGTTGGTCACGTCCCCCCGTGGGGTGAAGACGAACACCTCGTCAGAGAACATATCCACCTTCAGGTTGTGGATGAAGTCCTCGGCGTCGGCGTCCTCCTGGTTCTCTAACAGGCGCCGGATCCACTCGTAGGTGTGCTCCTTATCCTCCCGCTGGGCCCCCTGCTTATATTTCCAGTGGGCGGCCACGCCGTATTCGGCGATGGCGTGCATATCGTAGGTGCGGATCTGCACCTCGAAGGGGATGCCCTCATCGCCGATGACGGTGGTGTGGAGGCTCTGGTACATGTTGGGCTTGGGAGTGGCGATATAGTCCTTAAACCGGCCGATCACCGGCTTGTAGAGGTCGTGGATCACGCCCAGAACGTTGTAACAGTCGGCCACCGTGTTCACCAACACCCGGAAGGCAAAGAGGTCATAGACCTCGTCGATGGTCTTGTCCTGGGCGTACATCTTTCGGTAGATGCTGTAGGGGTGCTTGATGCGGCCATAGACGGTGTTCTCGATCTTCAGCTCGTCCAGCTTAGCCACGATCTCCTCCTGCACCCGGTCCATAAAGGCCTGGTGCTCCGAGCTCCGCTTGGCCAGGGCGCTGGTGATCTCCTCGTAGCCCACAGGGTCCAGATACTTCAGAGACAGGTCCTCCAGCTCCCATTTGATCTTCTGCATACCAAGGCGGTGGGCGATGGGAGCATAGATCTCCATGGTCTCAAAGGCCTTTTTCCGCTGCTTCTCCGGCGTCTGGTACTCCATGGTACGCATGTTGTGGAGCCGGTCGGCAATCTTAATGAGGATGACCCGGATATCCTTGCTCATGGCGAAGAGCATCTTGCGCAGGTTCTCCATCTGCTCCTCTTCCATGGTGGTGTAGTGGACCCTTGTCAGCTTGGTGACGCCGTCGACGATATCCGCTACGGTGACGCCGAATTTCTTGGCGATGTCGTCATAGGTGCTGTCCGTGTCCTCAATGCAGTCGTGGAGAAGGGAGGCGATAATGGATTCGCTGTCCAGACGCATCTCCGCGATGATCTGGGCCACATTCAGCGGATGGGTGATATAGGGGGTGCCGTCCCGGCGCAGCTGGCTGCCGTGGTGCTCCCTCGCATATTCAAAGGCCGCACGGATCTGCTTGAAGTCCGCCGAGATATTGTAGCCCCGGATAGTCTTCTCCAGATGCTGGTATCTCTCCTCAATGGTAGCCACTGTGCTGTCCCTCCTTTCTCTCGATTCCCAGTATGTCCAAAAGCCGGCGCATGTACCGGCTCTCCTCCAGGACGACCTTTTCGCCCCGGTGAATCGTGATCTCCAGACGCTCCTTTTCCTGATGGAGGCAGATCAGATTCCGCTCGGCAAAGATTTCCAGCCCCAACTCCGTGCGCAGAAAGGGCTCCGCCCCGCCAAGACCGGCGGCCAGGCGGCGCAGCGCGGGCAGCCGGAGCTCCGCAATCTGCCCGTTGTCGCTCATCTGCAGAAGACTCTGCCACAGGCGGACAAACTGCTCCCGTCCAGGCAGCAGCCGGGCCGCCTCCTGAGGCGTCACCGCGCCACCCTCCACCAGCGCCTCGCACAGCGCTAAATTTTCCCGCTCCTTCTGACTGGGGAGCACAGAGGGGCGCAGGTCCAGAATCTGCAGCTGCACGGAGCGGTTGCCGCGGAATTCGTTCACCTGAAGGTGGAAGGCCGCGTCGATCCGGTCCCCCACCGCCAGGCCGCAGCTCTCCCGGGTGGCGGAGAAATAGATGGCGTCAAAGCTGTGCCGCCCTTTGGACAGGCGCAGCTTCAAATGCTTATTCTGTCCCACACTCTGGAGGCTTTCCAGCCTTGCGCCCAAAAGGCAGAACACCGGCCGCTCGTTTCCCGCCCCATAGGGCTCCAGAAGAGCGAGGGCCTCCACCTCCTCCAGAGTTACCAGCTCCGGCCGCCGGAGGGGCACATCTACATCCAGAGAGGACACCGGCGTCTCGCCGTTGCAGTAGGCCCTGACCCGCTGGTTGATCCGCCGGCGGAAGGCAGGAATATTTTCTTTTTTAATGGTAAATCCGGCGGCTAACTCGTGGCCGCCAAAGCCCTCCAGCAGGTCGGCGCAGGACTCGAGGGCGGTAAAGAGGTTAAACCCGCCGTAGCTGCGGCAGGAACACTTCCCCATGTCCTCGCTGAGGTGGATCATAAAGCTGGGACAGGAGTACTTCTCCGCCAGCCGGGAGGCTACAATGCCCACCACCCCTTGATGCCACGCCTCACTGCTCAAAACGAGGGCGCTGCGCTGATCCTCCGGCAGGGTGTCAATCTGCTCCACGGCCTGGGCGAAGATCTCCTGCTCCACCACCTGCCGCTCCCGGTTCAGCGCGCACAGTTCCCGGGCCAGCTCTTCCGCCTTGGCGGGGTCGTCGGTGAGCAGCAGGTCAGCCGCCAGCTCCGCCTCCCCCATGCGCCCGGCGGCGTTGATGCGGGGAGCCAGCACGAAGCCGATCTGTGTGGAGTTGATCTCCTTGTCCCAGAGGCCCGTCTCCTTCAAAAGAGCCCGCAGCCCCAAAAAGTCCGTGCTGCGGATGCTCTGCAGCCCCCGATAGACAATGGTCCGGTTTTCATCGCACATCTGCATCACGTCGGCCACCGTGCCGATGGCGGCTAAGGTGCAGTAGCGGGCGAAGAGGGCATCTTCCCGGTCGTGACCGCCGAGAGCCAGGGCCAGCTTGAGGGCTACGCCCACGCCAGCTAAGCTTTTGAAGGGGTAGGGGCAGTCGCTGCGGTGGGGATCCACCACGGCCACGGCATCCGGCAGATGCTCCTTGCACTCGTGGTGATCGGTGATGATCAGGTCCACACCGAGCTCCTTGGCATATGCGGCCTCCTCAATTCCAGTGATGCCGCAGTCCACCGTAATGATCAGGTCCACCTGATCCCGCTCCCGCAGCAGGCGCATGGGCTCCTTGCCCAGACCGTAGCCATCCTCCACCCGGCGGGGGATGTACTTGGTTACCTGGGCACCGCGGCCCCGAAGATAGTCCACCAGCAGCACAGTGGAGGTGATGCCGTCTACGTCGTAGTCGCCGAATACCGCGATTTTTTCACCGTTGGCGATGGCACGGTTGATGCGCTCCACCGCCTTGTCCATATCCTTCATCAAAAAGGGGGAGTAGCTTAAGCGGTGTTCACGGCTTAAAAACAGTGCGGCGTCCTCCACGGTCCCGACACCCCGGGCCGCCAAGATGGAGGACACCAGATAGGGATAGCCCGCATCCATCAGCTCGTCGACCACCGCATCCGGACAGGAAGCGGCGACCCACCGAACATACTTCATGGCCATCCCCTCCTTTCTTTTCCCATGGGATTCTGCCATCCCACAGTTGGACATAATAATTTAATCTATTATAGCAAAGAAAGTGCTAAAGGTAAAGAAAAAAGTACTTTAACAGAGGGGAGGTTCATACTGGGGGTGCGGCGGTGTCCTCCCGGCGGCGGAGGGCTCTGCCGCCGGAATAAACGGGCGACCTTTGCATGGCGACGGCACAAAACTTCATGCGCTGAAAGCGCACCGCGAACAAAGGCAAAAGCCGGAGCACATGAAGTTTTTGCGCATGTAAGCCGTCCCGGCCCACGCGCTTTTGCGTTCATGGCCATGCCGGCGCCCAATAGACAGAAAAGGAGGGGATTTCCCCTCCTTTTCTGTACTTCCCTCATGGGGAGGGCTACCCGCGCGGGGCCTACTGCATCTGCTGGCGGACACGTTCGGCGGCGGTGTCCACCGCATCCGTCACCGACTGCATGGCCTTGCCCGCGGTGGTCTTGGGGTGAGCCTTAGGCCGCAGCAGCATGTCCACGGCCATACCGGTGACGGCGCCGATCACCACGCCGCTGAAAAAGGAACCTGTTTTCATGTGTCATTCTCCTCCTCTTTTTCGACAGGATAGCATGTTTAGTATGGGCCAAAGCAAAAATTTTAATCACCTTGCGAAATCCAAATCCTTCTTATATAATAGGGGAAACAGCGCCTTGTCCTCCGCGTCCCCGGCGGCCCTCTGCCGCAGAACGCTCCGCAGCAGGACAAGGAAAAATTTACCAATACAAGAGGATACGCCTATGACCAAGATTTATCTCATCCGGCATGCCGAGGCGGAGGGGAACCTCTACCGGGTGGCCCACGGCCAGTACAACAGCACCATTACCCCCCGGGGCTACCGCCAGCTCTCCGCCCTCCGCCGCCGCTTTGCCGATATCCCGATAGATGCCGTCTATGGCAGCGACCTCTTTCGCACCCACACCACCGCCTCCGCCCTCTATGTGCCCAAGCAGCTTCCCTTTCACCCCCTGCCCCTCCTGCGGGAGGTGCGGCTGGGCGTCTGGGAGCAGAAGAGCTGGGCGGAGATTGAGCGGATGGACCGGCAGATGCTGATCGACTTCAACAAGCGCCCCGATCTCTGGCATGTGGAGGGCGGGGAAACCTTTGATGTGGTCCGGGACCGGATGCTGGCGGGGATCCTTCAGATCGCCGGGGAGAATCCCGGCAAAACCGTGGCCGCCACCAGCCATGGCGCCGCCCTGCGCGTTCTTTTGGGCACCATAGAGGGGCGCAGCCTCCGGGAGATCGGGGAGACACACCACTGTGACAACACGGCGGTGTCCCTCCTTGAGGTGGAGGGGAAGGAGATCCGCATCATCTTTCAGGGGGACAGCTCCCACCTGCCGCCGGAGCTCTCCACCTTCCACCGCCAGAGCTGGCACAAGAGCGACCAGGCCACAGAGCCGGGGCTGTGGTACCGCCTTGTCTCTGAGGACGAGCAGGGCCGAGAGCAGCGGGCCATGCTGGAGGAGGAAGAGGTGGGGCGTATTGTGATGGTCCTGACGCCCTCCGCCCTCCGCATCACGGAGTATGAGCTCTATCCCGCCCAGCGCCACCACCGCTTCGGGGTGCAGCTGCTGGGGCAGGCGGTGCAGTACGCCCGCACCAAGGGCCGAGAGCAGCTGGTCCTTACCTGTCCGCCGGAGCTGGCCGGCTATTTTGCCCAGTTTGGCTTTGTCTCCACCGGGGAGGGTCCGGACGGGACGGACATGGCCATGGACATCCGCCTTGTCATGCGGGAGATCCCCGAGGAGCCGTGAAATAAACAGGAGCAGCCCAAAAGGGCTGCTCCTGTTTATTTTATAGAGAGATATTTACCAGCCGTAGCCGGGGACACGGTCGTAGTACTCATAGTAGAGATCGCCGATGACATAGTCCGCGTCAGTCTCATATTCCCCGAGGGCCATAGCGCTGAGGAAGCGGACATAGGAGTAGTCCCCGGCATAGGTCACCTGGAAGGTCAGGGAGACGGGGACAAACATATAGGTACCCGAGGCGGTCACCGTGTAGTTGGATCCGCTGCCGGTGCTGGACCAGGAGAGGCCGGGGAGCACTGTGTCCGCCACCACGCCGAAGGGGGCGCTGCCATAGTCGGTAAAGATATACTCCTGCACCGCCTGCACCGGATCCTTGCGGATGAAGAACCAGTAGACGGCAAAGACCAGGGCCAAGACAAGCAGAACCAGCACCCAGCGGGGGAATTTCTGCTTCGGCGCAGGGGTGGTGACGCTCTGGGGCGCCTGGACAGGCTGTGCCGTCTCAGGTGCCTTGGGAGCGGCCTGCTGGGGCGCAGGCGCGGCGGGGGTGCTCTGCGCCGGAGCGCTGGACGCCGCTTCCGCCGCAGGTGAGGCGCTGGGGACGGCGGGCTGCGTCTCGACAGGCTGCGGAGCGCCGCACTTGCGGCAGAATTTTGCCTCATCAGCCAGTTGGGTACCGCAGTTTTGACAGTAACGCATCTGTTCTTCCTCCTCAAACAAACAATCGCACACAACGCAGGATTTCTATGGAGACTATAGCAGAAAGCGGGGAGAAAGGCAAGAGGCAGCAGAAAAAAGACGAACTGTGTCGAAAAAAGCCGTGGGCGGCAGCGAATTCCCTTGCATTTTCCCATAGCACAGCCCTATAATAGAGAAAATTGGAAAAGAAGAGGAATATGCACTTGAAAACTGGATTGGTATTGGAAGGGGGCGCCATGCGGGGGATCTACACCGCAGGGGTGCTGGATGTATTGATGGAGCGAAAGCTCTTTTTTGACGCCGTGATCGGCGTGTCCGCCGGGGCTATCCACGGCTGCAACTACGTGTCCAACCAGCCGGGGCGGAGTATCCGCTACTACCGCAAGTACAGCCGGGACCCCCGGTTTCTCAGCGTTCGTTCCCTGCTGCGCACCGGCAACATGGTGGATACGGCGTTCTGCTACCACGAGCTGCCAGAAAAGCTGGACCCCTTTGACAACGAGGCCTTTATGGCCTCCCAGACGGTCTTTTACGCCGTCTGCACCAATCTCGAGACGGGCCGGGCGGAGTGCATCCGCTGCACCGACCTCTTCCGTCAGATCGATGTGCTGCGGGCTTCCGCCTCCATGCCCCTGGCCTCGGAAATTGTGGAAGTGGAGGGAAAGAAGTACTTAGACGGCGGCGTTGCGGACAGCGTCCCCCTGCGCGCCGCCGAGGCGCTGGGCTATGAGCGGAACGTGGTGGTGCTGACCCGGCCGGCGGACTATGTGAAGGGGCGGGAGATGAATCCCCTGATGCGCCTGCGCTACCGCCATTATCCGGCCTTTCTGCAGGCCATTGAGAACCGCCCGGCCATGTATGCCGATACCATGGCTTACATCCGCCGGCGGGAGCAGGAGGGGGCGGCCTTCGTCATCCGCCCCGCCGCGGCGCTGCCCATCTCCCGGACGGACACCGACCCGGAGAAGCTGGAGCGGGTCTATCAGATCGGCAGGGAGGACGCCGAGGGGCGGATAGAGGAGCTGGCGCGTTGGCTGGCGGAGTAGGCTTTGCGCGGCGGCGTTTCCCCCTTTGTCATCCCTATGGATTTTTCACACAGCAAGAAACCGGACGGCAGCCGCCGTCCGGTTTTCCTCTTTGATTGGCCGCCCGCCTACCGCTGATGGCGGGCGTTCTCCTCGTCGATCTTCCGCCGGCGTTTTTCCTCCGGGCACGCTCCTCCTCACTCTCTTGGCTGCGCTCGCCCCATGGAAAGGCGAAGACCAGCACAATCAGCAGGCTGAACAGCGCCAGCAGGGGCGACAGGAAGGACAAGATCCCGCTGAATCCGAGGTACATGGCGAGGAGAATCAGATAGATGCCAAACAGGATCGGCACAAGGCGGTTCATAGGTTTTCCCTCCCTTCCTCCGTCAAGCGCCCCGTATGTAATCGGTCAGGTATGCATTGAGGGCGTCGTAGATCGCCTCGGAGGCGGCGTAGTACCGCACACGCTCTACAGCGGGGGACGTTCTCCCCGCCTCCGAAGCGTACTCCGCACAGCAGACGCGGCCGCCGGGGCTGAGGATCACCAGCAGACCGCCGCCGGATGTGTCGGGAATGGTGAAGAAAAACTCCCCGCAGGCCACGTAGTCATAGGTCCGGTGGAACACAACGGGCCGCGCCTTTGCCCCGTCAAATAGCGCTGAGAGCTCCTGCATAGGGACGGAGAGGGTGATGGGCCCGTCCCCCGCCGCTATGCTGTCGGGGTACAGGGGGTCATAGAGGGGACGGACGCTGCTGCGCGGCCAGTAGCCCACCGAGACGGCCTCCCCCTCTAAGGCGGTCAGCTGGGGGTACAGGTCCGGCAGGGACCGGGGAAAGCGGGCATAGACCACGCCCAGCAGAAGCAGGACGGCGAGGCCCGCGCCGCCCGCCAGCAGCCAAGTTTTCCGCCGCCTCATGCCGTCCCCCTCCTCTCACCGCCGGTGGTAGGAATTCTCCTCGTCGATCTTTTGCCGGCGCTCCTCTAATTCCTTCCAAGCCTGCTCCGCCGCCTCCTTGGCCCGCTCCTCCGCGGCCTCCTCAGGGGATGTTTCCTTCAGATCGCCGTGGCGGAGATAGACCAACAACAGGTCCAGCGCTAAAAACGCTACCGCAAAGAGAGAGAGCTTCAGGGAGGAGCGGTAGGGGGGACGCACCGCCTCCGGCACCAGATAGTCATAGGGGATGGCCCCGGCGAGGATGCCTAAGTTAAACCAGCCGGTATAGCGCAGGCGGCTCCCCCGCCGCAGCTCCCCGGAGGCGTAGAGAAGGGCCATCGGGGCGAAGAGGATCGCCCCCCTGAGGGAGGTGGGCAGGTCGGTGGGATAAGCAAGGACGATGTGGAAGGCGGCGGCCTCCGCTAAGCCGTAGAGAATGCAGTTCCACTGGAGGGGGAACGCCCTCCGCAGAAGAGTTTTCATAAATCGGTCCTCCCTGATATCGTTGTTCTGTCTATGATTTCCTATTTCCATAGGGCGGGGCCGAAAGGCCCCCGCATGGGTGACAGGCCCATTCGAAGCGGCACCTATCGCCAGAACAGGGCCAAAAGCAGGCACAGCAGCGCCACCATGGCCAAAAGTCCCGCCGCTCCGGTACCCGCCGCCCGGAGGGGACCGCGGACAGGCGGAGCGGCCCGTTCCCCGGCGAGGCACAGCGCCAGCGCGGCCAAGCCCAAGGGCGGGAGAAGGACATACAGGGGCACATGCTCAGCCAAAGAGATAAAGGGCATGGTCAGCAGCAGCGCGGCAACGGCGCTGGCGAGGAGATAGAGCGGCCATTTCCCCCGCCGGCTGCGGCGGTTTCGGCCCAGCAGCACGGCAAACAGCGCCGCCCCATCCAAACAGACCAAGGTGGCAGCGGGGAAAAGGTCCATGGCCCACAGCAGGAGATACCACGCGATCGGGGAGAAGGACAAAAGCGCCAATCCCCGCCAGAGGCGGCAGCGCTCCGGCTTCGCCTGACCGGAGAGCAGCAGGAAGGTGAGAAAGAAAAATCCGCAAAGGACAACCAGCGCGGGCGTCATGGGCTAACCTCCCGCAGAAGAGTTTTCATCAATTGGTCCTCCCTCATGCGTGATTTGCTCTGGTTCCGTGAACCTTGTACGCGGTTCCCCTATTCCTCCTTCGCCTTTTCCGGCTGCTCCTTCTTCTCCTGCTCCTCCCCGTGGAGGGCCGCCCGGGTGGCGACCACCAGCCCGTAGGAGGCCATCACGATGTAGATGAGCGCCAAGAGAAGAATAATCGCGTCCACCGGGAAAAACATGGACACAAAGCCCAAAAAGGAGAAGCCCAGCACGCCGCTGAGGAGCATGCCGATTCCCAGCACCACCTGTTTCATACGTTGTTCCTCCTTGTAAGCCTATATCATAGATATCATAAATTTTGTGATATGTAAATAAAAATTTATCCAAATCAAAATAGTAGATTGTCAAATTTTCTAAAAAATGAAACGCGGGATGGATTGCGTGGCGCAGTGTTTCAGGGAGGCCGCAGGCTCAGCAGCTTCTTCAAAAAATCACCTCCCTTCCGACGCGTCTACTATTACAACGTCGGAGGGAGGTGGTTTTGGTGCAGGGAACTGACAAATTTTTTGGAATTTTTTATCTTTTGGCTATTTCACCAAATCGACGCTCTCTGCTATGTGCAGCATGACGGAGAAATCCTCGAAGGTTTGGAGGTCGAAGCTGAGGCCGAGGGATTCGTCCATCCAAATTAAAGTACTTTGGTCGTCGCCCTCCGGGTCCTCGTAGTAGAAGCCGGGGAGGCCGGACACGGTCACCGCCTCCTCCGCGGCCCCCTCCAAGATGACGCCCACCGCGGCGCCCTCCTGCATCACGCCGCAGCTAAATGAGAGCTGCTGGCCCTCTGCGTTTTCGTAGATGATGACAGTCTGGCTGTAGAGCTCGTGCCGCTCCGTCTCCACGTAGCCTGCGGGGAGCCAAGTGGGGGCGTAGGCGGCGTGGTCCGCCTCGACGGCCTCCCCTTGGAAGCGGTAGAGGAGGTGGGTCTCATAGACCTCCCGCACCCAGCGGAGGAAGGCGGCCCGGGCGTCGCCGTCCACCAGGAGCCAGGCGCCAAGGCCCACAAAGGCGGCCAGCAGCACCGCGGCCGCCTGACGCAGCAGGGGGCGATAGGCCTGCCGGCGGAGGAGGGGGCGCATCTTCCGGTCAAAGGCGGGGGAGAAGGCGTGGGCGCAGTCCTCCGGGGCGGGGAGGGCGTCGGCCATGGCGCGGCAGACGTCCCGGGCCGCCTCCTGCAGCAGCGCGTCGCTCTGTTTTTGGTTCATACGTCGATCCCCTCCTCCTGCAGCAGCTGCCGCAGCTTGTTCTTGGCCCGCTGGTCCAGGCTGTGGATGCCGTGATAGCTCAGGCCGAACAGCTTGGCGCACTCGCTGTTGGTGTAGCCGTAGGCGTATTTGAGCAGAATCAGCTCCCGCTCCCGGCCGGGCAGCTTGGCGATGGCGGCGGCGAGGCCGCGGTCCTCCGGCAGCGCCGCGGACAGGCCGGGGGTGTTCTCGCCGAGCTCCACCGTGGGCCGGCGCTTTCGCCGGCGGAGCATGTCGAGAGATTTGCTCTCTACTATTATAACGACGTAGCTTCGCGTTTTGGTGCAGATTGGCTCAGAAATTTTTGAAATATTTTCAGCGAGGTACAAAAACGCCTGATGGACGGCGTCCTCCGCGTCCTCCTCGCTGCCCAAAAGGCGGAAGGCCGCCTCGTACATCAGGCCGCGGTAGTGGCGGTAGACCTGTTCAAATTTGGCGCGGCCCTCCGCCGCGGGAATGGACGATACGTAGATCAGCATGGAAACCTCCCGAGCCCCTGTGCGGCAGGGCGGACTGTCCCCGCCGGCGCGGGGCGGGGCGACGATTACAGCCCTCCGCCGTGGTAGGGGCCGTCCGCGCCGGGGTAGGGGGAGATGATCCGCTTGCCCGCCTCGTAGTAGCCGAGGTCCGCCAGCTGCATGTAGGGGACCAGATAGATCCCGAACAGGTTGACGATCAAGGTGCTGAGCAGATTCGCCAGCGACAGGCTTCCGGTCAGAATGGCCCAGTAGGCGATAGGGGTCCCGATGGCCAGCACCACAATATACCAGCCGATGTAGCTCAGATCGAGGACAAAGAGCTGGCCCTTCATGCCCTCGGTCTGGATCTTGCTCAGGGCGATGGCCTGATTGGCGGTGAGGTCCGGGTTCTCCAGCAGGTTGTAGAGGGCAAAGCGGTAGCGGTAGAGGGCCACAATGCCGGGGATGACAAAGAGCATGCCCCAGAGAAGGACCCGCAGGCCCATCCAAATGGACAGCGCGATCACCTTGCCCGCCATGCCGAAGCCGTCAAAGAGCATGGAGAAGGGGGCTACTTCTCCCCGGCGGATGGCCATGCAGAAGAAGACGAACCCGGCGCTGAGCACCGAGGAGAAGAGGTTCACAAGGATGGTGATAAAGCCGTAAACAAGAGACTCCTCGCCGCTGAAGCGGGAAAATAGGAACTCCATACCGGAGAGAATGAAGGAGATCAGAAAGTAGATGGCGCTCATCCCCAGTACGGAGCGCTGCCCGGTGCGGATGAGCTGCTTGGCCTCCGCCTTGATGGCCGCGCGGTCGAGATACTCCATAAGCTGCTTCCTCCTTTGAAAAAGTAGCGCCGTCCCTGCCAAAGAGCATGAAGGATGGCGCCGGTTCATAGATTGATGCTGAGGAGAGAGGGGCGCCCTGTTCTTTCGCTGTCCGCAGCCGGGCAGCTTCCCTGTGGCCACTATAGCATAGGGAGAAAGAAATAGCAAGCAGGTGCATGGAGGGAGCTTTGCCAAACGGGGTTGGATTGTTAAAATAATGTCAAAAAATTCCAAATTTTTTGGGGATTTTCCTGTCAAAAATGCTGGACAGAGAGGGGGCCCAGGGTGTATATTGATAGACGAAATGAGAGAAAAAGCGTCGGCGGCACAGTGGGCCGCCGGGTGTTTTTTCGCAGAAGCAGAGAGAGGTGAAGGATATGGCACAGCCCTTCTTCGGGGGCATCCACCCCCGGGACAAGAAAGCGGCGACCAACAAGAAGCCCATAGAACAGCTTCCGCCCCCTGAGCAGGTGGTGATCCCCATGTCCCTGCACATCGGCGCCCCCTGCAGGCCCTGCGTGGCGGTGGGGGACCATGTGAAGGTGGGACAGCTCATCGGGGAGATGACGGCCTACGTCTCCGCCCCCATCCACGCCAGTATCTCCGGCACGGTGACGGCGGTGGAGCCCCGGCCCCACTTCAACGGCATGGATGTGCTCAGCGTGGTGATCAAAAACGACTATGAGGACGCCCTCCACGAGTCTGTGAAGCCGGCGGACCATCCGGACAGCCTCACCAGCGAGGAGCTGGTGGAGATCGTGAAGAACGCCGGGATTGTGGGCCTTGGCGGCGCCACCTTCCCCACCCACGTGAAGATCAGCTCCGGCATCGGCAAGGTGGACACAGTGATCATCAACGCCTCGGAGTGCGAGCCCTACCTCACCAGCGACCACCGCCTCCTGCTGGAGTACCCGGAGGAGGTCATCGGCGGAGCGAAGCTGCTGGCCCGGGCGTTCCATGTGGATAAGGTTCACGTGGGGATCGAGGTCAACAAGCTCAACGCCGCGGAGATCCTGCGCCGGAAGATCGAGGAGATGAAGGCGCCGGTGGTGGTGGACGCCCTCCACACCCGCTACCCCCAGGGCGCTGAGAAACAGCTGTGCCAGTCCATTACCGGCCGGCAGGTGCCCCCCGGACAGCTGCCCGCCGCCATCGGCTGCGCGGTGTTCAACGTGGACACCACCGCCGCCATCTACCGGGCGGTGTACCAAGGCATGCCGGTGATCCGGCGGATCGTCACCGTCTCCGGCTCGGGGGTGATGGAACCCAAGAACCTCGAATGCCGGGTGGGCACGCCCCTGAATGACCTGCTCAACTACTGCGGCGGCGTCAGTGAGAAGACCTTTAAGATTTTGATGGGCGGGCCTATGATGGGCAATGCCCAGTACCGCACCGATGTGCCTGTGGGCAAGTGCACCAACGGCATCCTCGCCTTTGCCAAGGACGAGGAGCGGACAGTGGACAATCCCACCTGCATCCGCTGCGGCAAGTGCACCAGCGTCTGTCCCATGCGGCTCCAGCCCCTGTTTTTGTACATGTATGAGCAAAAGGGCATGCTGGCCGAGCTGGAGGCGGGGCATGTGACCGACTGCATTGAGTGCGGCGCCTGCGCCTATATCTGTCCCGGCCGGCTCCATCTTGTGCAGGCCTTCCGCACCGCGAAACAAAAGATCAACGCCCAGCGGGCCGCCGCCAAGGCGGCCGCGGCGGAAAAGAAGGAGGGCTAAGCCGTGACGGACTATAAAGAACTGAGGCTCAAGGCCTCCTCCTCCCCCCATATCCGCACCAAAGAGGACGCCCGCTCCATCATGATCGACGTGCTCATCGCCCTGCTGCCGGCCTTGGCCTTCGCGGTGTATAACTTCGGGCTGCGGGCCTTGACGGTGACGCTCTTCTCCATGGCGGGCTGTGTAGCCTTTGAGGCCCTCTACCGCCTTATCAGCCGGCAGAAGCAGACGGTGGGGGACTGCTCCGCCGCCGTTACCGGGATGCTGCTGGCCTTTGTCTGCCCGGTGACCATTCCCTACTGGACGATTCTCATCGGAGACTTTTTCGCCATTGTCATTGTCAAGCAGCTCTACGGCGGCATCGGCAAGAACTTCCTCAATCCGGCGCTGGCCGGCCGTGCCTTTTTGTTCTCCTGGGCTGACATTATGAGCACCTGGGCGGCGCCGGGCACCCGGGCCGCCGTATGGGGCGCGGTGGATGTGGTGACCTATCCCACCCCCATGTCCTATCTCCACGCCAATGACCTATCCGGGCTGCAGGCGGTCTACGACCCGGTGCAGATGTTTATCGGGCAGCACGGTGGCAGCTTAGGTGAGGTCTCGGCCATGTGCCTGCTGCTGGGGTTTGTGTGGCTGCTGGGCCGCAAGGTGATTTTGTGGAACATCCCTGTCTCCTATGTAGGAACAGTGGCCGTCTTGACCTTCCTCTTCCCCCGGGGCAACGACCCCATGCAGTGGATGCTCTACAATGTGCTGGGCGGCGGACTGCTCCTTGGCGCCATTTTCATGGCCACTGACTATGTTACCTCCCCTGTCAGCCGCCGGGGACAGATTATTTTCGGCGTGGGCTGCGGCCTCATCACTGTGTTCATCCGCTATTTTGGCAGCTATAACGAGGGTGTGTGCTACTCGATTTTGTGCATGAACCTGGTGGTATGGCTGATCGATAAATATGTCAAGCCCCGGCGCTTCGGGGTGCCGAGAACCTCTATCTTCAAGAAGAAGGAGGCGTCTGGGAAATGAAGTGGAAGAAGGAAAAAGCAGAGGCGGCAGTGGAAAAGAGCAGGAGGGCGGAAGGAAAGGCCGCCAAGCTGCAGCTGGATAAGCCCTATACCATCCGGCTGACGGTGACGCTGCTGGGCATCACCGTGGTTACCGCGCTGCTGCTGGGCATTGTCAATTATATGACCGCCCCTATCATTGAGGAATCCAACCGCCGCAAGACGGAGGCCGCCATGCAGCAGGTTCTGGCCGCGGATTCCTACCAGAGTATGGAGGGTTTCCCCACGGAGGAGGGGGTGACCTCCCTCAGCGAAGCTATCTCCAACGGCGAGACTGTCGGCTACGTCTGCGAGGTGACCAGCAGCGGCTTCGGCGGAGAGATGAGCCTGGTGGTGGGGGTGGATCTCAACTGCCGGGTCACCGGCGTCTCCGTGGTCACCCACAGCGAGACCAAGAACATCGGCACCAAGGTGGTGGAGAGCCAGGAGGTGCTGGACCGGTTTGTGGGGCTTACCTCCCCCATCACGGTGAACAGCGGGGAGGAAAACCGATTTGACGCGGTCTCCGGGGCGACCTTCAGTTCCCGGGGCGTAGCTGATGGCGTCAATGCGGCCTTAGATGCCGTGGCGGCCACGGTGCCTGTCTTACAAAGCGCAGAGGAGGGCTGAGGAAGATGAATTTCAAAAAACAGCTGAAAGAGGGGCTTTTGACCCAGAATCCGGTGCTGGTGCAGCAGCTGGGCATGTGCTCTACCATGGCCATCACCACCTCCCTCTCCAACGGCCTTGGCATGGGGGTGTCGGTGACCATCATTCTGGCGCTGTCCAATATTTTTATCTCCCTGCTGCGCAAGATCATCCCTGACAAGATCCGCATCGCCGCCTATGTAGTGGTGATCGCCGGCTTTGTCACTATGGTGGATCTGCTGCTGCAGGCCTACTTACAGGATATCGCCGAGTCCTTAGGCGTGTTTATCCCCCTGATCGTGGTCAACTGCATCATCTTGGCACGGGCGGAGGCCTTCGCCTCGAAAAACCGGGTGCTGCCCTCCGCGGTGGACGGTATCTGCCAGGGGCTGGGCTACACCCTTGTGCTGGTGGTCATGAGCGTGATCCGGGAGTTTCTCGGCAGCGGCACCTTCGGCAGCGGCGTCCTCAATGGCGGGGAGGGCATCCGCATCTTCCCGGAGAGCTACGGCGCGCAGATGCTGGTGCTGCCGGTAGGCGGATTTTTGACCCTCGGCGTGCTGATCGCCGTGGTCCAGTGGATGCAGGACCGCTCAGCGCGGAAGGGAGGCAAGTGACATGGATGTAACGAAGCTCCTCTCCATCGCCCTTGGGGCGATTTTGATCAACAACTTCATTTTAGTGCAGTTTTTGGGCTGCTGCCCCTTCCTTGGCGTCTCCAAGAAGATGGACACGGCCATCGGCATGGGCTTCGCGGTGATCTTCGTCATGGGCCTCGCCTCCGGCATCTGCTACTTTGTCAATGAGCTGTTGGTGGCCCTGGGCCTTGGATTTATGCAGACGGTGGCCTTCATCTTAGTGATCGCCGCCCTGGTGCAGTTTGTGGAGATGTTTCTGCAGAAGATGGTGCCCAGCCTCTACGAGGCGCTGGGGGTCTATCTGCCGCTGATTACCACCAACTGCGCGGTGCTGGGCGTGGCGCTGCTGAACGTGCAGAACGAGTATAACTTCATCGAATCCGTGGTCTACGGCGTCACCGGCGGCATCGGCTTCCTGCTGGCCATTGTGCTCTTCGCCAGTATTCGGGAGCGGCTGGACATGGTGTCCTCCCCGCCCAAGTGCTTTCGCGGTTTCCCCATCGCCCTGATTACCGCCGGACTGATGGCGCTGGCCTTCGGCGGCTTCAGCGGCCTGCAGGTCTGGTAAGGAGGGAAAAGCTATGGCGACAATCTTTTATGGGGTGCTGCTTCTGGGCGTCCTTGGGGCGGCCTTCGGCCTGATCCTGGCTGTGGCCTCCAAAATTTTTGAGGTGCAGAAGGATCCGCGCATTGAGGAGGTGCAGAACACCCTTCCTGGGGCCAACTGCGGCGGCTGCGGCTTTGCCGGCTGCGCCGCCTGCGCCGAGGCCATTGTCAGCGGAGCCGCGCCGGTGAACGCCTGCCCCGTCTGCTCCGGGGCTCAGACCTCCTACATCGCCTCCATCATGGGTGTGGAGGTCACCGCTGCGGAGCGGCGGGTGGCCTTTGTCCGCTGCGCCGGCGGCAGCCGGGCCAACAAGAAGTACGACTATGTGGGAATCCCCGACTGTGAGAGCGCCGCCCGCATTGTGGGAAACGGCCCCCTCTCCTGCGCCTACGGCTGCTTTGGCTTTGGCAGCTGCGTCCGTGCCTGCCACTTTGATGCCATCCACATCAACAGCTACGGTGTAGCGGAGGTGGACCGGGATAAATGCACCAACTGCCAGCACTGCATGGAGGTCTGCCCACGGGGGCTGATTATCGATGTCCCCTACGCCGCCGATGTGCTGGTCAACTGTGCCAGTAAGGACAAGGGAGCTATCGCCCGGAACAAATGCGCCTTCTCCTGCATCACCTGCCGCCTGTGTGAGAAGAACTGCCCCACCGGGGCGGTGTCCATTGTGGACAATATTGCGGTGATCGACTACAGCAAGTGCACCTCCTGCGGCACCTGTGCCAGCAAGTGCCCCCGGAAGGTGATCCAAGATATCCATGCCGACGGCAAGGTGGTCCCGGTAGCCGCCCGGGCGGCACAATAGGGAGGGCGTGCATCGTCTCCGCCCTGCCCAAGTTATAGAAGAGACCAAGAGGCCCGCTTCTCCCTTTGGAGGTAGCGGGCCTCTTGCTGGCAAGGGGCCAATCTGCCTCGTTGGAAAGGGGAACTGGTTTTGTTAGGTTCCGGAGCACGGTTTTTGGCAAAGCGGTACTCTTTGCCGCGGAGGGTGAAGAATTTGTGAAGAGCACCGCCATGTTCTTGACCCCGGTAAGAAAATAGCGTATGATAACCCCATAAAAGTATACTTTGGAGGCGGTTTTATGGAGAAGACAACGCGCAGATCCGTGGCCCCCTACTACGGCGTAGCGGCGGTTTGGATCCTCTATGCCCTGTTCTTCCCGCTGTACGCGGTGGGACATTTTCTGATCGCCGCGTTCTTGTCCGCCGGGGTGTTTCTGCTGCTGCGGGCGGTGTGCCCGGATGTGGAGGTGTCGGTGCCAAAGGCGCCGGAGCCGGAGGAGCAGCCCACAGGCAATGCGGAGCTGGACAAAATGATCAAGGACGGGAAGCTGGCCCTCTCCGAGATGAAGCGCCTCAACGACGCCATCGCCGACGAGAAGATCTCCGCCCAGATCGACCGGCTGGAGGCCGTCACAGGGCGGATTTTTGCCCAGGTGAAGGCGGAGCCGGAGAAGCTGCCCCAGATCCGCCGCTTTATGGACTACTATCTGCCCACCACCCTGAAGCTGCTCAACGCCTATGACCGCATGGGCGCCGCCGGCGTGGCCGGGGAGAATATCAGCGGCACCATGCGGCGGGTGGAGGAGATCATGGACACCATCGTCGCCGCCTTTGAGAAGCAGCTGGACGCCCTCTTCGGCAGCGAGGCTATGGACATCTCCAGCGACATCACCGTGCTGGAGACCATGCTGGCCCGGGAGGGATTGGCCGGGGAGCATATGGAGGCGGAGACCACCAAAAACGCCGACGGCAGCGACATCGATCTGAAGCTGTAAAGCTGCGGCCGGATAGATAGCCCCACGGAAGTTTGCTTTCCCAATGTGGCGGAAGGAAAGGAGCACGGTGCCATGGAACGGACGAGATCCCAGTGGCTTCGGTGGCTGATGCTGGTTGTGGCGGTTGGAAGCTGCTGGTCTATTTGGCAGAAGGTGGACCTGTATCACCGCCTCGCGGCGGGGGAGATCTTCTCGCCGGAGATTTTAGAGGAGATCGGATGGGAGTTCTGGATCTCCTGCGCCACAAGGGGGGCGCTGGCCCTGATCTTCTTCTATCAGGGGATTTTTTGGAGGCAGGAGAAGACTGCCCGGTACGCCCTGCGGGGCGGGGTGTTCCTTTCGGCTTTGACCCTTCTGTGGGTGCTTTGCTGCCTGCTTGCGCCTTGGGAGAGGGGAACTTGGGAGAAAAAAGAATGGCTGCCATGGCTGCTTCTGCTGCTGGCCATGGCGGGCGGGGCGGCTTTTTCTTGGCGGCAGTATTTCTGCCGGCGCCGGAGCGAAGCGGCGGCAGCCCCAGAAGAGGGGGGCTTTGCCCCCGCCGCAAAAGGCATGGCTGAATTAGGCGGCAAAAAAACAGAGACAGACGATCAAACTTTATCATAGACGGAGGAAGCAACCATGAGCGACAACGCGAATCAAATGCCTGAGCTGACCTTGACCCCCAACGCCGCCGCGGAGGTGCCCCAGTTGGTGCTGGGGAGCGAGCCCCCCGCCGCTGAGGCGGAGAAGAAGGAAGTGGAGCCGGTGAAGCTGGACGACTCCATGCTCACCGACGCGGAGAAGAAGATGGTGGACGATTTTTCCCAGAAGATCGACATCAGCGACAGCCAGATGATCCTCGAGTACGGCTCCGCCGCCCAGAAGAGTGTGGCCTCCTTCTCGGAGAACGCCCTCAGCAAGGTGCGCAACAAGGACCTTGGCGAGGTGGGGGACACCCTAACGGAGTTGGTGGTGGAGCTCAAGGACTTCGGCGAGGAGGAAGAGAAGAAGGGCCTGTTCGGCCTGTTCAAAAAGGCCGGCAACAAGCTGGAGACCATGAAGGCCCAGTACGGCAAGGCTGAGGAGAGCGTGGAAAAGATCGCCCGGGAGCTGGAGCAGCACCAGATCGCCCTGATGAAGGACATCGCCATGTTCGACCAGATGTATGAGCTGAACCTGAAGTACTACAAGGAGCTGACCATGTATATCCTGGCCGGCAAGAAGAAGCTGGAGCAGGTCCGCACCACCGAGCTGGAGGAGCTGCGGAAAAAGGCGGAGGCCTCCGGCACCTCGGAGGACGCGCAGGCCTATAACGACCTGGTGCAGATGTGCGACCGCTTTGAGAAGAAGCTCCACGATTTGGAGCTGACGCGGATGATCTCCATCCAGATGGGTCCCCAGACCCGGATGCTCCAGAACAACGACACGCTGATGGTGGAGAAGATTCAGAGCTCCTTAGTGAACACCATCCCCCTGTGGAAGAGCCAGATGGTGCTGGCTCTGGGCCTCGAGAACAGCCGCAAGGCTACCGCTGCCCAGAGCGCCGTCACTGAGGCCACCAACGAGATGCTGAAGAAAAACGCTGACATGCTGAAGATGGGCACCGTGGCCGCCGCCAAGGAGGCCGAGCGGAGCATCGTGGACATTGAGACCCTCCAGCACACCAATCAGCAGCTGATCTCCACCTTGGACGAGGTGATCCAGATCCAGAAGGACGGCGCCCAGAAGCGCCGCGAGGCGGAAGCGGAGCTGGGCAAGATCGAGGGCGAGCTGAAGGCGAAGCTCTTAGAGCTGCGGAGCTGATAAGGAGAGCGGGGGAGTTTTTGCCCAGCTCTGCGGCGACCGCCGCATCGCCCCGAAAGGGGCGTCCAAGGGGTTGCGGAGCAAAACCTTACCGCAGGCGGGCTTTGCCCGCCGAGGAAGTGAAATGACAGGGCTCCCGCCCGATGGGACATCGGGTGGGACACAAGATCGAGGGCGAGCTGAAGGCGAAGCTTCTCGAGCTGAGGCGCTGAGACGCCGGCGGGCCCGAAGGCCGGCCGATGGGGCCTCCGGGGGACAGATTTACAGTCTGCCCCCTAAGGAGGAACGGCCGCCGCTTAGCAGGAGGGCGCTTGGCATCCCACAAAAGGAGGAGTTTGATGAAAGTATTTCAGAAGAAGGGCGTCGCCATTTTGGTGATGGTGCTGGCCATCGCGGCCGCCTCCGCCTGGGGACTGAGCCGCCGGCCCGCTGTTGTTGTGCCGGACGGCGGGGATGCGCTGGACACCTCGTTGTCCACGGCCTACTATGAGCAGTACATCGTGGATGAGGCAGGTGTACTGTCGGCCAAGACGGAGCAGTCCCTCTCCCTCTACAACGCCAACTGGGACGATTGGAGCGGCAGCATTATGGCGGTGGTGACAGTGCGCTCTGCTGCGGGTGGCGCCGAAGATGCGGCGTGGGACTGGTTTGACAGAATAGAGTTGGGGACGAATGACGCCCTCCTGCTCCTTGACACGGGAACAGGGGAATACAGCGTGGCGGCCTCCGGAGGCTTTTATGACCGGTTGGCCAGCCAAGCGGGCAGCTTTGTGGACACCTGTCTCTATGAATCCGTACAGGCGGGAGACTACGATACAGCGGCGCTGAACCTCTTTGCCAACGTCCATCTGCTCTTCCGTGACAACGGCTACAGCGCCGGCGGCTTTACCGCGGTGGCGCTCCTTGTGCCGGTGGTAGTGCTTCTGATTATACTGCTGTGCCTGTTTACCATGATTGACCAGATGCGCTACAACACGTGGTACCGCCGCTACGGGACTATACCTGTGCCCCCGGTGATCTACCGGCCCATCCTCTGGTGGCACCGTCCCGGCGGGGCATGGTTTCGCCGGCAAGGGGTTCCCCGTCCGCCCAGACCGCCCTATTCTCCGCATGGCGGATTCTTTGGGGGACGTCCTCCCATGGGCGGTGGATCCAGGCCCTCCGGCGGCAGCCGGGGCAGCTTCGGTGGGGGCGTCCGTACAGGCTCCTTTGGCGGCTCCCGGGGCGGCTCTTTCGGTGGGAGCAGCCGCCGAGGCAGCTTTGGCGGCCGCCGCGGCGGAGGCGGCCGCCGGGGCTCCTTTGGCGGCCGGCGCAGATAAGGATATGCAGATAACAGATATAGGAATGGTCCCTGCTAAGGGTTGGCCGGGATGAAATCAGAAGGACAGCGGTGCGCGCAGTGCCGCTGTCCTTTTTCTGCTCTGCTGAAGTTTTAACCGGAATTTACAAATTGTTAAAAGACCACGAACCGGAAACCATTGACAAGTGCCGCTTAAGGTGATACACTCTGTTTAGCACTCGGAAAGAAGGAGTGCTAAAGGAGCGGCCTATGGAATTGACGCCACGGAAAAAGGAAATATTGAAAGTGGTGATCGAGAACTATATCTCCACAGCCGAGCCCATCGGCTCCAAGGCCATCGCGGCGCAGATGAGCAGCAACGTCAGCAGCGCCACCGTCCGCAACGAGCTGGCAGATTTGGTGGAGATGGGCTATTTGGAACAGCCCCACACCTCCGCCGGAAGGATTCCCTCCCCCAAGGGCTACCGGCTCTATGTCAACGAGCTCATGGAGCAGCGGGCGTTGAGCCTGCAGGAGACGGAGGAGATCAACCAGGCCCTGCAGATGAAGATGCAGGAGCTGGACGGGGTGATTTCCAAGGCCGGACAGATGGCGGCGGCGCTGGTGAACTACCCGGCCTACGCCATGGCTGGCGTCAAGACGGAGGTGGCGGTGCAGCGGTTTGATCTGCTGAGTGTGGACGAGAGAAGCTTTATCGCCGTGGTGATGACCGAGGACAGCCGGGTGAAAAGCCGGCTGCTCCACACGGAGATGGCGGTGTCGCCTGACGAGCTCTCCGCCCTTGCGGCGCTGCTCAACGCCCACTTTACCCATCTCCATATTGCAGAGATGAACCAGCGGCTGATGTCCCTCTCTTCCCAGACCTCGCCGTCTCTCTTTATGACGCTGAATTTAGTGGTGGAGTACGCCGCCGATGTGCTGGAGGGCAGCGAGAAGAACCGGGCGGTTACCGCCGGCGCCAACAACATTTTGAAGCTGCCGGAGTTTCGGGACGTGGATAAGGCCCATGAGCTTATGAGCTTCATGGTGGAGAATCCCGAGGATCTGCCGGTGCCCGCCAACGGTAAAAGCATGCAGATCCTGATTGGACCGGAGAATGTCAATGAGGCCCTGAAGGATACCAGTGTGGTGGTGGCCAGCTACGATATTGGGGACAATATGCGGGGGTTGATCGGCGTGGTCGGCCCCACTCGGATGGACTACGCCACCGTGGCCGCCCGGCTGAGCTACTTTGCCGAGGGATTGACCAAAATGTTTGGGAAACCGGAAGAAAAAAAGGAGGGCCTTCTGCCAAAGCCTAAGGAGGAAAACGAAGGATGAGTAAGAAAGAAAATACCGCTCCCATAGAGGAGCAGGATACCCCCGCCGCTGCGGCCGAGGAGGCTGTGCCGTCGGAAAATGCCGAGGTGACCGAGACCTACACCGTCACCAAGGAGGAGATGGAAAAGATGGAGAACTTGGCCGAGCAGCTGAGCAATCTCAATGACCAGCATCTCCGGCTGATGGCGGAATATGATAACTACAGAAAGCGGACCCAGAAGGAGAAGGAGAATATCTATCAGGACGCGAAGATCGACACCCTCTCCAAATTCCTCGAGGTCTATGACAACTTAGAGCGGGCGGTCTCCCAAGAGGGGGACGAGGACAACGTCCACAAGAAGGGTATGGAGATGATCTTCCACCAGCTGCAGGGCATCCTGACCAAGCTGGGCGTCACCGTGCTGGATCCCAAGGGCGAGACCTTCGATCCGGAGAAGCACAACGCCGTGATGCACATTGAGGATGAGAATTTAGGGGAGAATGTGGTAGCCCAGGTCTTTCAGAAGGGGTTTCTGCTCGGAGACAGGGTGATCCGCTTCGCCGCGGTGCAGGTGGCAAACTAAATGCATTTTCCAGCCGAACCCGCTGCGCTGGGCTTCGGCTGGAGGACACCAGTGACATCGGTCACTGGTGACGCCGCCCAAGGCGGCTGAGTCGAGGTGTTTTACCAAGGCACATGTCCTTGGAAAAATAAAAGAAAAAGCATATCCCAAAGAAATTTGTTAAAAATAAAAATTTTTCTATAGATTTAGGAGGCATTTATTATGGCGAAAGTAATCGGTATCGACTTAGGTACAACCAATAGCTGTGTGGCTGTGATGGAGGGCGGCGAGTCCGTCGTCATCCCCAACGCGGAGGGCAACCGGACCACCCCGTCTGTGGTGGCGTTCTCCAAGACCGGCGAGCGTATGGTGGGCCAAGTGGCAAAGCGCCAAGCTATCACAAACCCCGACCGGACCATTATGTCCATCAAGCGTGAGATGGGCAGCGACTACAAGGTCACCATCGACGGCAAGAAGTACACGCCGCAGGAGATCTCCGCCATGATTCTGCAGAAGCTGAAGGCGGACGCCGAGGCCTATCTGGGCCAGACGGTCACCGAGGCGGTGATTACCGTCCCTGCCTACTTCACCGACGCCCAGCGCCAGGCCACCAAGGATGCCGGCAAGATTGCGGGCCTCGAGGTCAAGCGGATTATCAACGAGCCCACCGCCGCAGCGCTGGCCTACGGCTTGGATAAGGAGTCCGACCAGAAGATCATGGTCTATGATCTCGGCGGCGGCACCTTCGATGTGTCCATCCTGGAGATCGGCGACGGCGTCATCGAGGTGTTAGCTACCGCCGGCAAAAACCGCCTCGGCGGCGACGACTTTGATAAGTGCATCATGGACTGGATGGTCGCCGAGTTCAAGAAGAGCGACGGCGTAGACCTCAGCGGCGACAAGGTGGCCATGCAGCGGCTGAAGGAGGCCGCCGAGAAGGCCAAGATCGAGCTGTCCGGCGTCACCTCC
>CAJFUI010000104.1 GCA_904420145.1 uncultured Oscillospiraceae bacterium
CTGGCGCTGCAAGAAGCCCATCATCTTCCGGGCCACCCCCCAGTGGTTCTGCTCCGTGGAGTCCTTTAAGGACGAGGCCTGCGCCGCTTGCGACGACGTCCGCTGGGTCCCTGCATGGGGCATTGACCGGATGAAGTCCATGATCCGGGAGCGCACCGACTGGTGCATCAGCCGCCAGCGCCGGTGGGGTCTGCCCATCCCCGTGTTCTACTGCGCGGACTGCGGCAAGCCCATCTGCACCGACGAGACCATCCAGGCGGTCAGCCGCCTCTTCGCGGAAAAGGGCTCCAACGCATGGTACGAGATGGAGGCATCCGACATTCTCCCCAAGGACTTCGCCTGCCCCCACTGCGGCGCGAAGAGCGGCTTTACCAAGGAGGAGGACACCCTGGACGGCTGGTTTGACTCCGGCTCCACCCACTACGCCTCCATGCAGAAGGACCAGGGGTTCTGGCCGGCCACCATGTATCTCGAGGGCCTGGACCAGTACCGGGGCTGGTTCCAGTCCAGCCTCCTCACCGCCGTGGGCGCCTTCGGCAACGGTGCGCCCTTCCGGGAGTGCGTCACCCACGGCTGGACCGTGGACGGCGAGGGCAAGGCCATGCACAAGAGCCTGGGCAACGGCGTGGACCCCGCCGACATCTTTAAGAAATACGGCGCGGACATCCTGCGCCTGTGGGCCGGCTCCGCCGACTACCACGTGGACGTGCGCTGCTCCGACAACATCTTCAAACAGCTCTCTCAGAACTATCTGAAGTTCCGCAACACCGCCCGGTACTGCTTAGGCAACCTCCACGGCTTTGATCCCAACCAGCTGGTTGCCCCGGAGGAGATGCTGGAGCTGGACCGGTGGGCGGTGACCAAGCTCAACGAGCTGATTGGAAAGTGCTTCGCTGCCTATGACAACTATGAATTCCACGTGGTCTCCCACGCCATCAACGACTTCTGCGTGGTGGAGCTGAGCTCCTTCTACTTTGATATTCTCAAGGACCGCCTCTACTGCGAGGAGAAGGACGGCCTCAAGCGCCGCAGCGCCCAGACTGCCCTGTGGCTGATCTTAGACACCATCACCAAGCTCTTTGCCCCCATCCTCTGCTTTACCTGCGACGAGATCTGGCAGGCCATGCCTCACCGGGAGGGGGACGACCCCCGGAACGTGGTTCTCAACGAGATGAACCAGCCCTTTGCCGGCTACGCCCTCAGCGCCGACGCCATGGCCAAGTGGGATCGGGTCATCGCGGTGCGCACCGCCGTCAACGGCGCTCTGGAGACCGCGAGAAACGAGAAGAAGATCGGAAAGAGCCTGGAGGCCGCTGTGACCCTCGCCGTGCCCGCCGAGGACGCCTTCCTGGCGGAGATGGCGCCGGAGGAGCTGGCGGACCTGCTTATTGTCTCCCAAGCGCAGGCGTCTGTGGGGAGCGAGCTGTCCGTCTCCGTGGCCCCCGCCGAGGGGGAGAAGTGTGAGCGGTGCTGGAAGAAGCTCACCGCTGTGGGCACAGTCAAGGAGCACCCCGCCCTCTGTCCCCGCTGTGCCGTCGTGGTGGCCAAGCTCCCGGCGGAGGAGTAATTTCCCCATACGTTTGGAAACGGAAAAGGGCGGCCTGTCCTCAGGACAGGCCGCCCTTTTGTCAGGTTCTGTCATACAGCGTCATACAAAGTCATACAGAATAAGTGTTGCAAAACCAAAGCGGAACAGATAAAATTTTTACAGAAGACCAGATGAAAGGAGACAGACGGAACATGGGGGCAGAGAAGAAAACCTACAGCTTTACATTAGAGACGGCGCTCATGGACCGGATCGCCCTCTGCGCCAAGGCGGAAAACCGCAATCTCTCCAACATGGTGGGGACCATTTTGCTCCGGTATTTGGAGAAACAGGAGAAGAAACAGTAAAACCGTCTGCTGTTGTAGCAGGCGGTTTTTTTGTGTGTTTTGCCGCCTGTCCGGCGGCGGGGAAGTTTCGCCGCTCCGGCGGCGAGCCACTTTTTCCTCGGCGAAAAAGTGGCCAAAACGCCGCTTAGGGCTGTGCCCTAAGAACCCCGGAGACTTGGTGGGAGCTGGTGGGGATCGCAAAACTTTCTTGCCTCGCAGTATGCGGCAGTCCGGGTGGAAACTTGGCACTGACTGGCTGTTCTGGACCCGCGCTTCTGCGCGCTCCTGAGGCGGGCTATGATAGAACTTTGTTCTATCAGTTTGGGGTGTTCCGCACCCCGGTGCGGGTTCCTTTTGGTATGGCCCAAAAGGAACCAAAAGCCCACTTAGGGCTGCGCCCTAAGAACCCGCGGCACTGGGTGGAGGCTGTCAGGCATCGCAAATATACTTGCCGCGCAGATTCCGGTAGTCCCGGTGGAGTACTGAATTGTCTGTCGCTTCCTACCCGCCCTTTCCGCTGCGCTAAGGGCTACTCTGGAGGGGAGCGGGAAACCGATGTCCTACCGCTTCGCTCGACTGCTGCTCCCCTTCTCGCGGTGTGCAGTGTTCTATCGCTTTGCACACCGGTAGGCCGCTCACCCCGCCGCAGCAGGCGCTGGTTGTGGGAACAACAGATTCCAGTGTTTCCCCGCAGCAGGGCGTAACGCCCGGGGCAGGAGAGACCGTCCTCTC
>CAJFUI010000105.1 GCA_904420145.1 uncultured Oscillospiraceae bacterium
ATCATGCCCATGTCATTCTTGGTGCGCTCGTTGAACTCCTTGGTAAAAGCGGCGATGTTCACGCCGTGCTGACCCAGAGCAGGGCCAACGGGGGGCGCGGGGGTTGCTTTGCCTGCAGGGATCTGCAGTTTCACGTATCCTACGACTTTCTGTGCCATTTGAGGCACCTCCTTGCTATAGTGTGGTGGTGGCGGAATTTCTCAAATTCCTCCCACGGTGCCGCGCTGCGGCGATTGTTCTCAGTTTTCCAGGACTTCCACCTGGTCCAGCTCCAGCTCCACGGGAATCTCGCGGCCAAACATGGTAACCACCACGGTGACCTTGTTCTTCTCGGGATTGATCTCCTCCACCACGCCGGTGAAGGAGGCCATGGAGCCGTCGGTAATGCGGACATGATCGCCCACCTTGTACTGTACGACGATCTCCCGCTTCTCCATGCCAAGGGCCAGCACCTCATCCTCGGTGAGGGGGATGGCCTTATTGGCGCTGCCGACAAAGCCCGTGACGCCGCGGACGTTGCGCACCACGTGCCAGGTCTCGTCGTTCATGACCATCTTGATGAGCACGTAGCCGGGGAACACCTTGCGCTCCACTTCCTTCACCACGCCGGCGTCGGTGACCTCAGTCACCTTCTCCATAGGGATCTGGATGTCCAGGATCATGTCCTGCAGGTTGCGGTGGGCCACGAATTTCTCAATAGTGGTCTTGACGGCATTCTCATAGCCGGAGTAGGTATGGGCTACATACCACTTTGCACTTTCAGCCATTTCAGCGACCCCTTAGCCGTTAAAGGCATTGAGCAGGGTCTGGATGGCCAGACCGGCCACGCCGTCAAAAATCCAGATGAATACGCCGATCCCCAGAGAACAGAGGATCACAGTGGCGGTATTCTTGGCAACCTTGCCGGCGCTGGGCCATACGACCTTCTTCAGCTCGCTTTTCATCTCGCGGAACCAGCGGCCCCGACCCTTCTTGACTTTCTTTTCTTCAGCCATGTTGTTCTCCCTTTCTCTTACTTGGTCTCACTGTGGACAGTGTGCTTCCTGCAGAAGGGGCAGTACTTGTTCATCTCCAAGCGGTCGGGATCGTTCTTCTTGTTCTTCACAGTATTGTAGTTTCTCTGCTTGCACTCGTTGCACCGTAAGGTGATCTTCACGCGCATTTAGCGGCACCTCCTTTTTCTTCCGGCGGGGAAACACCCGCTCTGATTTGCCTCCCTGTTGGAAACGCTTCCCTCCGGCGTGAAAAGCGAAAAGCGCGCAAAAAGAAAGCCCCATTTCCACAGGTAATCTGTATTGTACCACCAAAGCTGCCGCCGGTCAATAATTTTTTATAAAAAAAGTTCCTTTTTGCTATGCAAAAGCACAGCAAAATTGACCGAGTGCCGCTTTCAGCGGCACGGCTATGAAAGTAAAAGCCCATGGAATGGGACGGGACGGCTCACATGCGCAAAAAACTTCATGGGCTCCAGCTTTTGCCTGTATTCCTGGTGCGTTTTCAGCCCATGAAGTTTTTCGCCCAGAGATTGCCGGAGGGATCTCCGCCCATAGCAGTATGGAGCAATTTGACCAAAAATATCCCGCCGCGGCGCCGGCGCCCGATCCCTCCCCACTTGCTTTTTTCCGCCAGGTCCTCTATACTAAGCTAAAAAACAAATGCACCGGATGGAATGCACAGGAGCAGGAGGAGAGAGAATTTTTTATGATGACCAGAGATTTAACCGTCGGCCGGCCGGAGCGGGTGATGGTGCGCCTTGCCCTGCCCACCCTCGTCAGCGTGGTGTTTCAGCAGTTCTACAGCATGGCGGACAACATCGTTGCCGGACAGTTTATCAGCGACGCCGCCTTGGACGCGGTTTCCATCTCCTACCCCATCACCATGATCTATACGTCGGTGGCTCTGGGGATCAACATCGGCGTCAATGTGGTGGTCTCCCAGCTCTTTGGGGCGAAGCGGCTGGAGAAGATGAAGACCGCTGTCAGCACCTCCCTCATCGCCACCGCCGTCCTCGCCCTGCTGCTGACGGGCCTCGGCCTCCTTCTCAGCCACCCCCTGCTAATGGCGCTGAACACCCCGGAAAGTCTGATGGAGCCCACCCTCGCCTATCTCCAGATCTACACCGGCGGGCTGCTGTTCATCTTTCTCTACAACACCGCCACCGGCATCTTCACCGCCCTCGGCGACACCATCACGCCGCTGGTCTTTCTCATCATCTCCTCCCTGTCCAACGTGGGGCTCAACATCCTCTTTGTCACCACCTTCGGCATGGGGGTGGATGGGCTGGCCTGGGCTACGCTGCTGTGTCAGGCGGTAGCGGCGGTGGCCTCCTTCGCCGTGCTGCTGCGCCGACTGCGCGCCATTACGGACCTGCCTGCCCAGCGCTTCTCCTCCCACCTGCTGCTGTCTATCTCCAAAATGGCTATCCCCGGTATCTGTCAGAAGAGCTTCATCTCCGTGGGAAACCTGCTGATCCAGAGCGTGGTCAACAGCTTCGCCGCCACGGTCCCCGGCATTATCGGCGGCTTCTCCTCCGCCACCAAGCTCCTCTATATCATCGTGCTGCTCAACGGTTCGGTGGGCAGTTCGCTGGCCAGCTTCGCCGCCCAGAACATCGGCGGCGGCCATATGGAGCGGCTGAAGAGCGGCATGAGGAGCGGCTTTTGGCTCTGCATGGTCTTCACGATCCCCTCTGTCCTTTTCTTTTTCCTCTGGCCCCAGACGGCCATGGGGATCTTCGTGCCGGCAGAGAGCGTGGATATCATCGCCGCCGGCGCCTCCTACCTGCGCACCGCCTCCCTCTTTGTCATTATCGTCGCCGCCAAGCAGATGTGCGACGGCATCCTGCAGGGGGCCGGCTCCGCCCGCCAGTTCATGACCACCACCCTCAGCGACCTGATTTTGCGGGTGGCCCTGGCCTACATTCTCCCCCACTGGATGGGGTATCTCGGCATCTGGTGGGCCTGGCCCATCGGCTGGGTGATCGGCGCCGTCATCTCCATCACCTTCTACCGCCGGGGCAAGTGGAAGGAGGTCCACCTGCTGGAGAGCATATAGGCCGTCTGCTGTGCCAAAGCTTCCGGCGGTGCGGCCGCCGCGGCAAAAAGCCAGCGCCGCACGGGCTGCCGGCCATGCAGGTCTGCCCGGCCCACATTGAATTTTCAGCTGTGCCGCTGCAGACAGCCCGTGTCTTTTGCAGTGCAAAACAGGAGGCCATCCCTCATAGGATGGCCTCCTGTTTCAGTTCTTCTTTTTACTCCTCATCCTCGTCAGCAGCCTCGCCGCAGCCGCTGCAGCCGCCGCAGCCGGACAGGTCGCTCACGTCAAACTCCAGCTTCTCGCCGCAGTTGGGGCACTCCACATAGCCGTCCTCCAGAACATCCTCGTCAAAGAAGATCTGTTCCTCGCAGTTGGGGCAGGTGGTCTCATAGACGGGTTCGTCTTCCTCCTCGTCCTCATCCTCCGCCTCATCGTCGTCCTCGTCATCCTCATCCTCGTCGTCAAAGGCCTCATAGATAAAGGACTCCACATCGCTGAGATCGTCGCTGACGGCATCCAGCCCCTCCTCGATGTCACACTGTTCATCCCGCAGATCCTGCATTTCAAGAGCCATGTCGTCCAAAATGTCGATCATCACGGAAATCAGCTTGCCCTCTTTGGACTGCTCATCCAGCCCAAGGCCCTCGGCCAAGCCCTTCAAATACGCGACTTTTTCTAAAATTTCCATAACGGTCTCCTTTCTTGGGGGGATACTCCCCCGACAGTATTCTACGGCGGATCAGAAATATGGTATGCGATCAGTTCTTGCTGCGGCCTTCGTCGCCGCCAAGTCCGCTCCGCTCCATTTCCGCCTCCCGGCGAAAATTCTGCGCGCTTCCTTGCGTCTCCTCTCCAAACCGCACCCGCTCCGCTGGGCTGCGGTTTGGTATAGAAAATCTTGCGGCTATCAACCCTTGCTGCGGCCTAAATACTCGCCAGTGCGGGTGTTCCCCAGTCAACTTTGTTGACCGGGGACCCCTTTGATTTCACTTCCTCGGCAGGCGAAGCCCGCCTGCGGCAAGGTTTTGCCTCCGGCAAAACGCTTGGACGCGCCTTTCGGCGCGGCGACACCCGCGATCAGTTCTTGCTGCGGCCTAAATACTCGCCGGTGCGGGTGTCGATGGTGATCTTGTCGCCGATATTGATAAACAGGGGCACCTTGATCTCCGCTCCGGTCTCCAGAGTGGCGGGCTTGGTCACGTTGGTAGCGGTGTTGCCGGCAAAGCCGGGCTCGGTTTCCGTGACCTCCAGATCCACAAAGTTGGGGGCCTCCACGCCGAAGACATTCCCCTTGTAGGAGAGGACCTTGCAGGTCATGTTCTCCTTGACAAACTTAAAGGCGTCACCCAGCACATCCTTGCCGATGGGCAGCATGTCGTAGGTCTCCATATCCATAAAGTAGTAGAGGTCGCCGTCGTTGTAGCTGTACTCCATGTCCTTGCGCTCCACGAAGGCCTGCTCAAACTTGGCGGTGGGGTTGAA
>CAJFUI010000106.1 GCA_904420145.1 uncultured Oscillospiraceae bacterium
CTGGCGCATATGGAGCGGGTAACGAGAATCGAACTCGCATCCCCAGCTTGGAAGGCTGGTGCCCTAGCCATTGTGCTATACCCGCATATACCTTCCCAACGATTCGTCAGCCTAAAGATAATAGCACGGAAAAGCGCTCCTGTCAATATCATCAAGTTGATTTTTAGAGAATTTTTTCTTGTCTCATGTATTTTGCTGCCTAATATACCCCTACTATGGCGGTTTTCTCCTGTGCATAGGAAAAAAACAACACACTCTGCTAAAACAGTTGCACAAAAGAGGGCAAGATGCCCCGGCTCTTTTCCCCTTGTTGAGCACAGCAAGCTGCAAATACCGCCAAGAGGCGGTGAAGCACAAAAGGAGGGAGCTATGACAAGGACAGTAACCGTCTATCGCAGCGACGCCGTTGACGAGATCATGGCGCTGACAGGAGGGCAGACCGCGGCCTTTCCCCTGCCGAAGGTAGCCGGCGGGGCGCACATCCGGGTCTATGACACCGCGGCCAAGGGCACGGAGTACATCTGCGAGAGCGCGGGCACGGCGGGGGACTTTGTAATCCGCCGGGAGGAGGCGGACCACACCAAGGTCCGCATCGCAGCCACCGCCCACGGCCTTCTGGCAGGCGCGGAGCGCATCTACGTCCAGACGGCGGGCAACATCACGCAGGTGGAAGCCACAGAGGAGATCTACGAGGAGGAGGAATCAGAGGATGCCTAACACGGTAATCAAAATCACGGCGGAGGCCACCGGGTGGCACCGGAATCTGCGCTGCGAGTCGCCGGAGCTCCCCGATGGCTGGGCGGTGGTGCCGGAGGCAGAGCTGGCCGTGCTGAAGGCCCGCGGCGGCGTGGTGAACTTCACGGTGCAGACCGCCCCTGTGTCGGACTACCCGGACCTTGCGGACCGGCGGACAGGGGACCGGGGAGCACCCTATCCGGTGGCGGCGGGCCTGACTGCCGGGACCTATGTGCCGCCGGTGACGCCGGAGCCGGTGGAGCCGGAGCCCACGGACACGGAGGTCCTCAACGCTTTACTGGGGGTGAGTGAATGAACCGATTACAGGCAGCGGAGCAGCTGAGGAGAGCGCTGCAGATCTACGCCAATACCCTGCCGGAGGAGCAGGCGCTGGAGGTTGCCACGGTCTACCCTGTTTGGGAGGCGGGCAGGGCCTACGCTGTGGGAGAGATCCTCTCCTACGGCACCAACAGCGTGGGAGACCCCCAGCTCTACAAGGTGGTGCAGGCCCACACCTCTCAGGAGGACTGGACGCCGGACAGCGTGCCGGCCCTCTATGACGCCTTTGGGCTGGATGATGAGGGCTACCCCGTCTGGAGCCAGCCCACCGGTGCCCACGACGCCTACAACACCGGGGACATCGTCAGCTACAATGGGACGCTCTACCAGTCTCTCATCGACGGCAACACCACTGTGCCGGGCAGCGACCCGAGATGGTGGGAAATTTGGGAGGGATCACAGTGACAGAAATTGTTGTGGCGCTGATCACCGGAGGACTGGCCCTAATCGGTGTGATCCTCTCCAACCACGCGGCTTACCTGAAGACGGAGCAGAACATCCGGACGGCCCAGGCCGTCACCGACATGAAAATTGAGGAGCTGACCCGGGAGGTCCGGGAGCACAACCACTTCGCCCAGCGCATGCCGGTGGTGGAGGAGCAGATCAAGGTCATCAACCACCGGCTCGCGGATCTGGAGGGGGCCGGGCACTAAAAGACGGGCAACCGGTGTCCTTGAAGACACCGAGGCCCCTTGGACAGCTGTTGTCCAAGGGGCCTTTGCTGTTTTCTCCCATAGGGCGCGCTCTCCCTGCAGGAAAAATATCTCTCCGCCCTACAGGGCGGAGAGATATTTTAACGCTAACGCTTGCTTACGTACTTACGCCAATTTTTTCTCCAGCCGCTGGGCCACCGCGTCCAAGAACTCCTCGGAGGTCACCGCCGTGGCGGCAAAGCCCGGCTCCACCAGACCCACCAGGTCCTTGGTCATAACGCCTTCGTTCAGGGTATCAAAGCAGGCCTCCTCCAGCTTTTCGCCGAAAGCGGTCAGATCCCCCAGGCCGTCCAGCTCGCCCCGACGCTTCAGGGCGCCGGACCATGCGAAGATGGTGGCCATGGGGTTGGTGGAGGTCTTCTCCCCCTTCAGATGGCGGTAGTAGTGGCGGGTGACGGTGCCGTGGGCCGCCTCAAACTCCATGGTACCATCGGGAGCCACCAAGACGCTGGTCATCATGGCGAGAGAGCCAAAGGCGGTGGAGACCATGTCGCTCATCACGTCGCCGTCGTAGTTCTTGCAGGCCCAGATATAGCCGCCTTCGCTGCGGATCACCCGGGCCACCGCGTCGTCAATGAGGGTATAGAAATAGGTGAGGCCCAGCTCCTCAAACTTGGCCTTATAACTTTTCTCATACTCCTCCTCGAAGATCTTCTTAAACTCCCCGTCGTAGACCTTGGCGATGGTGTCCTTGGTGGAGAACCAGAGATCCTGTTTC
>CAJFUI010000107.1 GCA_904420145.1 uncultured Oscillospiraceae bacterium
ATGGGCTGGATGACCACCCCCGACGGCCGGGAGGGCTGGAGTGATATGTTCCTGCGGATGGGCCACAGCGTATGGCTCATCGACCAGCCCCGCCGGGGCGAGGCGGGCCAAACTGGGGTGGCGGGTACCATGACTACCACCCCCTCGGACCAGACCTGGTACACCCAGTTCCGCATCGGCACCTACCTCAACGATGAATTTACCTACAACGAGGGCGCTCAATTCCCCCAGGGGGAGGACGTACTGGACCAGTTCTTCCGGCAGATGACCCCGGACACGGGCATGGACAACGCGAACAATGACCAGAACATCGACAACGCGGTGGTGGCCCAGGCGGTAGCGGCGGCCATTGATGAAATCTATGAGCGCACCGGCCAGGACTCCATCTTAGTGATCCACTCCCAGGGCGGCCTGCCCGGCTGGGAGGTGCCCATGTACACCGACCACGTGGCCGCCATCGTGGCCATTGAACCCGGAGCGGCCCCGGCTGTGGACAGCGAGGCCTACAGCGCCATGGTGGAGCAGAACATCCCCGTGACCTTCTATTACGGCGACTACATCGGCGAGGAGTTTACCGACGTGCCCGCCGCCGCCATGTGGTCCATGATGGCCGCCAGCGCCGACACCTTCACCGAGGCCTACAATGCCGCCGACGGCAGCAGCACCGTGGTCCACCTGCCCGATGAGGGGATCACCGGCAACTCCCACTTTATGTTCCAGGAGCTGAACAACGACGTCATCGCTGACCATATTGAGGCATGGATTCAGGAGAATGTCGCCTAAGGGGCAGCAATCTAATGGAAAGGAAGAAATTGTGATGAAAAGATATACATGGAAGCGCCTGATGGGCTGCCTGCTAACTGTGGCCCTGCTGGCCGGGCTCACCGCCTGCGGCAATCAAGGGACAAAGCAGAACGCCGGTGCTGGGGACAATCAGGAGAGTCAGACCTCCGGCAATCCCCAGGACGACACCGGAGGGGGGACCCAGTCGCCGGATGCAGCCGGCGGTGAGACCGAGACAGACGGCAGCAGCGTCCTGGTGGTCTACTACTCCGCTACCGGCAACACCGAGACCGTGGCCGGCTATATCGCGGACACCTTAGGGGCAGATACCTTTGCGATCACCCCGGCGGAGCCCTACACCAGCGACGACTTGGACTGGACAGATGAAAACAGCCGGGTGAGCCGGGAGCACGAGGACGAGTCCCTGCGGACGGTGGAGCTGACCACCACTGAGGTGGAGAACTGGGATTCCTACGACACGGTCTTTATCGGCTACCCCATCTGGTGGGGCGTGGCCGCATGGCCGGTGAGCAGCTTTGTGGAGGCCAACGACTTCACGGGCAAGACGGTGGTCCCCTTCTGCACCTCCTCCAGCTCCGGGCTGGGTGAGAGCGGAAACCTGTTGGCTGAGGCTGCAGGGAGCGGCACATGGCTGGAGGGCGAGCGCTTCCGCAGCCGGGCCGACGGGGCCGATGTGGCGGATTGGGTCAACAGCCTGGACCTCCCCGCCTGAGCGAAATCACCTGCGCCGGGGGAGCAGACCGCTCCCCCATGGCGCTGCAGGCAGAGGGAGCGTCCCCTTTTCCCGGATATAAGGCGCCGGGAGCGCGGACGATACGAGGGGCGGTCTGTGGGATATTTTTAAGACCGCGGTGAGAAAGGAAGTTGTTTACCATGAGCAAACGTGTTTTGATTCTATCCGGCAGCCCCCGGAAGGGCGGCAACTCCGACCTGCTGTGCGACCAGTTTGCCAAGGGCGCGGAGGAGGCCGGCCACCAGGTGGAAAAAATTCGGATACAGGAGAAAAAGATCGGCCCCTGTCTGGCCTGCTACGGCTGCCGGGGTACGGGAAAATGCGTCCAGAAGGACGACATGGAGGACATCCTGACCAAGATGGCGGCGGCGGATGTGCTGGTACTGGCCACTCCTGTGTATTTCTACTCCATGGACGGCCAGCTGAAGACCCTGATTGACCGGACACTGCCCCGGTATACGGAGATCCGGGACAAGGAGGTCTATTTCATCGCCACCGCCGCTGCGGGACAGGGAGCCATGGAGCGGACCATCGACGCCATGCGGGGCTTCTCCGACTGCCTGCCCGGCGCCAAGGTGAAGGGGGTCATCTATGGCTCCGGCGTCTACCAAAAGGGAGAGGTCATGGAGACCAGGGCCTTCCAGAAGGCCTATCAGGCCGGAAAACGGGCCTAACCGCACAAAATACACAGCGGCTGCCGGCGGGGGAAGAGCTCCCTGCCGGCAGATCGGTTTGGATGGATAGGGAAAGAAGGCGGATCAGATCCTATGGCGGAATTTACGGAAAAAGAAATCTTTGAAACCCTGCCGGTGCCGCGGGCTGTAGCCACTTTGGCGATCCCGACGATCATCAGCCAGGTGGTTACTATGATCTATAACCTGGCCGACACCTTCTTTATCGGGCAGATTGGGAACCCCTATATGGTGGCGGCGGTGTCATCGGTGTCCCCGTGGTTTAACCTGCTGACCGCTCTGGGGAACCTCTTTGGCTTAGGCGGCAGCAGCCTGATCTCCCGGATGCTGGGGGTGAAGGACACCAGAGACATCAAATATGTCTCCGTGTTCAGCATCTGGGGCGGTGCGGCGGTGACCGCCTGCTTCTCTATTGCAACCTATCTGGCTCGGGAGCCCCTGCTCACCTTTTTGGGGGCCAGTCCGGACACCTACAGCTACGCGGAGGACTACCTGTTCTATGTGGTAGTGCTGGGCGGCGTGCCCACGGTGGTCAGTCTGGCGCTGGGCCACCTGCTGCGCAGCGAGGGCCACGCCAGACCCGCCAGCACCGGCATGATGTTCGGCGGAATTTTGAATGTGGTGTTGGACCCGGTGCTGATTTTTGGCTTCCATCTGGATGTGGCGGGGGCGGCCATCGCCACGGCCTTCTCCAACGCCGCCTCCGTGGTGTTTTTTGCGGCGGCCTATCTCCGCCTGAAGGGGAGGACCGCCGTCTCCTTCCGCCTGCGGTTTTTCACCTTCCGCTTTGTCCGGCCGGTGTTCTCCGTGGGACTGGCCTCCGCTCTGGCCACGGCCCTGGGGCAGGCCTCCAACATGGTAATGGTCCACTTCGCCTCGGACTACGGGGATATCCCCGTGGCGGCCTACGGCATTGTCAAGCGGATTGACCAGTTTCCTTTGAACGTATCCATGGGGCTGTACCAGGGCTTTATGCCGCTGGTGGGCTATAACTATGCGGCGGGCAACTACAAGCGGATGCGTGAGGTCTCCTTCTTTTCCTGGAAGGCGGCGCTGCTTTTCTCCGCCTGCTGCGTGGCCTGCTTTGCGGTGTTCTCCCCCCAGATTCTCCACCTCTTTATCCCTGAGGCGGAGACCAGCGCCCTTGGCGCCCAATTTCTGCGCATCGCCTGTTTGGCCGTGCCCCTGACCTCCGTCAACTTTCTCATCAGCTACACGCTTCAGGCCATGGGAAAGGGGATCCAATCCGCCGTCCTCACCGCCTGCCGCCAGGGGCTTTTGAATATCCCCCTGCTGATTTTGATGAACGCTCTGGTGGGGCTCTACGGCATGATCTGGACCCAGCTGGCGGTGGAAGTCATCATGCTGCCAGTTTCCCTCTGGATGTACCGCTCCACCTTCCGCCGCCTGCCCGCCGCCGGGAAATAGCAGGATATTACCAAAAGGTTTATACCGCAAAACGAATGGAAACTTCTCCTCACCGCCCCATAGGGGTACAATACAGACAACAGATCCTGCACAGCCATACAATTTATGAAAGCTTCAGAAAGGATGTTGACCTATGGAATTTGCAGCTTTGAACAACGGCGTCAGGATGCCCATGGCGGGCATCGGCACCTTCCTGCTGACCCCTGATGAGGCGGAGGCCTCCGTCCTCAGTGCGCTCCAGTGCGGCTACCGGCTCATTGACACCGCCAACGCCTATGTGAATGAGAAGGCTGTGGGACGGGCCATGAAGCGCTCCGGCGTGCTCCGGGAGGAGATTTTCCTGGAGACCAAGCTGTGGCCCTCCTTCTATGAGGAGGCCGACGCGGTGGATAAAACGCTGGCGCGGCTGGACACCAACTATATTGACCTGCTGCTGATCCACCAGCCCGCCGGCAACTATGTGGCCGGCTACCGTCTGATGGAGAAGGCCTACAAGGAGGGCAAGGTCCGCGCCATCGGCCTGTCCAACTTCAACAGGGACCAGATCCAAGAGATTCTGGACATCTGCGAGGTGCGGCCCGCTGTGCTGCAGACGGAGGTGCACCCCTACTCCCAGGAGAAGGAGCTCAAGGAGTTTCTGGCCAGAGAGGGCATTGTGATCCAAGCGTGGTATCCTCTGGGCCATGGGGACAAGGCGCTGATCCAGGAGCCCCTGTTCACGGAGCTGGGCCGGAAGTACGGCAAATCCAATGCACAGATTATCCTCCGCTGGCACATCCAGTCCGCCGACATTGTGATCCCCGGCTCTAAAAATCCCGCCCATATCAAGGACAACTTTGACCTGTTTGATTTTACCCTCACGCCGGACGAGATGGCCCGAATTGCCGCTCTGGACCAGAGAAAGCGCTACTACCACAGCACCCCCGAGATGCTGAAGAAGTATGTGACGATGGTTCCCCCGGTGGACGAGCAGAAGTAATTTGGATTTTTCCCTCCCCTCTCTTTTGGCGCGCCCGCCGCAAAGGGGGCGGGCGCGCCGTCAATCTCTCTGCCCTGCGGGCCGGAGAGGAACGTGGAATCTATGAAAAAGAGGCGTGTCTGAAATGGAATATGTGACTTTGAACAACGGCGTAAGAATGCCTCAGCTGGGCTTTGGCACCTACCAGATCAAGGACGCGGCGGAGTGCGAGAGGGCGGTGCGGGACGCCATCGACGTGGGCTACCGCCTCATCGACACCGCCGCCTCCTACGGCAACGAGGAGGCTGTAGGTAAGGCGGTGAAGGCGTGCGGCGTGCCCCGGGAGGAGCTGTTTCTCACCACGAAGCTATGGATCTCCGACACCAGCTATGAGGGCGCCAAGCGAGGCTTTGAGAGCTCCATGGAGCGCCTTGGCTTGGACTATCTGGACCTCTACCTCATTCACCAGCCCCTAAACGACTACTACGGGGCCTGGCGGGCCATGACAGAGCTCTGCCGGGAGGGGCGGATCCGGGCCATCGGCGTGTGCAGCTTCTATCCCGACCGGCTGGCGGATCTGATCGCCTTCCAATCGATGCCCCCCGCCGTCAACCAGGTGGAGTGCAACGTATTTTTCCAGCAGCACAAGGCCCAGGAATATATGCGGTCCAAGGGCGTGCAGATGGAGAGCTGGGCCCCCTTTTCCGAGGGGCACAACGACCTGTTCCATAACCAGGTTCTCACGGCCATCGGCGAAAAGTACCACAAAAGCGTGGCCCAGGTGGTGCTGCGCTGGCAGCTCCAGCGGGGGATTGTCTGCATCCCCAAGAGCACAAAAAAAGAGCGTATGGAACAGAACTTCGACGTATTTGACTTTACCCTTTCTGACGAGGATATGGCGGCCATCGCCGCCTTGGACACCGGCGTCAGTTCCTTCTTCGACCACCGGGATCCGGCGGTGGTGGAGATGCTGGCCGGTCTGGTG
>CAJFUI010000108.1 GCA_904420145.1 uncultured Oscillospiraceae bacterium
ATGAGCAGCGGCAGGGCTATCGCAGCGGCCACTACAGCCGCAACCTTACCACCACATCTGGAGACGTTACACTCAAAGTGCCTAAACTCAAAGGGATTTCCTTTGAGACCGCCATCATCGAGCGGTATCGCCGCCGGGAGAAAGGTAAAACTGGTGGCCAAGATGCTCAAGGCGATCCACGCCCAAGAAAGCAAGAAAGCTGCCCGGGAGAAAGCCAAAGCCGTGGTAGAGCAATTGCGCTCTATGAAGCTGAAAGAGGCTGCCAAGAAGGTGGAGGACGGCATTGAGGAAACGCTTACCTACTGCGATTTTCCCAGCGAACACCGGACTCGCATCCGTACCAATAACGTCATTGAACGGCTCAACCGGGCGATCCGCCGCCGCACTCGTGTAGTGGGCAGCTTCCCGGACGACAACTCCGCCCTCATGCTGGTCTGTGCCCGGCTGCGCCATGTGGCTGGTACCCAGTGGGGCAACAAGAAGTACATGAACATGAAGCACTTGGAGACTGACCTTGAGGACGCCTCCATTGCTGGTTGACTTCACTCATGCCAAGCCCTGCAAACCATTTTGCGAAAAATCCTTGACACTACCCCGCGTTGGCATGTTAGGGCAGAGATATTCTTGCGGTTTCCTGTGAATCATCTCAGAAATTGCCCTTGATGACCCTTATTGTGCCATTTGACAATACTCGGGAAGCGTGCCACACATGATAGCTAAAATCGATTAGTCGATATCTTGCAGACCATCTTTTGCCGGTACGCCAACATTTTGTGTGGTGCTGTCGGGAGTTTGGCCTACAATTTCGTTGCCGCTCAGCAAGTTGTTACCAGTTAAAGCCATTTTTATGCTAAAATTCCCATTTGCACAGCACAAGCAATTTTTGCGGCGCAAGGTTTTGCTCCATCATAAAAAATCCCTGATACACAAGCAACGGAGTTTGCGAAAGTGTGTGCCGCTTGGTCAGAGCTTGCTCCGCGGAGAAAGGCAATTGCTGCACCTGCCGCGCTGCCGGCACTAACAGCCCTGCAGTAGGCGGAAAGCTTGCCGATCATACTTTTTGGTTACAATGATTTTTATTCCTTCTAACGAAGCAGGTAATTCACATAAAACTATCGTTCTTCATGATCCTCCCAAAGAGGACGGCACAGTATCCTATGTGCCGTCCTCTTTTTTAGCTATCAGCATGGTTGGGAACGTAATGCGCTGCCAGAATGCAAACCAGACTGTACAATAGAGCCTATTCTGTGTGTCTTATCCTACTGTCCCAGCTGAAGCAGCTTCACGGAAATCGCCAAGTTCATCTTTACATTAGGGTCGTGAAGGTCCTCTTCTAAGATTTCCCCGATCTTATAGTAGCGGTTTTTGATGGTGTTGTAGTGTATATAGAGGGTCTCCGCCGTCTTCTGCAGATTCCAGTCGTTACGGATGAGCTCTTGGAGAGTGCGGAGATATTCGCTGTTGTGGGAGGCGTCATGGTCCAACAGTTTGCGAATGTGCTTGTTCAAAAATTCCGCGATGCACTGGTCGTCATGGATTTGTGAGAGAAGACGGTAGACGCCCAATTCGTCATAACAAGAGACCGGCTGGCCCAGCTTTCGACCGATCTGGGCGGCGGTCTGGGCCTCCCGATAGCTCAGGTGGGCTTGGTGCAGCACCGGCTGGTAGGACCCGATGCCCACATACAGGGAGAGGGAGTAGTCCCGCCGAATCCCACCCATTATTTCAGACAGGGACTGCTGCAGTATGGGGAGAAAACGGGAAAGGGGCTGTACCGGCGGCTCGATGAGAAAGACCAACTGGGCGCCTAATTTGGTGTACATGCACTGGGGGTAGGCATGTTTCATTCGCCGGAAGAGGGAAGTGTCTACATCACATCCGTTGAGGTCCCATGTGTTCTCCTCGCAGTTCATGACAACGGCAACCAAGCCCTTGGTGAAATCCCAGCCGTAGATGCGCTTGCGGGCGTCAATGGCTTCCTCGGAGGAGAAAGCGTTTAGTAGCAGCCCTTGAATAAACTCATCCCGATGCTTTGCCTCAATTTGTTGATTGGAGATCTCCTTTTGGCAGTTGAGCTTCAAAACCGTGCTGGCGTGCTGGATGGCGATCTCGCCGTACTCCATGTGCTCCTTGGAAACACTCTCGCCGCGGCGCTCATCCAGCACCAAAAGAAATCCATATTGTATGCCGGAGACCTCCAAGAGATAGTGGGGGTATCGCTCCAGAGCCTTCTCGATAGGCATAGGCGCCTGCTCAATCGGGACGCGCTGGGAGGTACGGCAATCGTAATACAGCTCAAAATAGGTGTCATAATAGCACACGTCCCGCTCCAGCAGCTCGCTGAGATTAAAGAGAATTTGGTAGGTGGAGCCGCCCTGCAGCACCAGCTGAGTGAAGGAGCTGTGAATTCGCTCTGAGTACTCTAAACGGATAAACTGGCTGTTGACAATTTCTATATAGACCCGGCTGATGACAGTCTCGAAGGGGAGCTCAACAGGCAGCAAAATCACCGGCAGTTGCAGTTCGTTGGCCAAGACAATGTAGTCCTCCGGCAGCTCTTGAATAAAGCGGGCGAGTTTGATACCGATGGCCGCTACGCCGATGTTGGCGCAGGAGACAGTGATGTCCTTAAGGAGGGAGATGTCATCCCGCATGATATAGGTGTTGGTCAGCAGGAATTCTCCGCCGCGAAAGAAGGTATGACTGTCAGGGGAATCAATGACATTGACCGCAGTGATTTCCCGTTGAGCTCCTTCGACTCCGGCAATTAACCGGAAATCTCTGAATTCTGGAATACGTAAGAGCTGTGCTACGTTCATTCCGCTTCCTCCCTGATAGCTGCGAAAAGTGCCTTGCTTTGCTGTAAGCAGTGGATAGATGCATGGAAAGAGAGTAGCACAAAAATAGGATGTTTTCAATTAAAAAATCAATATTTTTATTTAAAATAGATAAATATAGAAATAATAATGAAAAATAAATGTACAAGCCGTACAGGGAAAAATTAGAAAATCTGTCCACGCTGTACATGGCGTGCGAGACAGGGGCCTTGCTATAATAGAAAAAACTTTCCACCCAGTGCGACCCGCGCCACGTTCTGTGAAGCCCGGGGCAATTCATACGGAGAGGAGAAGACTGTGTGAAAATTATTAAAAACGCGAGGATTATTACCATGGACCCCCAGCGCCGCACCTATGACAGCGGTGCCATTGTCGTAGAGGGCAGCCGCATTGCCGCTGTTGGGGAGAGCGCTCCCTTAGAGAAGCAGTACGCCGGCGCGGAGGAGATCGACGCCAAGGGCATGCTGGTCATCCCGGGGCTGGTCAACGCCCACACCCATATCTACCAGATTCTCTACAAGGGGCTGGGGGACGACGCCTCCCTGTCTGACTGGCTGAAAAAATGCGTCTACCCCATGTCCTTGGCCCTGCGGGGGGAGGACTGCTACCACGCGGCTATGCTCACCGCGGTGGAGATGATTAAGGGTGGTGCCACAACTTATGTGGACTGCCACTATATGAATCAGGACCTTGAGTGCCAAGACTATATTGCCGAAGCCACCAAAGCCAGCGGCCTGCGGGGCGTGCTGGGGCGGGCCGCGATCGACAGCGCCCCAGCGCCGGAGGCTCTGCGGGAGTCCGTCTCCCAAGCTGTGGCGGAATGCGAACGGGTGATCAAGACCTACCAAGGAGCGGCCGACGGCCGCCTCAGCGTCCGGGTGGAGGCCCTCAACGAGAAGCTGGCCTCTGCGGACATGCTGCGTGCTATGCGCGGGGTGGCAAACGAGTTTGGCGTAGGCCTCAACATGCACATCGCCGAAGCTGCTGAGCGGGTTAAGGAGTGTCAAGAGAGCCTCGGCATGACCTCCATTGAGTATGCCCACAGTCTCGGCATCCTCGGACCGGACGCCCTGCTGGCCCACTGCTGCTGGCTCAATGAGCACGACAAGCAGTTGCTGGCGGAAAGCGGCACCAGCGTGGCACACAACCCGGTCAGCAACCAGTATCTCGCCGACGGCGTGGCTCCGATTCCTGAGCTGATGAAGTTAGGGGTCAACGTCACCGCCGGCCCCGACGGCGCCTGCTCCAACAACAACCAGAATATGTTCGATGTGATGAAGTCCGCCGCCCTGCTCCACAAGGTGCACTCCCTCGATCCGGAGGCCATGACCGCCGGCAAGGTCTTTGAGATGGTGACCATCAACGCCGCCAAGGCCATCGGCATGGAGAAGGACATCGGTTCTCTCGAGGTGGGGAAGTATGCGGATTTGGCCATGATTGACACCAACCAGCCCTGCATGATCCCCTGCTTCCACCCCCTGTCCAATCTGGTCTACGCCGCCACTCCCGACGTGGTGAACGCCACCATGATTCACGGCGAGCTGCTCATGTGGGACCGCAGGCTCCTCCACATAGACGAGGCGGAGACACTGGCCAAGGCCAATGAGGCCTGCTGGGCGCTGGCCCGCAGGGCAGGGCTGGCTTGAAAGGCTCCCTTTTGGAAAGGCGGACGACCTGAGTTTACGAGGTGCGGCAGGAGATGTGTATCTTCTTCCGGGCAATATCGCTGTGATCTGTTGTGAATTTGAAAGGAGAAGACTATGGGGCTGCTGAAAAAGAGAGAAAACACATTGCGTAAGGATACCCACCCATTTACCAACCTGTTCATCATCTTGGTCGCTGTGACCATTTTAGCGAATTTTATTCCCGCCGGTTCCTATGCGCGTATCGAGATGGACGGCCGTAACGTAGTAGACCCGGACAGTTTTGTTTTTGCTGAGGAGAAGACCTATGTAGGAGTCTTTACTTTCTTCCTGTCTTTCTTCCAAGGGTTCCAAGATGCCGCCAGCCTGATGGCCATGATTCTCTTTGCCGGCGCCGCCTTCGGCGTGGTCACCCGCATCGGCCTGATGGAGACCGCTCTAAAGACCTTGGTCCGCAAACTGGCCCATACCAGCTTCTATGTCATCGCCTTTGTGCTGATGGCCGTCTGGGGCACATTGGTGGCGTTTACTTCCATGTGGGAGCTGTCCATGGTGATTATTCCCGCTGTTGTGCCGCTGGCCTTGGCTCTGGGCTATGATGTGGCTACCGGCGCGGGCATCATCATTCTCTCCTCCTGCTGCGGTTTCGCCGCGGCCCTCTCCAATCCCCTCTTCACCGCCATCGCCCACCGGATCGCCGAGCTGCCCATCTATTCGGCCATGTGGTACCGCGCCATTATCTTCGTGGTCATGCTGCTGATCTGTTATGCTTTCCTGATGATTTATGCCCGCAGGGTTAAAAAGGATCCCAGTAAGGCGATTGTCAAAGTGGAGGACACCAAGTATGTGGCCTACAGCGCTGAGGAGGCCCACTTTACTCCCGCCCTGATCCGGGCCGGCGTGGTCTTCGTGCTGCTCTTCGCCTTCCTGATTTACGGTACCATCAATTTGGGATTTGACTTCCCTCAGATGGCCGCTACCTTTGTCGCTATGTCCATTCTGGTGGGCTTTGCCTACGGCCTGCGCCTCAATGATGTCATGGATATGATGGGCGAGGGTATGAAGGATATGTTCTACGGCGCCATGGTGATGCTCTTCGCCCGGGCGGTCCTCTACGTAATGAACACGGCCGGTATCATTGATACTATCATCTACTACTTAGCCCAAGTGGTGACAAGTGGGTCTGCTGTGCTGACGGCATCCCTGCTGCCCATATTGCAGGCGATCATCGACTTCTTTGTCCCCTCCGGCTCCGGCCAAGCTGTCATTACCATCCCCATCTTAGTCCCCCTTGGAGATATGAGCGGCATCACCCGACAGGTAGTCTGTCTGGCCGCCCAGCTGGGCGACGGCCTTGCCAACTTTATTATGCCCACTGAGGGGACCCTGCTGGGAATTTTGCTCGCCGCTGGCATCCCCTATAAGAAGTGGTTCAAATTCTTCGCGCCGTTGTGGTGTATTCTGATGCTTACCGCCATTGTCTTTGTGATCATTGGGGTTGTCATCCATCTTGGCCCCTTCTAAGTTTCGTTCGTTGCTGGTCAGATAAAAAAGAAAAATGGAGGAAAATATTGTGGAAGGTTTTGTGAATGTAAACGGTCACCCTGTGCACTATGTGTCATATGGCAGCGGAAAGCCTGTGTTTAACATCCACGGCTATGAGGTGGATCACCGCATGATGACCGGCGCGCTGGAGCCCATCTTTGAGAAAAAGGAGGGGTACCGCCGTATCTATGTGGATCTGCCGGGCTTTGGCAAGACTCCCGGCGGAGATTTGAAAAGTACGGACGACTGGCTGAGTATTCTTGACGGTACGATCGACGCGTTGATCGGAAAAGAGGAGAAATTTCTGCTCACCGGCCAGTCCTATGGATGTTATCTGATGCTGGGACTCTTAGCTCTGCGCGGCGAGCAGATTGACGGAACCCTCTTTCTGGTGCCCTGTACCATCGCCAAGCGCGCCCCCCGGCAGCTCCCGGTAAAAGCCGTTGTGGAGGAGGACCACGAGTTCTCCAAAGAGCTGACTGACGAGGAATATAAGCTGCTGACCCGCTGGTCCTGTGTGGTCAACAAGACCACTTGGCGCATTTTCAAGCGGGATATGAAGCCGGGCATCGACTGTCAGGATGTGAAGTATGTCTGCTGGATTGAGAAGAACGGCTATGAGTCCATTCGTGAGAAGGATTTTTTGTCCATCAAGCACAGCGCGCCATCCTGCTGGATTACTGCGCGGCAGGACCACTATGTGGGATACAAGGACGCCTTCCGATTTATGGATAACTTTGACCGCGCTACTTATGTATGTTTGGATGCTGCCGGCCACAATGTCCATTTTGAGAAGGAGGGGATTTTCAATCTCTTGGTGGAGGATTGGCTCTATCGGGTCAACCATGTCCAACCCTTTGTCTATGATCACAACTTTGTTGTCTATCCCAGTAATGTTTAAGGCGCCTTGTCCCAAGCAGAAATAGGCTGTTTTTTGCCGGATCAATACAGCAACTTCCATCATTTGTCCTCCTAAAAGCAGATGGCAGGACAGAAGAGCTGTCTGCATAATGCAGCAAAAAGGAAACCGCTGGAACTTTTGGCTCCAGCGGTTTCCTTGCAATCCCACGGCAGGTGGGATTGGTATCGGGGACCCCGGTACGGGGGTGATATAACGCGGATCGGATACGGCGGGAGACTTGATGCGTATCGGCTGCATGATTCGTATACATTTTGTATACATATTTTTTCTGCAGGTATTGCATAATAATGGGAGGTGTGTTACACTAAAGCAATGTAAGGGCTGCGTTTGAGCGGCCCATTTTTAGAAATTTATGAGAAAGGACGCATCATCATGGACTACCATCAGCAGAGCCCGGAACAGGTTCTGGGACACTTGGACAGCTCAACGAACGGCCTTACTCAAGGGGAAGCCGCCCAGCGTATGGGGAAGTACGGCCCCAACAAGCTGGCTGAGGGGAAAAAAGTCACCCTGCTCCAGCGGTTCCTCCAGCAGCTCAGCGACCCCATGATTATTATTCTCTTGGTGGCCGCACTGGTATCCGGCATCACCGCCGCCTACTCGGGTGAGAGCTTCGCCGATGTGATTATCATTCTCATTGTAGTGCTGATCAATGCGGTGCTTGGCGTGTACCAGGAGAGCAAGGCAGAGAAAGCCATAGAGGCCCTGCAGGAGATGACTGCCGCCACCAGCAAGGTGCTGCGGGATGGAAAAATGGTGCTCCTGAGAAGTGAAGAACTGGTTCCTGGCGACGTGGTGATCTTAGAGGCGGGAGACGCGGTTCCAGCAGACTGCCGTATTTTGGAGAGCGCCAGCCTGAAGGCCGAGGAGGCCGCCCTCACAGGCGAGAGTGTGCCAGTAGAAAAGGATGTGGCCGCCGTGGAGGAGGGGGACGTTCCCTTGGGCGACCGCCGCTGCATGGTCTACATGGGCTCCACTGTGGTGTACGGCCGCGGCCGGGCGGTGGTCTGCTCCACCGGTATGAACACCGAGATGGGCAAGATTGCCGACGCCTTAGCCCAGGCGGAGGAGGGGCAGACGCCTCTCCAGCGCAAGCTGGGCCAGCTGAGCAAGATCCTCAGCGTATTGGTACTGGGCATCTGTGTGTTTATTTTTGCCTTCAGCCTGCTGCGGGCTGGGGATTTCCACTTGGATACGATTATCAGCACCTTCATGGTGGCGGTGAGCCTGGCGGTGGCCGCCATCCCCGAAGGACTTGCCACAGTGGTGACCATTGTGCTGTCCATCGGCGTGACCAACATGTCCAAGCGCAACGCCGTCATCCGCCGGCTTACCGCCGTGGAGACCTTGGGCTGTGCGCAGGTAATCTGCTCGGATAAGACCGGCACGCTGACCCAGAACAAGATGACCGTGGTGGACTCCTTCGGCGACGTGAAGCACACCGCCCGGGCCATGTCCCTGTGCTCCGACGCCAATCCCGATGAGACCGGCAGCGCTGTGGGCGAGCCCACTGAGTGCGCCCTGGTCAACTGGGCCACCAAGGAGGGGCTCTTAAAGCCCGATATGGAGAAGGAGACCCCCCGGGTGGGGGAGGCCCCCTTCGACTCCGGCCGCAAAATGATGTCCACCATCCACAAGGTGGGGGACCGCTTTGTCCAATATACCAAGGGCGCGCCGGATGAGATTCTCAAGTGCTGCACCCATTACGAGAAAGACGGGCAGATCCTGCCCTTAGACGATGCCGCCCGGGAGGAGATCCTCTCCCACAACAAGGCTATGGCCGGTCAGGCCCTCCGGGTACTGGCTGCGGCGGAGCGGCACTATGACGCCATGCCCCAGGACCAGTCCCCCGAGGCGCTGGAGCACGACCTCACCTTCCTGGGCCTTGCCGGCATGATCGACCCCATCCGCCCCGAGGTGAAGGACGCCATCGCCGAGTGCAAGACCGCCGGTATCCGGGCTGTCATGATTACCGGTGACCACCGGGATACCGCCGTGGCCATCGCCCGGCAGCTGGGCATTTTAGAGCATGAGGACCAGGCTATCACTGGCGCGGAGCTCAACAAGATGAGCGACGAGGAGCTGGACCGGACCATCGACCACTACTGCGTCTATGCCCGGGTACAGCCGGAGCATAAGGTGCGCATCGTCAACGCTTGGAAGAAGCGGGGCTGCATCACCGCTATGACCGGAGACGGCGTCAACGACGCCCCCTCCATCAAGTCCGCGGACATCGGCGTGGGCATGGGCATCACCGGTACCGACGTCACCAAGAACGTGGCGGACATGGTGCTGGCCGACGACAACTTTGCCACCATCGTGGGCGCCGTGCAGGAGGGCCGCCGGATCTACGATAACATCCGCAAGGCGATCCAGTTCCTGCTGGGCTCCAACATGAGCGAGGTGCTCAGCGTCTTCCTTGCCACCCTGATGGGCTTTGTGATTTTGGAGCCGGTCCATCTGCTGTGGACTAACCTGATTACCGACTGCTTCCCCGCCCTGGCGCTGGGCGTGGAGAAGGGGGAGCCGGACCTGATGCAGCGGCCGCCCCGGAAAGCCAGCGACGGCATCTTTGCCGGAGGTCTTGGCATCGACGTGTTCTATCAGGGTGCGATGGTCACCATTCTCACCATGGCCGCCTACTTTATCGGCCACTTTATGGAGTCCGGCGCCTGGGAGATCACCCAGAGCCCCGACGGCGTGACCATGGCCTTCTTGACCATGAACATGGCGGAGATCTTCCACAGCTTCAATATGCGCTCCCAGCGGGGCAGCGTCTTTACCCTCCACAGCCACAACAAGCTCCTGTGGGGAGCCATGCTTTTGAGCCTGATCCTCACCACCGGCGTGATCTATCTCCCCGGTATCTCCGACGCCTTCGGCTTCGAGCATATCAGCCTGCCGGAGTACGCCGTGGCTATGATCTTGGCCGTTCTCGTGATACCCATTGTGGAATGTGTCAAGGCCCTTCAGAGAGCTTACCGCCGCAGCAAAAAATAACGGCGGCTTGCAGCCTCTCAGCGAAAAATAGGCTGGCCTCCGGCTTTTTATGCCGGAGGCCGGCTTTTTTGCCCTTTTGCCGCGCTGGAAGGGGACGAAGGAGGACCTCACGCCCTTGGCCGCGGCTCTCCTTTTTTCCTGCAAAAAAATCTTTTGATTGCATTTTTCGAGCTTCCATAGTATAGTATGCTTTGGTTGCAGGAGGCGTCTGCCCTGCAAGGAGCGGCGCCTCACCGGTTTTACGAGAGAGGAGATATACACGTATGGAAAAATTCTTTAAGCTCAAGGAGAACGGCACCACGGTTGGCACCGAAATTGTGGCCGGCATTACCACTTTCTTTGCCATGGCCTACATTATCATTGTCAACCCCAGCATCCTCAGCCAGGCGGGCATGGAGTGGGGCGCTGTGTTCCTCGCCACCATCATCGCCTCTGTGATCGGCACGCTGGTCATGGGCCTGGTGGCCAATGTCCCCTATGCCCAGGCCCCCGGCATGGGCCTCAACGCCTTCTTTGTCTACACAGTCTGCTTTACCCTCGGGTTTACTTGGCAGCAGGCGCTGACTATGGTGTTTATCTGCGGTGTCATCAATATTTTGATCACTGTCACCAAGGTCCGCAAGCACATCATCAAGGCCATCCCCCGCAGCCTGCAGAACGCCATCGGCGGCGGCATCGGCGTGTTCATCGCCTACATCGGCCTTCTGAACATTGATGTCATTTCCTTTACCGGCGCCGCCGTCGGCGAGGACGGCGCCTCTGTTGTCACCTCCGGAATCGTGCCGGAGCTGGCAAGGCTGAATAGTCCAGCTCTGTGGCTGTTCCTTATCGGACTGGTGCTGATTATCATTTTGGAGGTCATGAAGGTCAAGGGCAGCATCCTGATCGGCATCGTAGTGACCACTCTGATCGGTATTCCCATGGGCGTTACGGTGACCGGCGATACGGTGAGCTTCTCTGAGGCCTGCACCGCCCTCCCCAGCACCTTCGGCGCCATCTTTACCAGCGAGGGCTTTGGCTCCCTGTTCTCCGACCCCGCCAAGATCCCCCTGGTGCTGATTACCATTTTCTCCTTCAGCCTGTCCGATACCTTCGACACCATCGGTACCTTTATCGGCACCGGCCGCCGCAGCGGCATCTTCAGCGAGGAGGACGAGAAGGCTCTGGAGACCAACACCGGCTTTAAGTCCAAGATGGATAAGGCCCTCTTTGCCGACGCCACCGCCACCTCCATCGGCGCCATCTTCGGTACCTCCAACACCACCACCTTCGTGGAGAGCGCTGCGGGTATCGGCGCCGGCGGCCGCACGGGCTTGACCAGCGTTGTGGTGGCCCTGTGCTTCATCGCCAGCGCCTTCCTCTCCACCTTCATCAGCGCCATCCCCTATGCCGCCACCGCCCCCGCTCTGGTGATTGTGGGTATCCTGATGGTCTCCTCCTTCGCTGATATCAAGTGGAGCGATCTCAGCGAGGCCATCCCCGCTTTCTTCGCCGGCATCTTTATGGCCCTGTGCTACAGCATCTCCTACGGCATCGCCTTTGGGTTTATTACCTACTGCATCGTCAAGGTCTTTACCCGCAAGGCCAAGGAGATTCACCCCATCCTCTGGTGCGCCACGATTTTGTTCGTGCTGAACTTTATCCTGCTGGCCAC
>CAJFUI010000109.1 GCA_904420145.1 uncultured Oscillospiraceae bacterium
CCCACCGGCGCCGGCAAGACGACGCTGGTCAATCTGCTGATGCGGTTCTTTGAGATCAACAGCGGCCATATCAAAATCGACGGCATCCCCACCTCGGAGATGTCCCGGGAGAGCGTCCACAACCTGTTCAGCATGGTGCTGCAGGACACCTGGCTGTTCGAGGGAACGGTGCGGGAAAATCTGGTCTACAACAAAACGGGCGTCACTGAGGCGCAGTTGGAGGAGGCCTGCCGCGCCTGCGGTATCTACCATTTCATCGAGACGCTGCCCAAGGGCTTTGACACGGTGCTGGATGACAGCATCGCCATCTCCGCCGGCCAGAAGCAGCTGCTCACCATCGCCCGGGCCATGGTGCAGAACAACCCCATGCTGATTTTAGACGAGGCCACCTCCTCGGTGGATACCCGCACAGAGCTCATCACCCAGCGGGCCATGGACCAGCTGACCGAGCACCGGACCAGCTTCGTCATCGCCCACAGGCTGTCCACCATCCGCAACGCCGATTTGATCCTCGTGCTGAAGGAGGGGGACATCATCGAGCAGGGCACCCATGAGGAGCTGCTGGCCAAGGGCGGCTTCTATGCCGACCTCTACAACAGCCAGTTTGAGCGATCCGCCTGACCACCCGCCACCAGCAGGCAGTTTGTTGATACAAAAATTTTTCTTCTGCTCCATTACAAAACAACGCGGGGGCGGCATGCGATCTGCATGCCGCCCCCTTTTCACGGTTTTCAGCGCCGCTTTCTCAGCTGACAATTTTATAGTAGGTCCGGGCGGTGAGCAGATACACCACGCCGTAGACGATGAAAAACACCAGCACCGTGTCCAGGGTGCAGATGGCTGTCAGAGGCACGTTGCGCAGGGAGAAGAGCTCCAAGAGCTTCACCACCATGTTGAAGTCAAACAGGATGTGGATGGCGGCCACGGCGATGGGCAGGAAGAACACCATCAGCACCTGTCCGCGGATGGAGGCCTTCACCTCCGCCCGGGTCAGCCCCACCTTCTGCATGATCTCAAAGCGGGAGCGGTCCTCGTAGCCCTCGGAGATCTGCTTGTAGTAGATGATGAGCACCGTAGCCATCAGGAAGATCAGCCCGAGGAAGATGCCAAGGAACAAAAAGCCCCCGGCCATGGCGTAGCCGTCGGACTCGGCAACAGCCTTCAGGTCCACAGAGACAGAGTAGTAGTACCCCACCCCATCCAATCCGTCAAACAGTCCGTTCTCATACCAGAACACCTGGTTCAGTCCGTCAATATCGCTGTCCGATGTGCCGCCCTCTATGCCGATAAGGCCCCGCCAGCACATGTCGTAGGGGACGTCATAGGCGGTGTACTGCAGGGTGTAGGCCGCCTCCACCGCCGCCTCGTCGGATACCACAAGGCAGATGGGGTCGTACTCGTCCGGCGTCCAGTTGAACATGGGCACCTCCACCCCGCGGCCGGTCACCCGATAGCTCGCCTCCAGCGCCCCGTCCCGGAAGGTGACCGTCTCCGGCAGCGTCTCTCCGACGCAGACGAGCGCCTCCCCCTCCTCCAGCTCCGGGGCCGCCTCCCCGGTGAGGGCGGCATAGGCGTCAGCGGAGATGAAGTAGACCGTCCGCCGCGTGGCCTCCGGCCCCGCCTCCGCGGCAAGGTCCAAAGCGAAGTCCCCCGCCCCTGTCTGCAGCGCGGCAAAGGTGGCGTACCGGAGGGAGGTGACACCGGATACCTGGTAGCCAGCCTCTTGGAGGGCCTGGACGCTCTTGTCCAGCAAAACCTGCGGCTGGAAGGGCCCCGCCTCATCGGAGGTAAAGGGGTCATACTGGCCGGTCATGTTCACGTCGGCGGGGTACTGGGCGGCGATGATCTCCCCGGTGCCAAGGTAGAGGGACAGCGTGCCTGAGAGCATCACCATCACCATGGTGGAGAGGATGCAGATGTTGGCGAGGCCCACGGCGTTGCGCTTCATCCGATAGAGCATGCCGGAGACGCCGATGAAGTGGCCGGTCTGGTAGTAGAAGCGCTTATTTTTCCGCAGAAGCTTGAGCACGGCGATGGTGACGGCGGTGAAGAGGCAGAAGGTGCCGATAATCACCAGAATGACCGCCACAAAGTAGAGGCCCAGCGCCGTGATGGCGTCCTTGGTGGTGATGGCGATATAGTAGCCGCCGCCGAGGGTCACGATCCCCACGATGGCCAGCAGCCCCCTGGTTTTGGGCTCCCGCTCCCCTACGTTCCCGCCCCGCAGCAGCTCCATAGGGCTGGACAGGCGCACCCGCAGGAGATTAGTCAGCAGGGTGGCCAAGATCAGCACGCCGAAGATCACAATGGTGAGGAGAAAGGCCGGGAAGGACGCCGCCACACCGAAGGGCACGGCAAAGCGCACCATGCGGTAGAGCAGCAGCGTCACCAGCCGATGGAGCAGCAGCCCCGCGCCGAGGCCGCAGACCACGCCGCCTACCCCCACAAACAGGCTCTCAAAGGCCATGATGGCGGCGATGTGCCGCTTGCCCATGCCGAGGATGTTGTAGAACCCCAGCTCCTTTTTCCGCTGCTTCATGAGGAAGCTGTTGGTGTAAAAGAGGATGCCGGCGGTAAACAGCGTGGCCACCACCATGCCGATGACCATCATGGACTGGACGTACTGGTAGCCCCGCAGCTCCTGTGCGCCGGGGTCGAAAACAAGAGCGGACATGATGTAGAAGGCGGCGGAGGTCCCCACGATGGTCAAAGCGTAGGGCAGATAGAAGCGGCGGTTCTTCACCAAATTCTGGGCCGCCAGCACCGGATAGAGGGACATTCTCTTACCCACGGTCCTCACCTCCGGCGGCCAGCAGGGTCAAGGTGTCGGAAATCTTCTGATAGAGCTGGGCGTCCGTGCTCTCCCCCCGGTAGAGCTGGTGGAACACCTGGCCGTCCTGAATGAAGAGAACCCGCCCGGCGTGGCTGGCGGCCTTGGCGCTATGGGTGACCATGAGGATGGTCTGCCCCTTGGCATTGATGCGCTCAAACAGCCGCAGCAGGCTGTCGGTGGACTTGGAATCGAGGGCCCCGGTGGGCTCGTCGGCCAGCACCAGCTGGGGGTTGGTGATCAGCGCCCGGGCCACGGCGGTGCGCTGCTTCTGCCCGCCGGAGATCTCGTAGGGAAATTTCCCTAACAGCTCCGAGAGCCCCAGCTCCTTGGCCAGGGGCGTCAGCCGCTCCTCCATCTCCCGGTAGGTCTTGCCCGCCAGAACGAGGGGCAGCAGGATGTTGTCCCGCACGGAGAAGGTGTCCAAGAGGTTGAAGTCCTGAAAGACAAAGCCCAGGTTGTCCCGGCGGAAGGCGGCGATGTCCCGCTCCCGGATGGCCACCACGTCCATCCCGCCTAGGAGCACCTGGCCGCTGGTGGGCTTGTCAAGGGCGGCGAGGATGTTCAAAAGGGTGGTCTTGCCGGAGCCGGACTCCCCCATGATGGCCACATATTCCCCCTTTTCCACGGTGAAGCTCACGTCCGTCAGGGCCTGGACCTGGGCGCCGCCAAAGCGGGTGGTATAGATCTTCTTGAGATTGCTTACTTGCAGAATCGGCATAAGGCTCCTCCTTGGGAAGTATTGACAACAGTATACCCCCTCCGGCGGACGGTCTGCCATAGCGCCGCCTTACGCCTGCCTTACACTTTTGTAAGGCAGCCTACTCCACCTCCAGCTCCGGCCGGGCAAGGGAGAGGCGGACCGTTGTGCCCCGTCCCAGCTCCGAGGTGATGGCGAGGCTGTGGCCCAGCCGGTCGCAGATCTGGCGGCACAGGTAGAGCCCGATCCCTGTGGACCGCTGCTCCTGCCGTCCGTTGCAGCCGGTGTAGCCCTTTTCAAAGACCCTTGGCAGGTCCTCGGCCGCGATGCCGATACCGTTGTCCGCTATGACCAGGGTCTCCCCCTCGGCAAAAACGGTCACCTTCCCGCCCCGGGCGTACTTGACGGCGTTGGAGAGCAGCTGCTCCACCACGAAGGTCAGCCACTTCTCGTCGGTGAGCACCCGGGCGGAGATGGGCCTCAACTCCAGCTGCACCTTCCCCCGAATGAAAAGCACCGCGTATTTGCGCGCCGCCTGGCGGACGATCTCCTCCAAGTCGCAGGAGCAGATCAGGTAGTCGGTGCTCCCGCTGCCCAGGCGCAGGTACTGGAGCACCATCTCCACGTACTGCTCGATTTTGAACAGCTCCGCCGACAGCTCCCGCCCCCGCTCCGTGTCGTCATGCTGGAGCAGCAGGCCCATGGCGGCGATGGGCGTTTTGATCTGGTGGGCCCAGAGGGTGTAGTAGTCGATCATGTCCCGCCTGCCCGCGTCGGCGGCGGAGATCTGGGCCTGCCGGTCCCGGTAGAGAATTTCTATCAGCTCCTGATAGGCCTCCTCGATGGGGCCGCCGCCCTCGGGCAGTCCCTCCAGCCCCAGGGTGATGCTGCCGGCCAGCCGTTTGAGCGTCCGCCACCTCCGGTACCAGAGGGCAAAGTCGATCACCACGGCGCCCACAGTCACCACGGCGCACAAGAGGGCCGCGTAGCCCACCGCCTCCACCGGCAGGCGGTACAGCGCCAGCACGGCGGCGAAGACGGCGATCCACACCAGCATCAGCAGCAGAAAAAAACAGCGCTGCTTTCCGTATTGTTTCAATATCCTCATATCACTCCACCAGATACCCCATGCCCTTCTTGGTGCGGATAAAGTCCGGCAGCCCCAGCTCGTCCAGCTTCCGGCGCAGGCGGGCCACATTCACCGAGAGGGTGTTTTCGTCCACAAAGCTGTCCGTCTCCCAGAGCTTGCGCATCAGCGTCTCCCGGGAGACGGTCTTTCCCTTGTTCTCCAAGAGCACCTGGAGCATGCGGAACTCGTTGCGGGTCAGCTCTATCCTCTCCCCCTGCCACACCAGCGTGGCATCCCGGATGTCTAAAACAGCGCCCCGGTGGCTCAGCTGGGTCTCCCCGCCGCTAAAGTCGTAGGCCCGGCGCAGCAGGGCCTGAATCTTGGCGGTCAGCACGTCGAGGTCGAAGGGCTTGGCGATGAAATCGTCGCCCCCCATGTTCATGGCCATGACGATATTCATATTGTCCGAGGCGGAGGAGAGGAAAAGGATGGGCACCTTAGAGACTCGGCGGATGGCCTCACACCAGTGGTAGCCGTTGAAGAAGGGCAGGGAGATGTCCAGCAGCACCAGCTGGGGGGCGAAGGCGGCGAACTCCTCCCCCACACGGCGGAAATCCGCCGCGCAGCAGACCTCGTAGCCCCAGGAGGACAAATGGGCCGCGATAGCGCCGGCGATGACCGCGTCATCCTCCACTAAGTAAATTTTGACCATGTCCGTTCCTCCCCGTCGTTTTTCCATGATACCTGATTATACCTGCCGCGGGGCAATTTTGCAATTTGGTATTTTCTCTCCGTGCCGAGAACCAGCTTTTTCCTCCGCCCTGCCGCGTCGGAGCGCCGCACGGAATTCCCTCAGCGGTCAGGGCCGGCGGCAGTCTGGGGAGGCCCCGGCCCGCCGCCGGCCCAGCGGCGGCTATCAGTCACCCGGCAGGCAGCAAAAAGCGGCGGTTTTGTAAACCGCCGCTTTTGGAATTGTATTTTGACCGCGTTCCCTCAGCGTTCCTTCCGGAACAGCCGCCGCAGGGTCAATACCGCGGCGATGGACAGCACGATCTCCGCCACCATCTGGGCATAGGCGAGGCCGTACATGGGCCACAGCCAGTTGAGCACCACCAGAGCGGGGATCTCCAGCACAATCTTTCTCAGCACCGCAAAGAGCAGGGACTCCCGGCCCATGCCGCAGGCTTGGAACACGCCAACCGCCAAAAAGTCGATGCACAGGAAGGGCAGCGCGGCACTCATCCCCCGCAGGAAGCTGCTGCCATACTGGATGATGGTCTCGTTCTTCATAAACAGGGAGATCAGCCCCTCCGCTCCCAGCCAATATCCCGCCGTCATCAGCACCATAAAGCTCAGCACCAGCTTGCCGGAGAAGAGGATGGTCTCCTTCATCCGCTGGCGGTTCTTGGCGGCGTAGTTGTAGCTGACAATGGGCATGATGCCCTGGGAGAAGCCCTGGGAGATATACATGGGGATCATGCTGATCTTCTGGGAGATCCCCATGGCGGCCACGGCGGTGGAGCCGAAGGCGGAGGTAAAGTTGTTCAGCACCGTCATCCCTGTCACGTTCAAGAGGTTCTGGATGGCCGCGGGGATACCCACCCCACAGATCTCCTTGACAATCGACTTGTCCACCTTTGCCATGGTAGGACGGATACATACATAGGTCCTGCCCCGTTTGATGTACAGCAGCACAAGGAAATAGGCGCAGGCCACACAGTTGGAGAGGAAGGTGGCAAGGCCCGCCCCGGCGGCCCCCATATTCAGCCCCCAGGGCAGAATGAAGATGGGGTCGAGGACGATGTTCAAAAGGCAGCCGCTCATGGTGCCGATGCTGGCGTGGAGGGCGCTGCCCTCCGCCCGGACCAGATAGGCCAGCACCACGTTCAGAATGGAGGGAGCGGCACCCCATGTGGTGGTCCACAGCAGATACGCCGACGTGGCGGCTATATTTTCACTGTCCGTGCCCAGCAGATTCAAAAGAGGGCCCTGAAAGACCGTGTAGCCCGCGGAAAACAGGATGCCGCAGCCCAGGGCGCAGTAAAAGCCGAAGGCCGAGCTGCGCCGCACGGCGTCGTAGTCCTTTTTGCCGAGGGAGCGGCTCATCATACTGGAGCTGCCTACGCCGAAGAGGTTGTTCACCGCGTTGAACGCCAGCAGTACCGGCGCGGCCAGCGCCACGGCGGCGTTCTGAATGGGGTCGTTGAGCATCCCCACAAAGTAGGTGTCGGCCAGATTGTAGAGCACCATGACAAGAGAGCTGAGAATGGTGGGAACCGCCATGGTCAGCACCGCCTTGGGGACCGGCATCCGCTCAAACAGCTCTATCTTCTGCCCTTCCTGATTCGTATCCATGCCATCTTCTCCCCTTCATCCATGTTTTGCTGATATGTCCGTCTGTCGCGGACTATTTGGGCTAAAAAATAGCGCCGCCCTTTCGGGCGCGCTTCTGCGGCAAAGGCGGCCGCTGCACTGAGCCGCCGTTTATTGTTTATCATAGCACCTTACGATATAAAAATCAAGGCCCCCGGCGGCCTGATTTCTCTCCCCCGCAGCAGGGCCTCCCCCATCGGCAGAGGAGCCTTGCCGGGGGAATCCCGCCGGGAGCGTTCCGACACGGATTTCACAAATTTTTAATCAATTTGGAACGCTGGAGGAACTCTCCCGGAATTTTCGCGGAACAGGCTCCTGCTATAATCTCCCCGTGGCATAACGCCGCTGAACATTAAATTGGAGGCATAATATCATGTATTTTGACGCGATTGCAAAGATTGTTTCCGAGCGCACCGGCTGCGACATTTCTGACGTGAAGCCTGAGAGCAAGTTCTCCGAGCTGGGCATCGACTCCCTGGACACTGTGGAGCTGCTGATGAACCTGGAGGACGAGATCGGCATCGAGATCGAGCTGGACCAGAAGATTGAGACCATCGACGATTTGGACAAATTCATTCAGAGCAAGCAGGGTTAAGGACATATGATTCAGTCAAGAATTTGCGAGATGCTGGGGATCGAGTACCCGGTATTTCAGGGCGGCATGGCCTGGATCGCCGACGGCCGGCTGGCCGCGGCCGTGTCCAACGGCGGCGGCCTTGGCATCATCGGCGCGGGCAACGCCCCGGGCAGCTATGTCCGGGAGCAGGTGCGCCTGGCCAGATCCCTCACCTCCAAGCCCATCGGAGTCAACATCATGCTCCTCAGCCCCTGCGCGGACGAGGTAGCCCAGGTGGCGGCGGAGGAAAAGGTTGAGGTGATCACCACCGGTGCCGGCAATCCCTCTAAATATATGAAGCTCTGGCAGGAGGCCGGCAGCAAGGTCATCCCCGTGGTGGCCTCGGTGGCCATGGCCAAGCTGATGACCCGGCTGGGAGCCTCGGCGCTGATCGCCGAGGGCGGAGAGAGCGGCGGACATGTGGGGGAGCTGACCACCATGGTCCTCGTCCCCCAGGTCTGCGACGCCACTGACCTGCCGGTGATTGCCGCCGGCGGCATCGCCGACGGCCGGGGCGTGGCCGCCGCCTTCATGCTGGGCGCCTGCGGCGTGCAGATGGGCACCCGGTTTTTGAGCGCCGAGGAGTGCTCCATCCACCCTGTCTACAAGGAGAAGATCCTCAAGGCCACGGACCTGTGCACCACGGTGACCGGCCGGCGGCTGGGCCATCCCGTCCGCAGCCTGCGCACCCCCTTTGCCAGGGAGTACGCCAAGGCGGAGTACGGCGGCATGAGCGACGAGGAACTGGAGGCCCTGGGCACCGGCAGGCTCCGTCTGGCGGTGCAGGAGGGAGACAACGAGAAGGGCTGCTTCCTCTCCGGTCAGATTGCCGCCATGGTCCGCAAGGTCCAGCCGGCGGCTGAAATTGTGAAGGAAGTGATGGAGGGGGCGGAGCCCATCCTCCTGGGGGCGCCGAAATGGGTAAAATAGCCTTTGTTTTTTCCGGTCAGGGGGACCAGTACCCCGGCATGGGGAAGGAACTTGCCACCCAGTACCCCGCTGCGGCGGCCATCTTCGCCATGTGCGACGGCCTTCGTCCCGGCACCTCCCAGCAGTGCTTCGCCGGCACGGAGGAGGAGCTGAAGGAGACAAAAAACACCCAGCCCTGTCTCTTTGCCATGGAGCTGGCCGCAGCGGCCGTGCTGATGGAACAGGGGATCCGCCCTGACGCCGCGGCGGGCTTCTCCCTTGGGGAGGTCACGGCGGCCGCAGTGGCCGGTCTCTTCGACTATGAGACGGGCTTTCGTCTGGTGTGCAGGCGGGGCGAGCTGATGCAGCAGGCCTCGGAGCGGTTCGACACCGCCATGGCCGCGGTGGTCAAGCTGCCGAACGAGACGGTGGAGGAGCTCTGCGGAAAATATGAGGGAGTCTACCCCGTCAACTTCAACTGCCCCGGACAGGTCACCGTCTCCGGCCTCGCCGCCCAGATGCCCGCCTTCTCCGCGGACGTAAAGGCGGCGGGGGGCCGGGCCCTGCCCCTGAAGGTGAAGGGCGCCTTCCACTCCCCCTTTATGAAGGAGGCCGCCGAGGCCTTTGCGACGGAGCTTGGGAAGGCGGACCTCCGCCAGGGGACCATCCCCCTCTACTCCAACAAGACCGCCCAGCCCTACGCCGGCGACGCGGCGGCGCTGCTCTCTGAGCAGATCTGCAGCAGCGTCCAGTGGGAGAAGCTGATCCGCAGCATGGCTGCCGACGGCGTGGACACCTTCATTGAGATCGGCCCGGGGCGGACCCTTACCAATATGATCCAGCGGATCGATCCTGGGGTGACGGCGGTCACCTATACCGAATATCTGAAGGAGGCAGCATGTTAACAGGCAAAACAGCGATCATCACCGGCGGCTCCCGGGGCATCGGCGCGGCGATTGCCGAGAAGTTTGCCTCCTTAGGGGCCAACATCGCCGTCCTCTATGCCGGCAGCCGGCAGGCAGCCGAGGAGGTCTGCGGCAGATGCGCCCAAAGCTACGGCGTAAAGGCCCTGCCCTACCAGTGCGATGTGGCGGACTTTCAGGCCACCAAGGAGACCGTGGCCCAGATTAGGGCGGACTTCGGCACGGTCCACATCTTAGTCAACAACGCGGGGATCACCCGGGACGGCTTAGTTGCCATGATGAAGGAGGAGGACTTCGACGCGGTGCTGAACACCAACCTGAAGGGCGCCTTCCACATGATCCGCCACTGCGCCGGCCTGTTCCTGCGCAACCGGGAGGGCTGCATCATCAACATCGCCTCGGTCTCCGGCCTCATCGGCAACGCCGGGCAGTGCAACTACGCCGCCTCCAAGGCGGGACTCATTGGCCTGACAAAATCCGTGGCCCGGGAGCTGGCGGCCAAGGGGATCCGGTGCAACGCCATCGCCCCCGGCTTTATCGCCACGGATATGACCGGCGACCAGCAGGAAAATCCCCTGCTAAAGCAAATCCCCTTGGGCAGAATGGGGGAGGCCGCCGATGTGGCGGAGGCCGCGGCATACCTGGCCACGGCCGGCTATGTAACCGGCGAGGTCCTCCGTGTAGACGGCGGCATCGCCATGTAAGGAGTGTGAAATTTTGAGCGAGAAGAGAAGAGTTGTGGTCACCGGACTGGGCGCCGTCACCCCCGTGGGCAACACCGCCGCGGAGACCTGGGAGAGCCTGAAGTCCGGCAAAAACGGCATCGCCCCCATCACCGCCTTTGACACCACCGGCTTTAAGGCGACTCTGGCCGCCGAGGTGAAGGGCTTTGACCCCAGGGCCTATTTAGAGGTCAACGAGGTCCTCCGCACCGACCGCTATGCCCAGCTGGCTGTAGCAGCGGCGGAGCAGGCGGTCACGGAGAGCGGCGTGAAGGGGACTGTGGAGCCGGAGCGTTTTTCCGTGCTGTTTGGCACCGGCATCGGCGGCATCCACTCCTTTGAAAACGAATATGCCAAGCTGATGGAGAAGGGCCCCCGCCGGGTCTCCCCCCTCTTTATTCCCATGATGATTGCCAACATGGCGGCGGGCATGATCGCCATCCGCTACGACTGCCGGAGCTCGGCCATGCCGGCGGTGACCGCCTGCGCCTCCGGCTCCAATGCCATCGGCGAGGCCCTGCGGCTGATCCGCCACGGCTATGCCGACGCGGTGATCTCCGGCGGCACGGAGGCCGCCATCACCGCCTCCGCTGTAGCAGGCTTTGCCAATATGCAGGCATTGTCCACCGCCAGCGACCCCGATGCGGCGTCCCTGCCCTTTGACAAGCGCAGAGGCGGCTTTGTCATCGGCGAGGGGGCTGTGGCCCTTGTCTTAGAGGAGTATGAGCACGCCAAGGCCCGGGGCGCCAACATTTACGGCGAGGTCTGCGGCTACGGCTCCACCTGCGATGCCTACCACATCACCGCCCCCCATCCGGAGGCCAGAGGCGGTGCCCAAGCCATGGTGGACGCCATGGGTGAGGCCGGCTATGCTGCAAGCGACGTGGTCTATATCAACGCTCACGGCACCGGCACCCCCCTCAACGACGCCATCGAGACGGTGGCCATCAAGAAGGCTCTGGGCGAGGAGAGCGCAGGGCGGGCCTATGTGAGCTCCACCAAGTCCATGACCGGGCATATGCTGGGCGCGGCGGGAGCGGTGGAGGCTATGGCCTGCCTGCTGGCCCTGCGGGAGAGGATCATCCCCCCCACCATCAACCTGCTGGAGCAGGACGAGGCCTGCGACCTCAACTATGTACCCAATACGGCTGTCAAGGCGGACATCACGCTGGCCCTCTCCAATTCCCTCGGATTTGGCGGCCACAACGCCTGTCTCGCTTTTAGAAAGGTGTAATGGAACATGATGAATGAGACGGATATCCGCAGATATGCGGAGCTGATGCGGGAGTTAGGCCTCACAGGCCTGGAGATCGCCGAGGACAACAAGGTGGTGCGGCTGGAGTGCACAGCGCCTGCGGCGGCAAAAACGGTTGTCCCCCTGGAGACGGCCACCGCCGCCCCGGCAGCGGGAGAGGGCAGGGCGTATGTCAGCGTAAAATCCCCTATGGTGGGGGTGTTTTATGCCGCTCCCGCTGAGAATGCGGACCCCTATGTGTCCATCGGCGACCGCGTGAAGCAGGGCCAGACGCTGTGCATCGTGGAGGCCATGAAGCTGATGAACGAGATCACCGCCGAGGAGGACGGCGTTATCGCGGAGATCTGCGCCGCAAACGGCCAGGTGGTGGAGTTCGGCACAGAGCTCTTCCGCATTGAGAGGTAGCGCCATGAACCGAGAAGAGATTATGACCATTCTCCCCCACCGGGACAACATGCTGCTGCTGGACGAGGTGGAGAACCATGACGGCACGGCGGTGGGACGCTACACCGTCCGCGGGGACGAGTTTTTCCTCAAGGGCCACTTCCCCGGCCATCCCATCGTCCCCGGCGTGATCCTCTGCGAGATTCTGGCCCAGTCGGCCTGCGTGCTGCTGCGGGATACCATGGAGGAGGGGACGCTGCCGGTGTACACGGGATTGAACAACGTCAAATTCCGCTCCCCCGTCAAGCCGGGGGATACGGTGGAGACCCGGTGCCGCATCAAGCGGGCTAAGCACCCCTTCTACTTCGCCGAGGGCACCCTCTCTGTCGGTGAGCGGCTGTGCGTATCCGCTGAGTTTTCTTTTGCCATCACAGGAGCGTAAGCTATGTTCTCTAAAATACTGGTTGCCAACCGCGGCGAGATCGCCGTGCGCATCATCCGCGCCTGCAAGGAGATGGGCGTGGCCACGGTGGCGGTGTACTCTGAGGCGGACCGGCAGGCCCTCCATGTGGCTCTGGCCGATCAGAGCTTCTGCATCGGCCAGGCGGAGGCGACGAAGAGCTATCTCAACGAAAACCAAATCATCAGCGCGGCCATTCTCTCCGGCGCCCAGGCCATCCACCCGGGCTACGGCTTTCTCTCAGAAAACGCCCACTTTGCCCGGCTGTGCCGGAAGAACGGTCTGGTATTCATCGGACCGGATCCGGAGCGCATGGAGCAGCTGGGGGACAAGGCCCTGCTCAAGGAGCTCATCCGCCAGACCAGCCTCTTCGTGATCCCTGGGACCGGGGCGGCAGCGACAGTGGAGGAGGCGCGGGAGGCCGCTGAGAGAATCGGCTACCCCGTTATGCTCAAGGCCAGCGCCGGAGGCGGCGGCCGGGGCATCCGGCTGGTGCGGTCCGCCGACGAGCTGGAGGAGGCCTATCTGCAGGCCACCGCGGAGGCGGCCAGCGCCTTCGGCAACGGCAGCGTCTATCTCGAAAAGTACATCTCCCCCGCCCGGCATATCGAGCTGCAGATGCTGGCCGATGAATACGGAAACGTGGTGTGTCTGGGAGAGCGGGACTGCTCGATCCAGCGGCACAACCAAAAGCTGCTGGAGGAGACTCCCTCCCCCGGCGTGACACCGGAGCAGCGGCAGTCCATGATTGCCGCCGCCGTTGACGCCGTCAAAAAGATCGGCTACGTGGGGGCGGGGACGCTGGAATTCCTGCTGGACCGAGCGGGTAATTTCTGGTTTATGGAGATGAACGTCCGGCTGCAGGTGGAGCACTGCGTCACCGAAATTTTAACCGGCTTTGATCTGGTCAAATGGCAGATCCGCATCGCCGCCGGGATCCCCCTGGATTTCACGCAGGAGGATGTCCGCATGGTAGGCTCCGCCATCGAGTGCCGGATCAACGCCCTCAACTGCGGGACATTGGAGATGCTCCATGTGCCCGGCGGCCCCTCGGTGCGCTTTGACACCTGCCTTTTGGAGGGGACGGCCGTGTCCCCCTACTACGACGCCCTGCTGGGCAAGCTGATCGTATACGCCAAAACCAGGGAGGAGACCCTCCGGAAGATCCGGGCCGCCCTCTGCGAGCTCGTGATTGAGGGGATCCCCACCAACATTGAGGAACAGCTTCAAATCGTAGGCGACGAGCGCTTTACCTCGGGGCACTACGATTTGACATTTATGGGAAACAGGTGAATCCATGGCTCTGATCAAATTTTTGAAACCGAAAAACCAACTGGAAGAGGGCGGACGCAGCGCCGCGCCGGTGCAACAGGACGCCGGCGAGCCGGAGAAGACCTGCCCCAACTGCCGCAAGGACATCCCCTTAAGCCGTCTTTTTGCCAGCGATCTGGTCTGCTCCTGCGGCTACCACTTTCGGATGAAGGCCCGTCAGCGCATCCGGCTGATCGCCGACGAGGGCAGCTTTCATGAGCTCTACACCGGCATAAAAGCAGGTAATCCCCTGAACTTTGCCGGCTATAAAGAAAAGGTGGAGACTGTCCGCGCCGCCAGCGGCGAGGAGGAGGCCGTCATCTGCGGCACTGCCCAGATCGGCGGGGAGAGCTGCTGCCTGTTTGTCATGGAGTCCTACTTCATGATGGGCAGCATGGGCAGTGCAGTGGGCGAGAAGATCACCTCGCTGTTTGAGTACGCCACCGAACACCGCCTGCCCGTAGTGGGCTTCACCGTCTCCGGCGGCGCCCGCATGCAGGAGGGCCTGCTCTCGCTGATGCAGATGGCCAAAACCAGCGCCGCCGTCAAGCGGCACAGCGACGTGGGCCTCTTCTACCTGGCCGTGCTGACCGATCCCACCACCGGCGGCGTCACCGCCAGCTTTGCCATGGAGGCCGACATCATTCTCTCCGAGCCCGGCGCCACCGTGGGCTTTGCCGGGGCCAGAGTGGTAGAGCAGACCACCAAAAAGGCCCTGCCCAAGAAATTCCAGAAGGCGGAGTTCGTCCTGGAGCACGGTTTTCTGGACGGCATCGTCCCCCGCTCCAGGCAAAAGGAGCTGTTAGCCCAGCTGCTCAGCATGCACAAGGGAGGCTGAAACCATGAGCAAAACGCCCTACGACCGGGTAAAGCTTGCCCGGGACAACAGCAGGCCCACAGGGCTTGACTATATTCAGAACATCTTCGAGGGCTTCATCGAGCTCCATGGCGACCGCCGCTACGGGGACGACAGCGCCATTGTGGGCGGTATCGCCAGACTGTCCGGCAATCCTGTCACCGTCATCGCCATCGAGAAGGGGCACACCGCCAAGGAGCGGGCCTACCGCAACTTCGGCGCGCCCCATCCAGAGGGCTACCGCAAGGCCCTGCGCCTGATGAAGCAGGCGGAAAAATTCGGCAGGCCGGTGATCTGCTTTGTAGACACCTCCGGGGCCTACTGCGGCGTCGGAGCCGAGGAGCGGGGACAGGGCGATGCCATCGCGGAGAACTTGATGGAGATGTCCACTCTCTGCGTCCCCATTATTTCCCTCCTTGTGGGGGAGGGCGGCAGCGGCGGCGCGCTGGCCCTCGCCGTGGCGGACCGGGTATGGATGCTGCAGAATGCGGTGTACTCCACCATCTCTCCCGAGGGCTGCGCCAGCATCCTCTGGAAGGATCCAACCAAGGCGGCGGAGGCGGCCGCCAGCCTGAAGCTGACGGCGGAGGACGCGAAGAGCCTCGGCGTCATCGAGCGCATCCTCTCGGAAAACGACATCGGAAAAAAGGAATTCTACCACCGCATCCGCACTCTTTTGACCGAGGAGCTTCAGGAGCTCTCCGGCGAGCTGGATCTGGTGGGCAAGCGGTATGAGCGGTTCCGCAGGATCGGCGCCTGCAGGGCGGCGAAGGAGGCCACATGAGCATATACCAGAAGTTTTGTACCGAAATCACCGACGCCTCTGGCGCCCTTTTGGACTTGCAGGTCCACTACCCCGACAACTTCAACTTCGGCTACGACGTGGTGGACGCGATTGCCGAGGCGTCGCCGGAGAAGCGGGCGATGGTCTGGTGCAACGTGGAAAATGAGGAGCATATCTTCACCTTTGCCGACATCAGGCGCCGCAGCAGCGAGATGGCAAATGTCTTTCAGAAGGCCGGCATCACCCGGGGCGACCGGGTGATGCTGGTGCTCAAGCGCCACTATGAGTACTGGTTCGCCGTCATCGCCCTCCACAAGCTGGGCGCTGTGGCCATTCCCGCCACCCATATGCTGACCGTGGGGGATTTTGTGTACCGCCTGCACACCTCCGGAGCCAAGGCTGTCGTCTGCACAACGCAGAATGAGGTGCCTGATAAGATCAGGGCCGCCGTCGAGCAGACCGGCGCGGCGGTGAAGCTCTGGTGCGTGCAGGGGGAGACGGCGGGATTCGAGAATCTGACGGCGGCTATGGAGGCCGCCGAGGAGGAGTTCCCCCGGGTGGAGACCCTCGCCGCTGACCCCATGCTGCTCTACTTCACCTCCGGCACCACCGGCTATCCCAAAGGGGTCATCCACAACCACACCTACCCCCTGGCCCACATTGTGACGGCAAAATACTGGCAGCAGGCGGAGGACGGCGGACTCCACTTCACCGTAGCGGAGACCGGCTGGGCCAAGGCCTCCTGGGGCAAGCTCTACGGCCAGTGGCTGGTGGGCAGCGCGGTGATGGTCTACGACTTTGACAACTTCGACCCCAAGCAGCTCACCGCCGTCATCAACCGCTACGGCGTCACCTCCTTCTGCGCTCCTCCTACGGTGTACCGCTATCTGGTGCGCAAGGGCATCCCCGACATGCCCACCCTTAAGCACGCCTCCACTGCCGGCGAGATGCTCTCACCCGAGGTGTTCCGCAAGTTCACCGAGCGCACGGGGCTGCTCCTCCATGAGGGCTACGGCCAGACGGAGACTACGCTGCTGATGGCAAACTTCAGGGGCATGGAGCCTGTGGCGGGTTCCATGGGCACCCCCTCCCCCTTCTACCACATCGAGCTGCGCACCAAGCAGGGCCGGCGCGCCGCAGTGGGTGAGATCGGCGAGGTCGTCATCGTACCGCCGGCGGAGGGAGCGCAGCTGGGGATCTTTACCGGCTACCTCAACGGCGATGAGCAGTACCGCTATGTGTGGCGAAACGGCGTCTATCACACCGGCGATGCCGCCTATAGGGACGAGAACGGCCGCTACTGGTTCCACGGCCGGTTTGACGACATCATCAAAACCGGAGGCTTCCGGGTGGGACCCTATGAGGTGGAGAACATCCTGATGGAGCACCCCGCCGTGGCCGAGTGCAGCGTCATCGGCGTGCCCGACGCCCTTCGCGGCCAGGCCATCAAGGCGGTGATCGTGCTGGGTCACGGCTACGCCCCCACCAGCGAACTCTCCCGGGAGATCAAGGAGTTCTGCAACCAGCGCCTGGCGGAGTATAAATGGGTCCGGATCGTGGAATTTGCAGAGGAGATGCCCAAGACAATCAGCGGCAAAATCCAAAAGCATGTCCAGCGCGGACAGTGCGCCTCCTCGCCGGAGCTGGCAAGACCCGTTCAGGCAGGTGTAAAAAAGGTCTATGATCAAGGGAATCGGCTGTGACATCGTGGAGATCGGCCGGGTCGAGAGGCTGACCGGCGTCCCCCGCTTTTTGGAGAAGGTCTATACCCCCTGCGAGCGGGAGCGGATCGCCTGCGGAGGCCCTCAGGCCGCCGCAGGCATCTGGGCTGCCAAGGAGGCGGCGGCCAAGGCCCTCGGCACCGGCTTTTCCGGCTTTGCCCTCCGCGACATTGAGATTTTGCATGCGGAGAGCGGGGCGCCCTTCGTCCGCCTCCACGGCGGCGCCCAGCGGCGCCTTGACGCCTTAGGGGGGGACAGCATACACATCAGTATCTCCCACGACCAGCACTCCGCCATAGCTTTCGCCGTTGCGGAATAAGTGTTCGTTGCATTCTTTGGGAAAATGTGGCATAATATGGCTTGCTATCCAACAGCAGGCCATATTATGCCACATGCTGCTGTCAAGGGGTATGTCTGCGATTTCAGCCCCCTGCTTGTTGCCTGTGGATGCAGGAGCTTCATGTGTGCTGGTTTTGTCCCGTATCCCGGGCCGCCGCGCCATGGAGCTTTATGGGATATTCCCCATGTTCTTCGGGTAATATCCCGTTTCCCACGCCAAAGGAGTTGCTATGAAACATATGCCAAACAACCTGGAGGATATCCTCAGTGAGGCCATCAGCGGCTTTCACCAGTACGATCTTGCGGCTCCTCCTCGCCTCACCTATGTCAGCCAAAGCCTCTGCCGCATGGTGGGATACACGGAGGCGGAGCTGCTGGGCGGGGGCGGGAACCGCTATGAGGCCCTGGTACACCCCGCCGACCACGCCCTCTATGCCGCCTTTCTCGACAGCCTCCAGTCGGCGGAGCAGACCCTGTCGGCGGAGTACCGCCTGACACGGAAGGACGGATCGGTCCTCTATGTCAAGGATACCATGACCTCCAGAAGGCTTGACGACGGTACCATCGCGGGCTACTCTGTTCTATCGGATATTACAGAGCTGAAAAACGAGAACAACAATCTGCAGTTTTTGAACAAAACCATCTCCTTCGGCTTTATCCGATATACCTGTGAAAAGCAGCCGCGCGTCACGTATATCAACCAGCAGATGCTGGAGTTTTTGAGGATTCCTGCGGCCCAGGACGGTGAAATCGACTACTTGGAGATGTACCGGGACAATATCTTCCTGATGATTCCCATTGAGGAGCGGCACCGGTTCGCACTGTATCTCAACCGCGTCTACACCGCCGGCACGCCCATCGCCGGCGAGATCGAGGTCCTCCGCTGCGACGGCACCCGGGCCTACCTCTTCGGCTGGGTCACCAAATGCGTGGACGAGCAGGGTGCGGAGGTATTCCAGAGCGTCTGCATGGATGTGACGGCGCGGCGTCAGGCCAAGAGGGCCAACGAGGCAAAGCGCTATCTGAAGGCATTGACAGAGGTCTATGACAAAATCTTCGAGTACGATCTCTCCCGCAACACAGTCAACTGCCTGAACAGCCACAACTCCCCCATGTTCAAGTGGCTGGAGAATATCCCCATGCAGATGGAGAAAGCCACGGAAAAATGGGTTTCGGAGACTGTGGTGCCGGAGGACCGAGAGCGGGTTCGGGCATTTTTCCATGCTTTTCGCCAGAAAAAGCTGTATGGTCCCAGTGAAATTCCTCCCCAGATTACCTACAAGGCTAAATCCTCCACCGGTGAGATCAAGACCTACAGCGGAATTTTCTTAAAGATGAACGACTCCGTCAGCTTTTTCTGCTGCCGGCGGGTGCCTGATCTGGAGGAGGCGGAGCTTTTAAGAAATGAAAATGTCTCCCTGAAGGAAAACATGCAGGAGCTGGTCATGCGCCTCAAAGAGGGGATTGCCGCCTTTGAAATCGCCGGGGAATATGTGACGCCTCTCTACGCCAGCGACAATGTCTGCGAGTTTTTCGGTTTTACCAAGGAGGAGTGGCTGCCGTTGATGCGGCAGAAGACACCCATCAAGGATTTTGTCTCCCGCAGCAAGACAGCCTATGAGGATTTCTCTGAACTGCTGAGGACTGGAGAGGCGGAATTTACCTATTACGATTTTGGCATAGAGGGGGATCGGCGCATCAAGGCCATCTGCTCCCCCAAATCCCCCAGCGCCTCTCCTCGCTACGTTCTGCTGTACAATGTAGACGACGGCACCATGATCTCCGTACACCATTTAGACGGCGGCCGGGCGGTCTCCATCCGCACCTTCGGGTATTTTGATGTTTTTGTGGGAGGCAAGCCCATCGCCTTCCGCAGCCAGAAGGCCAAGGAGCTCTTCGCCCTGCTGGTGGACCGGCGGGGCGGCTACGTCTCCTCGGAGGAGGCTATCAGCTTTCTGTGGGAGGATGAGCCGATCAACTCCGTCACCCTGGCCAGATACCGCAAGGTTGCCCTCCGTCTGAAGAACATTTTGGAGGAGTACGGCATCGCCGACGTGATCGCCTCTGTGGACGGCAAGCGGCGGATCGTCATGGAAAAGGTCCAGTGTGATCTCTACGACTACCTGTCGGGCAAGGAGGAATATGCCCAGCTGTTCAAGGGCAGCTATCTCTCCAACTACAGCTGGAGCGAAACTACCCTGGGCGAACTGACAAACGCCCGTCTATCCCAGAATTCAACTCCCGCTCTCTAACAGACGCCATGCGGAGTGCCGAGGAGCTGCCCGTATCGACCGGGGAGGAGGCCGCCTGCAAAAAGCAGGCCGGCCTCCTCCCCGGTTTTTCTTCCCCCTCCCTATCCCTGCGTCCTCCCTCCGCAGAATGTCCCCCTCTCAGGTGGCTCACTCTTCACCAAAAAGGAGGGAGTGTATCGGGAACACCGGCGGACAGGAGAAATTTTCCGTTTTTCAGGTCTGGATGGGATTGACAGCGCCCATCTGCCGTGCTATTATTTTAGTTAGCTTATACTAACTAAAATAAGGAGGCGCTCTATGCTCCAATATACCGTCACAGTGGAGGGCATGGCCTGCTCCATGTGCGAAGCTCATGTCAACGAGGCCGTCCGCAGGAATTTCCCTGCCGCCAAAAAGGTTACCTCCTCCCACAGCAGGGGGCAGACCCAGATTCTGTCTGAGACGCCCTTGGATGAGGACGCCCTCCGGCAGGCGATCTCTGCCACGGGATATCGAGTTTTGTCCGTCCAGTCCGCCCCCTATGAGAAGAAGGGGCTTTTCTCCCGCCGGAAGTAGGGCCATGCTGGAACGCCTTTTGTCATGGAACGGCTGGCAGCACACCCCCCTCCCATGCGCCTGGGCCGCTGTCTACCGTTTAGACGGCTCTCCCCCCGGAGAAGCTGCCCTGAGCGCCCAAAGCAGCGGCCGGCTGGAGATTCTGTTCTGCCGCAGGGGCGGGCTGACGCTGGAGATAGCCGGCGGCGGTTTTCTGTCCTTAGGGGACGGACAGGCGCTGCTTCTCTCCGGGACTGCGGCCGGCTGCCGCTGTCAGTTCTTTCCCGAGCGCTTTCAGGGGCTGCTGGTGTCGGAGGAAGAGGGTGGTACATTTGCCATGCTTATGGCGCTCTGCGCCCCGTTGTGCGACGCCGAGATGGGTGGTACTGCGACAGCGGACCGGCCGGACTATGCCGTGGCGGAGGCCTCTCTCTGGAACGAAGCACTGTTCGCCGCGGCGGACCGCCTCTCCACAGAGCGGCAGGGGAACTACTGCGCCATGAAAGTCCTGGAGCTGCTCTATTTGACGGAGCCGGGCGGCATCCCTCTCTACACGCCTATGGGCAGCTACTATGACCACCATCAGCTTCAGACGGTCCGGGAGGTCCGCGACTACCTGCTCTCCCACTTGGACTGTCCTCTGACTATCCCAGAGCTCTCCCAGCGCTTCCGCGTCTCCGCGACGGTGCTCAAAGCCTGCTTTCGTCAGGTCTACGGCGCGCCCATCCACCAGTACCTCCTCCGCCTGCGCATGGCCCGGGCCGCCCATCTGCTCGCCTCCACCCGGCAGCCGGTGATCCAAGTGGCGGCGGCTGTGGGCTATGGAAGCGTCAGCCAGTTTGGCGCGGCCTTCAAGGCCCGCTACCAGATGCCGCCCAGCCAATACCGGCGGATGGCAGGAAAAATGTCTGATTCCGCTGGTTTTTGCCCAAACGGGAGTGAAATTTCCCTCCAAGATCCGATATAATCATACAACATTCAGATGCCGCTGCTTGGTGAAGGAGGAATACATATGAAAAAGCATCGCTTTTGGGCTTGGGGCGCCGTGGTCTGTATGGTCATGGCCGTCATCACCGGGTACCGTCATCGCTGATCGGGAGGTGAACGCAAGATGAATCTATATAAAGGGCTGGCCCTGTTTGCCGGCGGTGCGCTGTTTGGCTCGGCGGGCGTAAAGCTTCTGTCCAGCAAGGACGCCAAGAAGGTCTATACCCACGCCACAGCTGCCGCGCTGCGGATGAAGGACTCCGTGATGGGGACCGTCACCTCTGTGCAGGAGAACGCCGCCGATATTTTGGCCTCCGCCAAGGAGATCAACGAACAGCGCGCCCAAGAGGAGGAGGCCGCCGAGGCCGGTTCCTCCGAGGGCTGAAAAAAACGGAGAGGGCCGCCTTCCGGCGGCCCTTTTTCCATGGAGGAAGCCATGAAATTTTTGATTAAACACGAGTGCCGGGGCCGGATCCGGGTCCAGCTGAGGCAGAGGCGCATGACCTTGGAGCAGGCTGACCTCTTAGAGGCCTATCTCCAGCGGCTGGAGCAGGTGGACCGCTCCGCTGTCCACGAACGCACCTGCTGCGCTGTCATCTATTATCAGGGCAGCCGCCAGACGATGCTGGCCGCCATCTCCGCCTTCTCCTATGAGGAGGAATCCCAAAAGGAGCTGACCCATGTCCACAGCAGCCGCGCCCTCCACCGGGCATATGAGGAGAAGCTGGTGGGGATGGTGGTCTGGAAAGCGGTCCGCTCCCTGTTCTTCCCCGCCCCTCTGCGGGCGGCCTATACCGTAGTCAAATCCATCCCTTATCTGCTGCGGGCATTGAGGTGCCTGCTGCGGCGGGAGTTCCATGTGGAGCTGCTGGATGGGGTGTCGGTAGGTGTGTCCATGCTGCGCTCGGACTTCGACACCGCCGCCTCGGTGATGTTCCTGCTGGGCCTTGGGGAGCTGCTGGAGGAGTGGACCCACAAGAAATCCGTGGATGATCTGGCTCGGAGCATGTCGCTGAACATCGACCGGGTCTGGCTGACCACCCCCTCCGGGGAGGTGCTGGTTCCCCTCCATCAGGTGCGGCCCGGCGACCATGTAGCCGTCCGCATGGGCGGCATGATTCCGCTGGACGGTGTCATCAAGGCGGGGGAGGTCTCGGTCAATCAGGCCTCCCTCACCGGCGAGTCCATCCCTGTGGCAAAGCGGCCCGGCGCCTGTGTCTACGCCGGCACGGTGGTGGAGGAGGGGGAGTGCGTCCTCACCGTCACGGCCCAGTCCGGCGGCAGCCGCTACGACAAGATCGTGGCCATGATCGAGGAGTCGGAGAAGCTGAAGTCCTCGGCGGAGAGCCATGCAGCCAGTTTGGCCGACAAGCTGGTCCCCTACACTCTGGCCGGCAGCGCTCTGCTCTATCTGCTCACGGGCAACCTGACCCGGGCGCTGTCGGTGCTGATGGTGGATTTCTCCTGTGCGCTGAAGCTGTCCATGCCTCTGGCGGTGCTCTCCGCTATGGGGGAGGCCAGCCGCTTCCACATCACCGTCAAGGGCGGCAGGTATTTGGAGGCCATCGCCCAAGCGGACACCATCGTCTTTGACAAAACCGGCACATTGACCTATGCCAGCCCCGTGGTGGCGGAGGTGATCCCCTTCGGCGGCCGGGACAAGGCGGAGATGCTCCGTCTCGCCGCCTGCCTGGAGGAGCACTTCCCCCACTCCATGGCCAATGCCGTGGTAAAGGCGGCGAAGGAACGGGGGCTGGCCCACCAGGAGATGCACTCCAAGGTAGCGTACCTGGTGGCCCACGGCATCGCCAGCACGGTGGACGGCCAGCGGGTGATCATCGGCAGCGCCCACTTCGTCTTTGAGGATGAGGGCTGCGCCATCCCCCCTGAGGGACGCGCCGCCTTTGACGCCCTGCCGGAGCAGTACAGCCACCTGTATTTGGCCGTGGGCGGCGAGCTGGCGGCCGTCATCTGCATCGCCGATCCCCTGCGTACCGAGGCCGCCCAGGTGGTAAGCGCCCTCCGCGGTCTCGGCATCTCCGAGATCGTCATGCTCACCGGCGACAGCGAGCGCACCGCCGCCGCTATCGCCGCCCAGGTGGGGGTGGACACCTACCGCTCCGAGGTGCTGCCCGAGGACAAGGCACAGTTTATTCAGGGCCGGCGGGCGCAGGGCCGCACCGTGGTGATGATCGGCGACGGCATCAACGACTCCCCCGCCCTGTCCGCTGCGGACGTGGGGGTAGCCATCAGCGACGGTGCCGCCATCGCCCGTGAGATCGCGGATATCACCATCACCGCAGACAACCTCTGGGAGCTGGTGAATCTGCGGGTCCTCGCCCAGTGCCTCATGGGCCGCATCCACTCCAACTACCGCTTTGTCATCGGCTTCAACGGCGCCCTGATCGCACTGGGTACCGCTGGTGTGCTGACGCCGGCAGCCTGCGCCATGCTCCACAACCTGTCCACCTTGGGCATCAGTCTGCGCAGCATGACCAGCCTTTTGCCCGCTCCAGCAGATCCCGCCGCACGCCCGCGCTCCCTCCTTTCAAAGGCCGGCTTCGCCCCGGCGGACCGCGGCGCATAGCCGCCCTGTTCTCCTCCCTGTATTTCCCCCGCCCCTCCCCTCTTGCGGGAGACGGCGCAAAGTGGTAAAATAGGAAAAAAGCAGAGAGGGGGCGGACAAGGTGTACCGATTGGCGGTATGCGAAGACGAGGAGGAGCTGCGTCTGGATCTCTGCCGGCTCTGCGGGGAAATTCTGGAGGAACTGGCCGTAGAGCACACTGTTGCGGCCTTCCCCAGCGCCGAGGCCCTCTCTGCCGTACTGCGGGCTGGGGAGACCTTCGACCTGCTGTGTCTGGATATCTTTCTCTCTGGGAAAAGCGGCATGGAGCTGGCCCAGGAGCTACGGGAATACAATGATCGGATCAGCATTCTCTTCATCACCAGCAGCGAGGAGCACCTGAAGGAGGGCTACAGTGTCCGCCCGATCCAGTACCTCTTTAAGCCGGTGCAGCGGGAGGAGCTGCGCCATGCCATTCAAACGGACCTGCGTCTCTTTCACCAGCCGCGCACTTTGTCCCTCCGCTCCGGGGGACAGACCGTGGTCTTCCCACTTGGCGACATTCTCTATGTGGAGAGCAGTAATCACACGGTGGAGGTGCGGACAGCAGCGGGGACGCAGCGCTTTTGGATCACACTGTCCGAGGTGGAGCGCCTGCTCCCCTCTGACCGCTTCTGCCGCTGCCACAACAGCTATTTAGTCAACATGGCGCACATCACCCAGATTGCCCGCAAGGAGCTCTGCCTGACCAGTGGGCAGAAGCTCCCTGTCAGCCGCGGCTATTATGAGACGGCAAAAAACCAGTTTGTCCACTATCTCAACACAAAATAATCGCGCAAGAGCCCCGTCCGCCGACTACGATACCGGCGGACGGGGCTTTTTTCTTTCCCCCTATTTTTATGGCAGCTTCAGTGCGGTCTCCACGGTGAAGCGCTCGGTGTCGTGGCTGATGCGCAGAATGCCGTGGTACTTCGCCGCCACGGCCCGCATCTGTCTCAGTCCAAAGCCATGGGTCTCCTCATCCGATTTACTGGTGAGGGGCTGTCCGCGGCCATCCAGCCGGAGGACACCGGTGTAGGTGTTCTCGCAGGACACGGCCAAAAACCCCTGGGTCAGCTTCAGCCGGCAGCGCACCTCCCGCTCTTTGGGCGGCTCCACCTGGGCGGCTGCCTCGATGGCGTTGTCCAGCATATTCAGCAGCAGCGCGCACAGATCCCCCTCATCCACCTCCAGCTCCTTTGGCACCAGGGCCTGCGCATGGAACTCCACCCCCAGCCCCTCCGCCCGGTGGGCGGCACTCTGGAGGATGGTGTTGATGGCCGTCTGCTCGGTGAAGCTTATGGTACTCAGCCGGCCCAGCTCCCCCTCCAGCTGCTCCAAGCGGCGCTCCAAGGCGGAGATATCCCCCTTCTGGGCCAGCAGGTGCAGGGCGGCCACCTCATTTTTCCACTCGTGGCGCAGGGCGGCGGTCTGCCGGTTTTTCTCCGTGGTCTGCTGGTAGTTCTCCAGCGTCATCTGATACTGCATCTTGGCTGCCTGAGCCTGGGAACGGGTCTCCACCATGGACCGCAGCACCGCCCACGCAGACACCAGAACGCACACCGCCGTCAGCCACAGGGTCAGCCATGTGGTCAGCCCGTCATAGAATCCATAAAAAACCAAGCTGCGCACCAGACTCACCATATACCGCGCCAGGCCGCCGCCCCAGAGGAGGGACAACAGAGTGGCCAGCGCAAGGACGACGGCGCTCACCAGCAGGGCCTTGCCCAGCACCCGGTAGAAGCCCCGGCGGCGGTTCATCAGCAGATAGGCCAGCAGGGCCAGCACCGTCAGCACTCCCATCCCCTGCCAGGAGCACACCCGCTGAAGCACCGGCGGCAGGAAATATCCTCCCACTCCCTGGGCAATGCGGTACACTGTCAGCCCGCAAGCGGCGAAGGACAGGGGGATTAAGCTCCAGTCCGGCCTTCCAAAGGCGACGCTCAGCAAAAACAGCCCCCACACCAGCACCAGCGCCAGCGCACTGGCCCCGGCGGGGATAGCCAGGCTGTTGGCATAGGCCACGTTGGCGGCGGCATCCTCCACATCGCTGGTCAGGCGGAGCAGGGGCGGAAAAATCCCCGGCCCCGCCCCGATGGGCCGCAGGTCCATAACCAATTTCTCCCCGCCGCCGGCGGGCAGAGGCAGCCGAATCTGCCCCTGACCAACAGTCTCTGCGGGGGAAGGGGAGGCGGAACGAAACAGCTCCCGCCCGTCCACACACACCGACAGCTCCATCCCGGTGGTCTCAAACACCAGCCAACGCTCCTCCCGCCGCTCCGGCAGGACGGTGGTGAAGCGGTAGCACTCCCCCTCCCCCATGGCCGGAGGCTCCCCCAGCGGGTTGAAGGCCGTCTCCCTCCCATCCGCCGACAACAGGGCAGCCTCCTGCCACTCCGCGTACAGGATGTCGCTTTCCGCTTCAGTGAAAGCGTTAAGAAACAGCAGCACCAGCGCACACACCGTGGAAAACAGCAAAAGGCACAGCACTTTTCTGCCCCGTTCCACAGCGCCATCCCCCCTTCCTTTCCTTAATAGAAATATTGTACCGGGAAATTTTCTGCCTGGCAAGCGGACGGAGAGATCATTGCGCAAACAGCACGATTTCCTGCGCAAACGGCACAGCAGCGGCAGAGTTTTTTTGCTAAAATTAGATTTGTATAGGGAAAACGGAGCGGTTCTCCCGGCCATGCGGCAGGGAGTGCTGTCCCCCTGCCCTGCTGTATCTGATATAGCGGGGCAAGGAACATGAAGGAGGTATCTTTATGAGGCAATGCGGGAAGCGTCTGCTGTCTCTGGCGATGGCACTGGTCATGGTGCTCATGCTCGTGCCCGCCACCGCCTGGGCGTCCCTCTCGGATCTGCTCACCCGGGACGCAGCCTACAACAGCGAGATTTTGTCCGCCCTGGAGCAGTTCGCCGGCAATCCGGAGGACGCCCATGCCTACTACGAGATTCTCCAGCGGTACAACCTGCTGGACGAGGACGGCAGCACCGTGGAGAACTGGGAGATCACCATGAGCGGTGAGCCCATCACCTTAGACGAGCTCCGGGAGGTGCTGAGCGGGGACTACGACCCCCAGCAGTACGTCTGGGTGGACGGCAGCCCGGTGACCCTGGAGAATATCGCCATCATCCTCCAGATTGAGGACTACATCACCTACCTCCGGGAGACCTACTTCTCCGACACGGAGTGGACCGACGAGCAGATCAACAGCCTCGCCTCCCTCCTGGAGCAGCTGGAGACCACCGGGGTCCAGGTGTACTACGCCGGGCCCGATCTGGTGGGCGGCTCCGGGTACAACCACGCCGCTACGGTGGACGTGGCCGTGGATACGGAGGCCCGCCAGGACAACGGGGACGGAACCGTCACGGACACCTTCACCGTCACCCTCGACGGCGCGGCGGAGGGGCAGACGGCCTCCTTCCGCTGGGAGGCCCAGGCAGGCACCCAGCCCTTAGCGGCCCAGTCGGAAACGAACCCCCTCAGCGGCGACGTCACCCTCACCGCCGGCGCAAACGGCGAGGCCAGCGGCGCCTTCACCGTCACCTATCAGACGGCCACAGTAGACGCCGACACAGCCGACGCAGACGATCTGCTGTCCACCGCGGCTCTGATGTACTTTGTCCAGCTCACGGACCTGACGGGGGCCCTGTTTGAGGACAGCAGCCGCACCGCCGCCACCGTCACCGTGACAGGGCAGGCAAACACCATCAGCGAGGACGACGCCTACTTTTGGCAGGTGGATGCACCTACGATGTCTTGGTATGCCTATACCCAGACTAACACAGACGGGACTTGGTCCCAGACTTTTGATTTCTCTGAAGTCCAAAAGGTCCTCAACGGCTTCCGCTGGGGGATTTTCGACGGGGTGAAGATGTCCGTCAATGGGATCTCGCGAAACATAGGGATTGCGTTCGATGACCCAAGCTGTGCGGGCATGTATCTCCCTGTGGAAAATTCCGACGGGGACGGCTATGCCGACTACATAGTGAACGTGGCAGACCCCGATGATTGGTGGTATTTAGAAGATACAGAGTCCGGTGGGGGCGGCGGCTATCTCTACAGCGTCAACTACGCCTACTCCTCCATCCGGTACGGCGAGAACGGCAGCATAGCAGAGAGTGAAGCCGGCCTCCCCTCTGTTGGCGAGCTGTTTACTGCTTCCTCTGACGCCGCCACGATGCGCCTCGGCGATGGGCTGAACCGGGATGATTGGTTCTCTCTCTCCCTGACCCAAGAGGAGATCGACGAGATCCTCCTGAACGAAAGCGCCACTTTCAGCGGGGAGATATATCGTATCAGCAGTCATACAATCTTTGATATGATCTACTATCCGGATGAGGAGCAGATTTATGTATCTTCAACGGATAATGTTACTCCAATCCATTCGTTCTTGACGAAAACCCAAGATACGGAGACCATCTATCTGGCCAACACCGTCGGCCCCAGGGTGACGTCCGTCACCGTGCCGGCGGGGACCTACACCCCGGGCCAGACGGTGCCCATCCTCGTCACCCTCTCCGAGCCGGTGTACATCCCCACAACCGGTGCCCTCGCCGTAAACAGCGGCACTGCGGGTGTTGCCGCCGGCAGCAGCGGCTGGAGCAATCAGCTGGTCTTCCTCTACATGGTGCAGTCAGGAGACACCGGCCTCACCCTCGGCAGCGGCAGTGTCAGAGCGTCCTTTAACAACGAAAATACCACCATAGATTTGGCCGGCTACAACAGCGAGATTGCCCAGAGTGTCACCATCCAGTCCAACCCGGTGGACACCATCACAGACGTCCAGTTAAACAGCAGTTCGGACAACACTGCCGCTCTGCTTGTTGGTCTGCGCAGTGACCAGACTTGGCTGTCGATGAATAGCCTGAGGGACGACGGTACGACCTACGCCACCTACACGGATAATGACACGGATATACCAGACGGTGCTGTCACCTTCTATGTCTCCCCCGACGGCGGCGAAACCCAGTACCCCCTGTCCATTGACCAGGACGACCTCACCGGCTCCGCCGACACCAGAACATGGTCCGTCGAGGGCATCACTGCGCCCACCCTGTCCACCGAGGACCAGGAATTTGTCCTGGAGGTCTACATCGGCGGACAGCTGGTCATGGGGCAGGTTGAGGAGTGGACGGCCGAGGGCGTCGTCCTCTGGGAGGAGGATGACATCTCCATCGGCCTTGCCGTGTTGGATACCACCACCAGCGGCAGCTACGACTACGCCGGTAACGGGTACCTCATCTTCCCCGAGGCCGTGGAGACCACCGTCAGCTATAGTTCCCAGCGCGGGTCTGATAAGGGCGCCCCCACCTTCGGCAGCGACCTCTACAATGCCACATTCACCACCTTTGCGATCGGCGAAGACGGCAACTATGAGAGAGACGAGGACGGCTTCAAGGTCCCCGTGGATCCCGACGCCGACTTTGCCTGGTGGATCGGGTCCGCCACAGATGGGACCGCTGTCAACCAGGTGGCCACCATCGACGCGGAGGGCAGCATCACCTTCACCGGCGCCCCGGGGGAGGTGGAGGTCTTCCTCACTGCCCTCAACGGCAACGTCCCCATCACCATGGAGGAGACCGCCGCGTCCAGTGATCCCGACGCCGGGGACACCGGCGGGACCGCAACCACCACAACCAAAAAGCGCTTTGTGGACTATCAAGCCACCTATACGTACGATGTCCTCAATAATCTGTCCACCGCTACCCTGCGCGTGGGCGTGGGGCGGATTCCCGTCCTGAGCGCGGCCAGCGGCGACGTCTACGCCACCGCCGGCCAGGACCTGACCGTCAACTGGACCAGCAACCTCACCGCCAAGAACGCGGAAAACGGCGTTGACGCCACCCCCTTCACCGTGACGCTGAAGGACAGTGAGGGGAACAACGTACAGGTGCCGGAGGGCGTTGACTTCACCAATCCCCTTACGCGCAGCAGCACGACGGCCAGCACCGTCTCCAGCGTGGTGATCCCCGGGGAGCTGCTGACGTATGTCTATAACAGCGGCGACGGCGGCAACACCTACACCCTACAGATCTCCGCCCCCTACTACAACGGGAGCGCGGATTCCACCGGTACCCCCTTCTCCGCCACCGTCACCATCCATCTCGAGTCCCAGCCCGCCTCGGTGACGCTGACCGACTTAGACAGCTACTACATCACCGATACGGCGGGCAGCGTCAACATCGGCTGGGCGATTGAGAATTTTGACTACTATAACAACAGCAGCCACCTCTTCCGCTTCACCATCACCGATGACAGCGGGAACACCATCGAAGGCACGCCCACCAGCCCCGGCACCTCTGCGGGCTCCGGCAGCTACACTGGCAGCTATACGCTGACCACCCCGGATGTTGCCGCCGATCCCAGCAGCCCCACCAGCTACCGGGCGGTGTACACCGTCACCATCGAGGCGAAAAACGGCGCTGACAGCACCTGGAGCTACGACTCCTTCCTGCTGTATGTCTATGACGAGGAGGCCCTGGAGATCTTGGTGGATGGCGCGGCGTTGGGCGACCACACGCTGTCCAACGAGGACTACATCGGCGGGACAGACAACGGAAGCGGTTTCGCGGTCAACTCGGCAGACTGGCAGGAGTGGGTCCTCTCCCTCCAGCGGGACATCTATTTGAAGGAGGTCATCTCCCTCAACTACGGCACCTACGCCTGGAACGAGATCGCCGACCAGATCCAGTGGAGCTTGGAGGGCACCGCCGCCTCCCTGAACTACCAGCAGGGCTCGGTGTACTCCGACATCAACAGCCTCTCCTACGTATCCTACCGGCCCACAGCGGAGTTTGGCCTGGCGGGCCTCAGCGAGGGTCAGGTCGCCCTCAGCGCCACCCACAAGCTGGTGCCAGGCCTCTCTGAGACGCTGAACATCAGCGTGGAGACTTTGAAGGACCGTCTCTACCTGTTCCAATGCTATCCCCAGGCTGAGACGGAGCTGACCTTCGACATCTACAGCGCGGATGGAACCACCACCTCGGTGGAGATCACCTCCGACAGCGGCGGCCAGGCGGCCTACTACGCCCCCTACGGCATCGCCAGCAACGTCTCCTGCCGCGCCGAATATGAGGGCAGCCTCTACACCGGCACCTTCTACCTCGAAAACCTGACCACCGGCGAGGGGGATTGGACCCAGTCCCAGCGCTATCCGGTGAACACCCTGAACCTGCGCCAGGCAGCCTACGCCTACGTGTACCTGAAGAACCCCGACGGCACCCCCTACACCGGGGAGATCACCTTCCGGGGCGGCGTGTACGTGAACGATGCGTACCGAGAGGACGCCACCTTCGACCTGTCCGCCAGCAACGGCAATTCCGCAGATTGGTCCTATAACGGAACGGAGACAGATTCCGCCGAAATCACCTTGGGCGCCGACGGCCGTCTGACGGTGAATATGGACCAGAGCGAGTGGGGCCTCTCGGACGAGGAACTCGCCGGAGCCTCCATCACCTACGTCTTCCAGATTGAGGCGGAGAACGCTGGCACCAGCGATGCACCCTACCCCTACTACCCCCTGCTGGTGACCATCGACGCCAGCGCCAATATCGACGCCTACATCGGCGGCGGACAGGCGGCAGTGAGCTTCGAGGAAAATTCCGATCCCACCAGCCAGCACCCCTACATCACCGCCCAGGCCACCTACTACCAGGGCTCCACCCGACTGACCAGCGTTCTTGGGAGTACAGGGACTGTGGGCCCCACCTACACCTATCCTACGGCCCACCTGAACACGGTGGGTATTCTGGTGGGGGGATAACGAGACCGACATGAGCGATGTCAGTCTATCCCTGAAGACTGCAGACGGCGTGGCCATCGGCTCCGCAGAGTCCTACCACACCACCAGCATAGAGGCCTACCCCTTCACCAGCGTGGGCACTATTCAGTACGACGTGGAGCTGAGCAGCGACAGCCTTGCGGGCATCCTCGCCGACGACGGCAGGGGAACCCTTGGCCTCGTCCTCGACTTTTATAACGGCTCCTCTCTCGTCCGCCGGGAGAGCCTCCCCTTCCGCCTGAGCAACACCGCCGGCGTGGGCCCCATTCAGGAGTCCACCAGCCTGACGAGCCTGCTCAATGAACTGGGGGATTACTCGACTGTTACGGCCAATCATTCGGGTATCCGCAACGTCACCAATGACAGCTTTGTGCAGGCGGCTATGGAGCTGGCGGCCGGGGACGATTTTACCTCGTCCTCCGACGGTCTCTTCGGCATCCGTATCGCCGCCACCGACGATCCCAACAACTTCCTCGGCCTGATCTACTTCAACGCCGGGCAGGTGGAGGAAACCGATGATGACCAGATCTACGGCCTCGACTACGCCTCGGATCCGGATCTGAACTACACGCCGGGTCTTGATGAGATGCGGGTCCTCACCGGGCGTAAGACCACGGCCTCCTACTTCGACGACCAGCTGAAAGACATGGCCCGGTCGGCAGCCGGCGGTGCCATGAGCGACACCGACTTCACCCTCAGCGGCTATATGGAGTCGCTGATCTACTGGGACCACAACACCGGCCAGTGGGAGATCCGGATTCTCAGCGGCGGCTTCAACGCCGGGGGTGGTCTGTCCTACTCCTGGAACTACAACACCTGGTGCGGCCCCGTCCCCTTCACTGCCACGCTGACCATCGGCGGCAGCGCCCAGGTGGGCATGGACGCCCTTGCCGCGGCCTACTATGACACCTCCTCCCGAGAGGGCGGCATCGGCACCGACTTCCTCACCGAGCTGCGGATCTATCTGTATCTGAAGTTCTTCGCCGGCGTGGGCTTTGACTACTCCATCATCGCCTTCAAGTTAGGCGTCTACGGCCAGATCAGCATGGATATGCAGTTCCGCTGGCTCAACCGGCCCTACATGTATGAGGGCGACACGCTCAACGGCAACATCGTGAATCTGGCGGACGAAAACGCCGACGTCGAGATTGCCGCCGGCAACCGCAGCGGCCAGCGGATCCGTATCGACGGGGAGATCGGACTGGAGTTTCTTGTCAAGTTCCTCTTCTTCAGCTTCAACAAGGTGCTCCTCTCCTACCACTTCAGCATCGCTGACTTCACCTTCAACGACTGGGACGGCATCGAGGACTCCTGGGAGGCCAACCAGGCGGCCAAGGAGGCCGCTGTGGAGGAGCTTCTTGCAAACGGCAGCATGAGCGTCACCAGCATGGCCGGACAGAGCATGTACAGCCTGAATCTGGCCCCCGCCCTCGAGAGCCGGGACTACCTGAACGACGTAGACAACCCGCGGATGTGGTTTGGCGGCGCCGGCATCTCTACCTTCGCCTTGAACGCCATCGACGGCAACAGTGGGATGCACCTGCTCCAGAGCAACTCCTACCCCTACTCCGACCCGGTGGTCTCCGACGACGGCGCGCTGGTGGTCTATCTGGCCGACATGGGCAGCACCGACGTGGAGGATACCAAGGCGGCCTGGGCGCTGAAGCGCAACGATGTCTACTATCCGGGCGGCAATACCGCCAGTGATGGCACCGCCGTTGCCATCGACAACGACGGCTATGGCGACAGCCAGCTCTCCCTGGCGGGTACCGGGAGCTACGCCGTGGCGGCATGGACCCGGCAGACGGAGTCCTTCGCCTCCCAGGAGGAGGGAGACACCTCCGCTGTCACCCCTGAGGATCAGATGGTCATGCTCAACAGCACCGACGTCTACGCGGCGGTCTATGACGGCAGCACATGGGCCACCACGGCGCTGACGGACAACGGCACCCCGGATCTGGCCCCTGTGGCGGCCGCCAACGGGGCTAATAAAGCTGAGGATTTCAAGGCCATCGTGGCTTGGCGCGCCGTGGCCGCCAGCGGTGAGGCCACCGGAGAAACTGACGGCTACGCTGGCGTCACCACCTTCGACGAGAAGGATACCATCCTCTACAGGGTGTACGATGGCAGCAGTCAGACGTGGAGCGATACCTACACCCTGTACAACGGCACCTCCGGCTCCGTGAAGGCCATTGAGGCGGCCATGCTCTCCGACGGCACCGCCGCCGTGGTCTACACCCTCGATCTCGACGGCAGCGACGCCACCGCCGACGACAAGGAGATCGTCTACGCCGCCATCAACAGCGGCAGTGCCGTGGAGAACGTTGCAGCCAACGAGGTCATCCGCAACGTCCGGGCTACCAAGGACAGCTACCTCGACGAGAACCCCCAGATCGCCGCTTTGACCTTCGGCGAAGGTGCCGATGCGGTGGAGCAGTTCATCCTCGGCTGGTACACCGAGCAGAATGTTGCCAACGACGACGCCAGCGCCCTGGACGGCGGCACGGAGGAGGCGACCGACGGCGCCCAGCGGGGCACCGCCGACATCCGCCTGATCACCTTCGACGGCGTGGGCAACGCCACCCAGCGCCTGCCCGACTCCATCAGCCAGGTGGCCAGCGACAGCGAGGTGAACATCACCTCCAACTTCCGCTTCGTCAAGGGGGCGGACACCATCAATGAGCTGTCCATCCTCTGGGTGGAGCGCACTGCCGAGATCGACACCAGCCTGCTGGATGTGGAGACCACATCTGAAGAGTGGACGGACGGCAGCGAGGCCGGCGAGGCCAGCAGTGACCTGTCTGGCATCGCTTCCAACGAGCGGGACGTGCTCAAGAGCGTGAAGTTCTACACCTATGAGAGCAGCGGCGCCTCCACCATCCGCTTCACCGGCGCGCAGGAGGTGGCGGATATGAACGACGCCCAGCTGAGCGGCGGCACCCTCATCGACAACTTCGACGCCTATGTCAGCGATGAGGACGGCAACCAGCTCAAGGCGGTCATTCTCGGCACCACCTACGGCGCTCCCACCAGCAGCGACACCACAGGGGCCAGCGGCAGTGCCCGGTCCGCGGACAACACGGCCACCGGCACCATCTACTTAAACCTTCCCGACGTGGAGATCACCGAGGCCAAGGTGGTCAACGAGGAGGAGGGTCTGCGGACCATCCAGATCAAGCTCAACAACCACGCCGACGCCGCCCTGACTGAGGGCGAAAGCGCCGTCCGCCTGAGCTTCTACTCCGACGCCACCCGGGAGACCCCCATCCCCGCCAGTTGCTTTGTGGAAGGCGGGAGCGAGACTGAGGGCTACTCTATCACCATCAGCGATACGGCGAACCTCGACATGGTCAACGAGGGCGGCTACGCCGTGCAGGTGGACTTCAACGTGGGCGACTTTGTTGCGGCCGAGGACGGCACGGCCCAGGAGATCCCCGACTCCGGCGTCGCGGTCTATCTGAAGGCCGAGGTGCTGGGTGTCTCTGCGGAGGATGAGGACAGCGGCAGCTCCACCCTCTTCTACAGCGCGCTGCACCGCATGAACACCCTTGCGGCGTCCGCCGTCTCCTACGCCGCGCCGGAGGAAATGGAGCCCCAGGGGGAGCCCACCGCCTCTGACAACTACGCCTCTGTCACCTGCGACAACTTGGAGGTGCGCACCGGGGAGGACGTGACCCTGACCCATACCATGGGCGTGGACGATAGCGGCGGCGCCATCGTCGATGTGACGGTGCAGAACAACCTGCTGACCCAAAAGACCAGCGGCAACCTGATCGTCACCCTGCTGTCTGCCGACGGCTCCGTGCTGGCTCAGCAGCAGAGCTATGGCAGCAGCACAGACAACAACGGACTCATTACCCTAAATGGTGAGGAGAAGAAGGCAATTTCCTTCACTTTCAGCGGCATCTCCGCTGAGAACATTGACAGGGTACAGGTGACCTACTCCGATCTGGTGATCGGTGGGGAGGCCAGCAATAACACTGCTCTGTCCGCTCTGACGGTGGACGGCGTGGCTCTGACCTACGACGAGACGAGCCGCACCTACACCGGCACGGCCGCTGACTTGTCCTCCGCCGTCCTGTCCGTGGCGGCGGCGGATCCAGGAGCTAAGCTTACCGTCAACGGCACGGCAGTCAACAGCTACCAGACGGTGCAGTCTATCCCTCTGTCCGACGGGGAGAACACGGTGGCCATCACCGTCACCGCCGCCGACGGCACAACGACGGCGGACTACACAATTACCATTACCAACACCATCACCAGCACTCCCGGAGGAGGCAGCGGCAGCACCAGATACACCATCACCGCCCCCGGCGAGGTGGACCGCGGCACTGTGTCCGTGTCCCCCAGCCGGGCCTCCCGGGGCCAGACGGTGACCATCACCGTCACACCGGAGGACGGCTATGAGCTGGGCAGCCTCACCGTTACCGACGCCGGCGGCGATACCATCGCCCTGACGGACGCCGGGAACGGCCGGTACACCTTCAACATGCCCGCCTCCCGGGTGATCGTCAGCGCCTCCTTTGTGGAGGCCGGACACGCCGGCAGCTGTCCCAGCGCGGCCTTCAGCGACCTGAACCTCTCCGGCTGGTACCACGAGGCCACGGACTATGTGATTGCCAACGGCCTGATGAACGGCGTCAGCGCCGACAAGTTCGACCCCAGCGGTACCCTGACCCGGGCCATGATGGTCACCCTCCTCTGGCGCTTGGAGGAGGAGCTGGTGGTGAACTACCTTCTCCCCTTCGAGGATGTGCCTGAGGACACCTGGTACACTGAGGCGGTCCGCTGGGCCGCCAGCGAGGGCATCGTACTGGGCACCAGTGAGACCACCTATGACCCGGCAAGCCCCATTACCCGGGAACAGCTGGCCGCCATGCTCTACCGCTACGCCGCCTATAAGGGCTACGATGTCAGCGGCCATGGCGATCTCTCGGCATTCACCGATGCGGACCGCGTCTCCGCCTATGCGGCAGGCGCTCTCGCGTGGGCGGTAGCCGAGGAGCTGGTCAACGGCATGGGCGACGGAACGCTCCAGCCCAGGGGCAACGCCACCCGGGCCCAGACTGCGGCCCTCCTGATGCGCTTCGTCGAGGCCTTTGCCTCCTAAGCGGCGCAGCAGAGCCGCGCCTGTTCCCAGAATTGTCTCAGCAGCAGGACCTATGAAAAGGGCCCGCTCCATAGGAGCGGGCCCTTTGCCTATTGGACATGCTTTCTGCCATATGGCGTGCCGCCTAAGATGGACGGACAACTACAGCACGAACTTATCCAAATATCCTATTACGCAGATTGCCAGCACAATGACAGGCAGGACGTACCGGAAGTATCCCCGGAGCCTGGCCGGAAAGCGGATGCCCTTCCCGCGATCCACCTCCGCTAAGAAGTTTTCATATCCCCAGCCAATCTTCCCGGATACACAGCAGAACAGCAGATAGATCACCGAACCGATGGGCAGCAGGTTGTTGCTGACCAAAAAGTCCTCAAAGTCCATAATGCTCAAGCCCAGAATGCGCACGCCGCTCCACAGGTTGTTGCCCAACAGGCAGGGCAGGCTCAGCAGAAAAATCAGCACCAGGTTGGCCGCCACCGCCCTGCCGCGGGGGATGTTCCACCGGTCCATCCAGCAGGCCAAAATATTCTCAAACACGGCGGTAACGGTGGATAGGGCGGCAAAGAATAAAAATACGAAGAACAGCGCCCCCCACAGCCTGCCGCCGGGCATCGCGTTGAAGACGTTGGGCAGCGTGACGAAGATCAGGTTGGGGCCGGAATCCGGGTTCACCCCGAAGGCAAAGGCCGCCGGGAAGATGATAAGGCCCGATGTGAAGGCCACGAAGGTGTCCAAGATCCCCACGTTGATAGCCTCGCCGAAGAGGCGGTGCTCCCGGTCAATATAACTGCCGAAGATGGCCATAGAGCCGATGCCGATGCTCAAAGTAAAAAAGGACTGTCCCATGGCGTCGTAGACCGCCCGGAAGAGGCGAAAATTCCCCTCGCTGTCATACATCAGGTTGTGGAAATTGGGCACCAAATAGAATTTCAGCCCCTCTATGGCTCCCGGCAGCGTCAAGGCTCGGACAGCTAACACCACCAGCAGGGCCAGCAGGCAGACCATCATGGCCTTGTTGGCCTTTTCCACACCGTTTTTCAGCCCCCTGCTGCAGACCACCATGCCAAGGATCACCACAAAGGCCATCAGTGCAATCTGAATGCCTACATCATTGGCCTGCATGGCGGAGAAGGCCTCATCCACCTGAGCAGTGGTCATGCCCTCAAATTGACCGGTGGCCAGTTTGAAGAAATAGAGCACCAGCCAGCCGGCAATGGTGGTATAGAACATCATCAGAAGATAGTTGCCCACCATGCCGGACCAGCCGTGCCAGTGCCACTTGGTTCCCTTAGGCTCCAAGGCTTGGAAGGACATGGCGATGCTCTTCCGGCTGGCCCGCCCCACGGCAAACTCCATGGACATAATGGGCAGCCCCATCATCAACAGAAAGACAAGATAGATCACAACAAAGGCCGCGCCGCCGTACTGTCCCACAATGTAGGGGAAACGCCACACGTTGCCAAGGCCGATGGCGCAGCCGGCGGAAATCAGTACAAACCCCAGCCGGGACGCAAAGGTTTCTCTCTCGTTCACAGTAAAACTCCCTTCCTCAGACCGCTTTTGATACCACAGTGAATTCATCATAGCGGAATCTGACAAAATTGTCAAATGCCGCCTGTAAAAGGAGGCAGCCTTCGAATCATAAGCTCTATTGTCCCCAAAAAATGCAAAACCTGTGCAGCAGCGCAAATCCGCCACACGAGCCCTTCGCTGCAGGCAAAGCTTCAGGGCAGGCGGAACTCATCCAAAAGGACACGGCGCAGGTCGTGTCCTTTCTGTGGAGGGGAAGATAAACTCGATATTTTCAGCTTTAGCGTTGTTAACAGAAATGCCGCCCAACCGGCCTTCTGGCCGGCGGCGCTTTTGCGCCGTACAAGCGTTTTCGCCCCAGGTGAAAACCGTGGCGCAGGGGTGGCTCTGCCGACCCCGACCATGGAAATCCCGAAGGGTGGAGCCGCCCCTTGGGCGGCGGAACCCACAAAAAAGGACACGACTTACGTCGTGTCCTTTTTTGTGGAGCTGGTGGGGTGACTCGAACACCTGACCTGCTGATTACGAATCAGCTGCTCTACCGACTGAGCTACACCAGCACACTCTCTATTGCCTGTCTTTACAAACCTGCGGTGATTACTATACCACAATTTTTCCCTCCCGTCAACTCCAATTCCCGTCCCTTTTTACTGGCTGTTTTCCGCCCTTTGATTACTATTTGTAATTTTTCTATCCTTGCCATTCTTTTCAATGGGGCAAAATGTATATTTGGATGTCTATCCCAAATTTCGCCAATTATTTCATTGGGAAATCCACAACAAAAATCTGACTCTTCTCCCCCCCTTCTCTACTTTTTCGCAATTATATGACCGTCTTTTTTTCTTTCGCCGTTTAACGACAGATTAACATAAATTTAATGATAATTACCCACAACACAGAGTTATACACATTTTCCACCGACTTTTCCACAGTCAATTTTTCTTTTATTTTCAATGCTTACAAGCTATTTTCCCAATAATTTACATTTTATGTATCGGATTTTTCACCCCGCGCAAATTTTGCGCAGTTGTTTACATAATGACACATTATGCAGATATTCAACACTTTCCTGCTTTTCCCACGGCATTTTTTCATTCTCTGGCCAACTGCCGACTTTTCCCGCCGGAAGGACTGTGAAAATGGGACGTCCCGCCCCGAGGGCGAAACGTCCCATTTCATGTCAAATTGGCAGGTTGGCGTAGGCGTTGAGGGTCATATCCCCTCTGCGCTGCGCCATCCACTCATAGTAGCCCTGGGCGCCGATCATGGCCCCATTATCACCGCACAGCCGCAGCGGCGGCAAAAACAGCCGCAGCCCTCTCTCTTGGCAGGCCCGCTCCAGATCGGACCGCACCCGGCGGTTGGCGGCCACGCCGCCGGCGGCCACCACCGTGCGGTGGCCATAGCGCTCCGCCGCCAGAATCGTCCGCGGGATCAACTCCTCACTGATCGCCGCCTGTACGGAAGCGGCCAGACCGGACCGGTCCAGCGGCTCCCCCTTCTGCTCCGCACGGTGCACCAGATTCACCACCGCCGTCTTCAATCCGGAGAAGGACATGTCCAAATCCCGGTCCGCCATATGGGAACGGGGCAGGCTGTAGGCGTGGTCGTCCCCGCCCTCGGCCAGCTGCTGCAGGGGGAGGCCGCCGGGATAGGGCAGGCCCAGCACCCTGGCAACCTTGTCGAAGCACTCCCCCGCCGCGTCATCCCGGGTAGCGCCAACGATGGTCATATCCGTGTAGCCCCGCACGTCCACCAGCATGGAGTTTCCCCCGGAGATGCACAGTGCCAAAAAGGGCGGCTCCAGCTCCGGAAAAGCGATGTAGTTGGCGGCGATATGCCCCCGGAGGTGATGAACCGGAATCAGGGGCTTTTGCAGAGCATAGGCCACGCTCTTGGCGAAGCTCACTCCCACCAGCAGCGCCCCGATGAGCCCAGGGCCGTAGGTCACCGCCACCGCGTCGATGTCCGACCGGGTGACGCCGGCGTCGGACAGGGCCTGATCCGCCAAAGCGGCGATGGCCTCCACATGCTTGCGGGAGGCGATTTCCGGCACCACGCCGCCGTAGATAGCATGCATATCCGCCTGGGACAAAATGGCGTCGCTGAGCACCTCCCGCCCGTCTCGGACCACCGCCGCAGCGGTCTCGTCACAGGAGGATTCAAAGGCTAAAATCAACATGGGCTTCCACTCCTTCTTAAGAGCGGTATCCTTCTATCCTATGGACGATACGGATCAGCACGCTCCGGCTTTCTTTTGGAAAATCATAGCACAGCAGCGTCAGGAATGCAAGGGCGGGGCATCGGATCCTCTGCCGCGCAGCCATCTAAAGCGGAGAGGGCGGCGCCCGGGAGCTCTGCTCCAAGGCGCCGCCCTCGAGAAATTTCCCTTATTTCAACTCATGGAGCCGCTGCAGGAAAACCATCAGCTCCTCCCGGGTAACCGTGTCATGGAGCCGCAAATCCCCCTTCTCGTCTCCGAGAATCAGGCCGTTTTTGACCGCCCACTCCACAGCCTCCTTCGTCCAGCTGCTGGGAATATTGTCCATGCCGCTCTCCTCTCTCTCATACACAGGGCGCACCGCCCCAACCACCAGTTCTACGCTCCGCCGGCGCCGCTGAACCTGTCCGCCGTTAGCGTCATTTCCCACGCCGGTGTTGCCCTCGATGGCGGTGACAAAGCCGTCCCCGGCGCTCTCCACGATGCCGCAGTGGTCCGTGGTGCCGTCCTCCCCGAAGTCATAGATCACCACATCTCCGGCCCGATAGCCGGTGGTAACCCAGCTTCCGCCGGCCTTTGCCGCCCGCATCAGCGCGCCGCAGGAGGCCGTTCGAGCTGGGAGGGACGCCCCCACCTGTGCGAAGCACCACTGAACAAACACCATGCACCATGGGTAGGCGCTGCCGGAGACCTCCTTGCCGTAGTACCATGTGTTATAGCGCACACGGTTGCTGCCGGCGGGCTCCTCCGCCACGCCTACTTCTTTCGCCGCCACGGCCAAAAGCTCACTCACTGTCGCCATTGCCCGGCTCCTTTCCGCTCCGCTTGGCGTCCACCAGCCCCTCCCCTACAATATAGGCGATCAAGGTGGCTCCCGCCATGATGATGCCGGCGATCTGCGCCACCTCGCTCTCTGACAGGCCAAAGCCCACCAGCAGTGCGGTGACAAAGCCCACCAGTGCCGCCCAGAACTTGCGGCTGGTCAGCTTCTGCACCCAGTTGATCTCTTTCATCTGTGTCTCCTTTCCCACATTCTGCCCATTTAGGCGTCGCTCCCTATATTGGGCAGAATGCGCATACTCCTTTGGTCCATCGGGTCCGCCTCTTCTGGCAGAAGGAAAGCGGCCCCATTACCATTGTATGTAGCGAAGGGAATTTTGCTGTTTTTCGTGCAACTGTTCTCCGAGGCAAAAACATGCCGGGCGGTCTCTGTCGAATTTGGTCGGTTATCAGAATTTTTCTTGTTTTTTTGCCGAAAAAGTTCTATAATAATTGTAAAAGGAGCTCGCGCTCCCGGCTCATCCAGTATACTCCCCTAAAGACAGAAATTGTGAGGTGTGTGTTTTGAACGAGGAAACAGTCGCCGCTCTGCTTCGGTTCAAGGAGGAATATAGATGGAGGTGGGGGATCATCCACAAGGTCCTCCAGCGGTTCTATGACGCCCAAATTACCATCCCTGAGCTGAAAAAGCTCTACCGGAGGTACTCTCTGCGAACGCCTCTGTTGGAGGAGGACGCTGCCCGTCTCTCCTCTTCCCGGTCTCTTCCGCCGCCGGAAACTGCGCGGGATAGGCCATAGGCATCTAATGCGCGGGCTCACGGGACCGCCGGCTTCGCAGACGGTTCCTGATGATACGAGATAAATAAGAGGGCGCTCCAATCGGAGCGCCCTCTCACTGTTTTCCTTGTCAGTTTTCCGTTACTTGGCCATGTTCTCAAGGAAGCGCATGAGGATGGTGGCCGTCTGGGCCCGGGTGGCACTGCCCTTGGGCGACAGCGTCACACTGTCCACACCGCTCATCAGCTCCTCGCTCACCGCCCATGCCACAGCCTCCTCC
>CAJFUI010000110.1 GCA_904420145.1 uncultured Oscillospiraceae bacterium
GCACAAACTCTGGCTCGTTCCCGTGCTTCTTCTTCACGTTCTCGATTACGCTTGCCACATATGCATTCATGTCCTTCGTTTCCTCCTGTTCGTCCATCCAAGATATTTTGGCAAATATTTTGGATTGTTGGAGATGGCAATATTTCTCCATTCATTGATATTTTACCATCGATGCCCAAAATTCTCAAGATGTATTTTGTGTATACCGGACGGATGCACTCCAAATTATCTGATGATTTTTTGTGGAATACTGCCAAGATTATTTTGCTGCTGTCCGAAGCCGCCCGGTCTATTAGGCGATCTTTCCGCCTCTTATTGACTTTTTCTCTGGGAAAGCTATAATAAATTCTTAGATGCCCTATCTAAAATAAAGTCATATCAATTTTATCTGGATGAAGGGAGAATCCCCATGACGTATACCATGCATGTTGCCGGCTTAGAGCGCCAGCTGCCTCTGTGCAAGGTGGCTGACAACCTCTACATCGGCGCTTTCATTATTTTCGGCGACGCGGAGCTGACCGTGGCCTGCGCCAAACATCTGCTTGACCGCATCCCTGCGGACAGCTACGACTATATGCTCACCGCCGAGGCCAAGAGCATCCCGCTCATCCACGAGATGGCCCGCCAGACCGGCGCCAAGCACTACTTTATCGCCCGCAAGGGCCCCAAGGTCTATATGACCGATCCCATCCACGTCACCGTCCGCTCCATCACCACTCTCCACCAGCAGACCCTCTATTTAGGCCGGGAGGACTGTGATCTGATCCGCGGGAAGCGGATCCTCCTGGTGGACGATGTGATCTCTACCGGCGAGTCCCTCCACGCCATGGAGGAGCTGGTGGCCCAAGCCGGCGGCACCGTCACAGGCCGGGCCGCGATTTTGGCGGAGGGCGACGCCTTGAAGCGGGAAGACCTGATCTATCTCGCCCCTCTCCCCGTCTTCAATGCCGACGGAACCATCAAAAAATAAGGCATTCAGCGCCGCCGTGGTTTTCCACGGCGGCGTTTTTACCGCTTCTTTTGCAATCCGTGTGGACAATTTTTTGATTTCATGGTATTCTATGAAATTAATATATCTGCTTAACTGGAGAGGGAGGAAGGCGCTTATGCGAAATTACAACGAGAGCTATACCGGGAAAATCAACCGCAAGCTGGCGAAAAAGCTGCGGATCGTCGAGGTGGCCGCCGGTCGGGAGCAGGCGGATCTTGTGCTGAAAAACGCCTCCTATGTCAACGTGTTCAGCAACCAGATCTGCCAGGGGGACATCGCTGTGGCGGAGGGGCTGATCGTAGGACTGGGCCGCTACGCCGGAAAAGAAGAGGTGGACGTGACGGGGAAAATCGTCCTCCCCGGCTTTATCGACGCCCACATCCACTTAGAGAGCTCCCTGGTCTCCCCCAAGGAATTCGCCAAGGCGGTGCTGCCCCACGGCACCACCACGGTGGTCACCGACCCCCATGAGATCGCCAACGTCATGGGCACCGACGGCATCGAGTATATGCTCCAGGCCACCGAGGGGCTGCCGGTGGATGTCCGCTTTATGCTTCCCTCCTGCGTCCCCTCCACCCCCATGGACGAGAGCGGCGCCGTCCTCGACTACCGCTCTATCGACTCCTTCTATGACCACCCCCGTGTGCAGGGGCTGGCGGAGATGATGAACTACCCCGGGGTCATCGGCGGCGATCCGCAGGTCATCGAGAAGATCGTGGCCGCCCAGGCCCACCATAAAAAAATTGACGGCCACGCCCCGGGCCTTGTGGGCAACGACCTCAACGCCTACGTGGCCGCCGGCGTCTACTCCGACCATGAGTGCTCTGAGCTCGACGACGCCATTGCCAAGCTGGAGCGGGGCCAGTTCATCATGATCCGGGAAGGCACCGCCGCCCGGAACCTCAAGGCCCTGCTGCCTCTGCTGACTCCCCAGTACGCCGAACGGTGCATGTTCTGCTGCGACGACAAGCACCCCAGCGATCTGCTGAACGAGGGGCACATCGACGACCTTGTCAAAAGGGCCATCGCCGCCGGCGTAGACCCCATCATCGCCGTCAAGGTGGCCTGCCACCACGCCGCCCGATACTACCTGCTCAACAACCGGGGGGCCATCGCCCCCGGCTACCTCGCCGACTTCATGGTGATCGACAGCTTTGAAAGCTTCTCTATCGAAAAGGTGTTCAAGCGGGGCGAGCTGATGTACGACGGCCGCGCCGTCAAGGACTTTCCCGCCCCGGAGATCGACCCCTATCTGGTCAAGCGGGCCCACGACACCTTCCACGTGGCCTCCCTCACCGGGTCGGACTTTATGGACAGCCGCCCCCGGGGCGTCATCGGCATCGTTCCAGGGGAGATCGTCACCAAGGACTGCGGCTACGCCAAGGAGATCGACCCCGCGGCGGATATTCTGAAGATCGCCGTTATCGAGCGACACAAAAACACCCGCCACATCGGCATTGGCTACCTGAAGGGCTATGGCCTAAAATCCGGCGCCGTGGCCACCAGCATCTCCCACGACTCCCACAACATCATCGTGGTGGGTGCCAGCGAGGAGGAGATGGCACAGGCGGCAAACCGGGTGGTGGAAAACCATGGGGGCATCGTCGTCTGTCAGAAGGGCGCCGTAGCCGCCGAGGTGGTCCTCTCCATCGCCGGCATTATGAGCGACGCACCGCTCCAGCAGGTCAATGAGCAGCTGGAGCACGCCAAGGAAATCGCCTTTACACTTGGTGTCAATCGGAAGATTGATCCTTTCATGACACTCAGCTTCATGAGCCTGCCTGTGATCCCCACCCTGCGCCTCACCACTCGGGGGATTATTGACGTGGGGTCCCAGCAGTATATCTGATTCCTCCCGGCAGGGTGCGGCAGGTTCTCCTGCCGCACCACTACAATAGAAAGGATATCCCTCTATGCGCATCATGGCAATCGACTACGGGGACGCCCACACCGGCGTCGCCATCTCCGATTTGACCGGCTTTTTGGCCGGCTACACCACCACCATCCACACCCGCAGGCAGGAACAGGTGGTGGAGGCCCTCCGCTGCCTGATCGAGGAGTACGGCGTGACGGAGCTGGTCCTCGGCTACCCCAAGAATATGGACGGCTCCCTCGGCCCCCGGGCGGAGAAGGCGGAGGCCATGAAAGCCGTCTTAGAACAGGCCTTTCAACTGCCGGTGACTCTGTGGGACGAGCGGCGCACCACCATCGACGCCCACAACATTTTGGCCGCCCAGGGCAAAAACGCCAAAAAGCGCAAGCAGACGGTGGACGCCGTGGCTGCCGCCTTGATCCTCGAGGGATATCTCACCCGCCGCCGGTCGCGGCAGTGAGGGCGCCCTCCCCTTCCACAGCAGAGATCCCACAACGAGAGGAGAACGTCCATGTATCGCTATGTATTTTTCGATTTTGACGGCACCCTGACCGACTCCAGCGAGGGCATCCTTCACAGCCTCCGCTACGCGCTGGAAAAAATGGGGACGCCGCCCCTGCCGCCGGAGACGGAGAAGCTGTTCATCGGCCCGCCCCTGCAGGAGTCCTTTGCCCTCCACTGCGGCTACACCCCGGAGCAGGTGGTGCAGGCCATCCACCTCTTCCGGGAGTACTACTGCGCCAAGGGCATCACGGAGATGGCCCCCATTCCCGGCATGGAGGAGGCCCTTCGGCACCTCCAGGACAGGGGCCTGCTTCTGGCCGTCACCTCCAGCAAGGAGCACAACGCCTGCTGTCAGGCCATGGAAAACTTAGGCCTCGCCCCCTTCTTCGCCGTGATCGCCGGGTCGGAGTCCGACCTGAGCCACAACACCAAGGCGGACATCATCCGCTCCGTCATGGAGCAGCTCCATCTGACAGAGGAAAACGTCCCGGAGATCCTGCTGGTGGGGGATCGCAAGTATGACGTGATAGGGGCCGCCCAGTGGGGGATCCCCTGCCTGGGGGTGGATTTCTGCGGCTTCGCCCCGGAGGGGGAGCTCACGGAGGCCGGCGCCGTAGCCGTAGTACATACCGCCGAGGAGATGGCAGACTATATCCTTGCATAATCCTGCGTTTTGATAGGGACGCCTGCTGGGCGTCCCTTCCTCTTTTGTCAGGACTTACGCCTTGCCAAAATGGTTACAAAACGGTTACAATCTTGACAAGGAGGTATGGTAATGAAAAAACTATTTTGTATCTGTCTGACGCTGCTGCTTCTCACTGTTCCGGCCTTTGCCGCCACCACCCACACAGTGGTGCGGGGCGACACCATGTGGAAGTTAGCGGTCCAATATCAGGTGGGCACCAGTGAGATCATTGCCGCCAACCCGCAGGTAGCCAACCCCAACCTGATCTACCCCGGCGATCTGCTGACCATCCCCACCGTTGACAGCGCCGTCCTCGCCTACGAGGCGGAGGTGATCCGGCTGGTCAACGCGGAGCGGGCCAAGGCGGGCCTCTCCCCTCTCACGTCCAACTGGGAGCTCAGCCGGATCGCCCGCTATAAGTCACAGGATATGCGGGACAACAACTACTTCTCCCACACCAGCCCTACTTACGGCAGCCCTTCCACCATGATTCGCAGCTTCGGCCTGCACTTTCGCGCCTCCGGTGAGAACATCGCTATGGGCTACACCACCCCCGCCGCCGTGGTGGCGGGCTGGATGAACTCCAGCGGACATCGGGCCAATATCCTCAGCGCCAGCTACACCCAGATCGGCGTAGGCTATGTTGCCGCCGGCAACTACTGGACGCAGATGTTCATCGGGTAAGCCATTTAAGGAATCGAAGCAAAAAGGCAGAAACGAAAAAGGGACCCGCTGGAGCGGGTCCCTTTTTCCTTATTCACAGCCTACAGCCCTCCGGTACAAACAGCACGCCTGCCGATCAAGCGGCATAGGGCCTCCCCCTATTCACAGGGAAAAATCCTCCTCAGAAAGCTTCTCGGTGTTCAGCTTCACCGGCCGGGGCGGCACGCGCTTGAGGGGATCGTAGCAGAAGGCGCGGCAGCAGCCGTCTATAGGGACGATCCCCCGCTTCCGGCAGATGACCTCATTGTCGTTGACCACCGTCCCCTTGTCGCAGTAGGCGCAGCGGGGCTCAATATCTTTGCGAAACAGCATACTCTCCCTCCCAGCAGCACAGCTTCTCTTTCTCTTTCTCTTTCTCTGTCTCTCTCAATTACAAGGCGTACAGCTTCACCTTGTCCTCCTCCGCGGTGACTTTCACCTGCGTGATGGGGTTGTCGTAGCTGTCGATCAACATGCGGGCCAGCTCGTCCTCCACCTCCTTCTGGATGGTGCGGCGGAGGTTTCGGGCGCCATAGGTCATGGAGTAGGACTTCTTCACTAAATAATCCAGCAGGGCTTCGTCATAAGCGAGCGTAATGCCCTTCTCCTTTACACTGTCCTTCAGCTCATCCAGCATGATGCGGGCGATGGATTTGAAGTTCTCCTCGCTGAGCTTGTGGAAGCAGATGATCTCGTCCACCCGGTTGATAAACTCCGGCCGCAGGAACTGCTGGAGGGCCTTCATGGCCCGCTCCTCGTCCTGCTCGTCCACGCTCTTGTTGAAGCCGAGGCTCCCGCCCTTCTGGTCGCTGCCGGCGTTGGAGGTCATGACGATGATGGTGTTCTCAAAGTTGACCTTGCGCCCGTGGGCGTCGGTGATCTGTCCGTCGTCCAAAATCTGCAGCAGCACGTTGAGCACATCCGGGTGGGCCTTCTCAATCTCGTCGAAGAGGATCACCGCGTAGGGCTTGCGGCGGATCTTCTCCGTCAGCTGCCCAGCCTCGTCATAGCCCACATAGCCCGGAGGGGAGCCGATGATCCGGGAGACCGAGTGCTTCTCCATAAACTCCGACATATCGAGGCGGATCAGGCTCTCCGGGGAGTTGAACAGGTCGTCCGCCAGCTGCTTGACCAGCTCCGTCTTGCCCACGCCCGTGGAGCCCACGAAGATGAAGCTCACCGGCTTGTGCTTAGGGCTGATGCCCACCCGGTTGCGCCGGATGGCGGCCGCCACGGCGGCGATGGCCTCGTCCTGGCCCACAATCTTTTTCTTCAGCCGCTCCTCCAGCTCGCTCAGGCGCTTGAACTCCGCCTCCCGGATCTTGCTGGCCGGGATCTTGGTCCACAGCTCGATGACCCGGGCCATGTTGTCCATGGTCAGCTGGGGCTCCCCCTTGGCCTTAATGGCGTTCAGTTCCTCCTGGAGCTGGAGCTCCTTCACCTTGATCTCCGCCAGCCGCTCGAAGTTGGGCTCCCCCTCGGTCTGGTTTTCGATCATGTCCCTCTCCTTATAGTAGTCCGCCAACTCCCGCTCGATCTCCATACGGCGGGAGATGGAGGGATCCTTCAGATTCAAGTCCGAGCAGGCCTCGTCGATGAGGTCGATGGCCTTGTCCGGCAGGAAGCGGTCGGTGATATAGCGCTCGCTGAGGAGCACCGCCTGGCGGAGAATCCCCTCGGGGATCTTTACCCCGTGGTGCTCCTCGTAGTAGTGGGCGATGCCTTTGAGGATCTTCAGCGTGTCCTCCACATTGGGCTCCGAGACGGTTACCGGCTGGAAGCGGCGCTCTAAGGCGGTGTCCTTCTCGATGTGCTTGCGGTACTCGGCAAAGGTGGTGGCGCCGATAACCTGGATCTCTCCCCGGCTCAGGGCGGGCTTGAGGATGTTGGCGGCGTTCATACTACCCTCGGCATCGCCGGCGCCCACAATATTGTGGACCTCGTCGATCACAAGGATCACGTTGCCGCACTTGCGGATCTCCTCGATGAGGCCCTTCATGCGGCTCTCAAACTGGCCGCGGAACTGGGTCCCGGCCACCAAGGCGGTCAGATCCAGCAGGTAGACCTCCTTATCCCGTAGCTGGAAGGGCACATCCCCATTGGCGATGCGCTGGGCCAAACCCTCAGCGATGGCGGTTTTGCCCACGCCGGGCTCGCCGATGAGGCAGGGGTTGTTCTTCTGCCGGCGGTTGAGGATCTGGATGACCCGCTCGATCTCCTGCTCCCGGCCCACCACCTGGTCCAGCTTGCCGGCCTTTGCCCGCTCCGTGAGATTGATGCAGTAGTTGTCTAAGAACTTCCGCTTCTTTTCCTGCTTGCGCTCCTTCTCCCGTGGGCGCTGGGTGTTTTCGCCGGCGCCGCCCGGCACGGCGGGGGAATTCTCACTGTTGAACAGGCGGTTGAGGAAGGGGAACGTGGCGGTCTTGCCCTCCTCGTCCTCGTCGCTCTCCATGTCCTCCTGCTCCTCTGTGGGGATCAGTCCCTCCATATTCTCCGCGCCGCCAAAGGCCTGCATCATCTCTGAGGTAATGCTGTCCAGATCCTCATCCGTGATCCCCATGCGGTTCATCAGGTCGTTAACCTGGGGCAGCCCAATCTCCTTGGCGCACTTCAGGCAGAGCCCCTCGTTAATGGTCTTGCCATTCTCCAGCTTCGAAATAAACACAACAGCCACATTTTTTTTGCATCTGGAACAAATAGTCGGTTGCATACGTTACCTCCGGGGTAAAGAAATAAAACTTATCAGAGCTTACAGAGGCAGGAGCCTCTGCAGGATTGGTACAAAATAGGATTGCTCCATAGCCGTCTGAGATATGAGCAAACCCGTCTCCCGGGCGATCCACAGCAGCAAAAAGACGATCAGCAGCCCCTTCGCGGCGCCAATCAGCAGCCCCCCAAGGGCGTTAAACTGGTGAATAACCGGCAGCTTTGTCACAAGATCCACCGCACGGATCAAAAGGCGCAGCAGGAGCAAAACCACAATGAAAATCACCACAAAGGAGAGCATATAGGCCAAATTGCGCAGTCCCTGTTCAATAAACGGGCTCATATCCAGTGTATCCATATCCACCAGCTCGCCGATGGACAGGAAGGCCGGCAGGTCCTCCCGCAGGCCCGAGAAGTAGTCGCTGACCATCTCATGGAGCTTGCTCTCAGCTATGGGGCGGATCCACTCCACCGCCAGATCGGCCAGCCGGCCGGCCAAAATCGTGGTGGCCACATAGGCAACTATGTAGGACACCAGCTCCGCCAAGGTGCGGAAAAGCCCGCGCTTGGCGCCAAGGTAAATGGACAGGAGCACGATCGCCGCAATCACCACATCCAGTATAACAGAAGAAGTGAGCATATACTACCACCTTTCTCTGGAACCGGCGCTAATGGATGGAAAAACGCCGGTTTTTCGCACTTTTTATCCAAGGGAAGGAAAGATACCCTACGGCAGATAACGATAGGCGCTGTTACTGCCGATCACAAGGGCGGAGCCGTCCGCGTCCATCAAAACATGACTGGCATAGTTGGTCCCCTCCAGGCGGCTGTACTCCGTAAGGTCCCGGTGATAGATGACCAAGGTGTCGCTGTAGAGCACCGCCACATACTCCCCTGCCGCCGAGACATCCAAAACCTCCTCTGTCACATTCAGCATAGCGATGGCCTGGCCGTCAGCGCCCACGCTCACCAGGGTCCCGATGCTGCCGGAGCGGTAGCGGTTGAGCAGCAGCGCGGCAAAGTCCTCGCCGCCTACGGTGTAGTCGCGGAGATACAGCCCGCCATAGGTAAAATTGCCCACAGCGTTCCCCGCAGCATCTGTAAAGGAAATACCACTGTCAGATACGGAGACACAGCCATCCCCCATAGTATCCATCTCGAGGCTCAGATGGTCGGTCAAGGAGGCGTCTGCCGAGCTCTCCGTCTCCGTCAGACGATAACGGATCAAGTCGGTGCAAAAGCCCTCCCCCGACTGGCCGAGGGCGGCCACCGTCACCGCATCACAGTCCTCTGATACGACGGCGTCCACAAGGAACTGAGAGGAGGAGTGGTAGGCAAATAAGCGCTCCTGCTGGTCATTGTAGACCGTCACAGCGCCCTTGTAGCCGCTCTCCTCCGCCACCACCGCCAAGTAGCCCGATTCGTTGACATGGGCGGAGATCAATCCGTAGTCCTCCTCCATGGTCAGATGGAGCAGCTCCCCCTCCTGAGAGAAGAGGTAGAGATTCTGCCCACCCACGTCGTAGGCCACCGCCAGTTCGCCGCCGACGTCCAGCGCCGGGCTGCTCAGCTGCACCTGTTCAGAGAGGTAGGCGGTGCCGTCGTCCTCCAAAAGCTGGAAAAAGTTCTGGTTGAGCACCACCAAGAAGTCGCCGATCTGGCCGTAGCGGTTATGCTCATCTGCGGCATAGGCGTAGAGGTTCTCCTCTGTGCTGTCGCCATAGACCAGCCAGCGGCGCACCCGGTCCAGGTAGCGCCCTTCTCCAAGAAGGGCCACCGTCACCGCGCCAAGCACCACCAGCAGGGTCAGACACAGCACACCAAAACGCTTGAGGAAGGTATGCTCCTTCTTAGGCCGCGTCTCCTTTTCGCTATCCGGTTGTGAGAGCTTCCGATCATCATCCATTGAGCCGCTCATCCTCATACCAAAGTTTTGTCAGGTACAGCCCCCCCGGCGGCACCGTGGGTCCCGCCATGGTACGGTTGCCCGAGGCGAGGATCGCCGGAATATCCGAGGGCCTCAGCTTCCCCTCCGCCGCGTAGAGAACCGTCCCCGTGATAGCTCGTACCATATTATACAAAAAACCGTTGGCGCAGACCTTTAATTCTAAAAGGTCCCCCACCCGGCGGACATAGCAGTAGTAGATTGTGCGCACCGTGGACCTGGTCTCGGTACCCACCGAGCGCACCGCCCGAAAGTCGTGGGTCCCCTCGAAGGCCCGGGCCGCCTCATCCATCACCGCCTCATCCAAGTGCTTGGGATAGAAATAGGCGCGGTTGACATAAAACGGATTGCGGATCCGGGAGTTGAAGATCCGGTAGGTGTACTCTTTTTTCAGACAAGAGCCGATGGCGTTGAAGTCCTCCCCCACGTCATAGGCCGCCCGGACTACAATATCCTCCGGCAGGCGGGTGTTCACCGCCAAGGGAAAGCGGTCACAGGGGATGGTGGAAGAGGTTCGGAAATTTGCCACATAGTCCTCAGCGTGGACACCGGCGTCAGTCCGACCGCAGCCCACCACCCGGATCTTCTCACAGCAGATGATGGACAGGGCCTTCTCCAGCTTTTCCGCCACGGTGACCTCCGTCTTCTGGAGCTGCCAGCCGTGGTAGGCCGTCCCATTATACATCATTTTCAGGGCCACATTTCGCATAGGCGCTCCTGCTTCCATTATAGTTCAGGTGTCAACTCCACCACCAGCAGCTCCGGTCGGTTGAAGATCCGGGGGACGCGGATATTCTCCCGGGCCAAGCCGCGGCTGACGAGAAAGACGGTGCCGTCAAACTCATATCGCCCGCCGGCATAGGCGGGAAACAGCCCCTGATGGGGCGCCACAAGGCCGTTGATCAGCCCCGGCAGACGCCACTGGCCGCCGTGGGCATGGCCGGACAAAATCAGGTCAAAGGGCAGCCGGAGATACTCCTCAATTCTCTCCGGGCGGTGGGACAGCAAAACCGTAAAGGTATCTTCCTTCACAGAATTTCCTAAGGCCGCCCACTGGGTCTCATAGAGTCCGGAGTCCGGGTCGTCCACCCCCCAGAGGCAGATGGTGGTCTCCCCCACAGTCAGGGAGGCGCCGTCACCCCGCAGCACCGTCACGCCCAGCTCCTCCATCTGTTCACAGATGCGCTCGGCTTCGCCGCCGCGCCACTCATGGTTGCCGGTGACATAGTAGCAGGGATAGCGGGCCGACAGAAGGGACACCGTGGTCCATGCGTTCTCCTCCGGCAGCTTGTCGTCCACAATGTCCCCCACCAACGCCACCGCGTCCACTTCCTCCCCATAGATCGCCTCCAGCAGCTCCCGCTGCCCGGGACCGTAGGCACAGCTATGGAGGTCCGTCAAAACGGCGAGGCGCACCGGTGAGGCAATCTGCCCGCTCTCCACCGCGTAGCGGCGCACTGTCAGCCGGGCGTCCACCGCCGCAAAAGCGATGGGCGTCAGCGCCGCCAAGACGGCTGCCGCTAAAATAGTCTGTTTTGTGGATTTCTTCATAGGGTCCCACCTATTGATGATACTATTTAACTATTCATTTCCCCTGTCATGGGAAAAAGACACCGTGCCAAAGCCGCGCGGCACCGTATAGGGACACTCTCTGTCCACCGTCCAGCGGTCAGAGACCGTAGTGGGCCAGCACAGCCACTCCAGCCAGCACAGCTGCCCCCAAGATCAGGGCCGTCACATCGATGCCGGCGTAGCGGAGCACCTTCAGCTTGGTCCGCCCCTCGCCGCCGTGGTAGCAGCGGCACTCCATGGCCACCGCCAGTTCGTCGGCCCGGCGGAAGGCGGAGATAAACAGGGGTACCAGCAGGGGGATCATGGCCTTGGCCCGCTGGAAGATGTTCCCGGTCTCAAAGTCGGCGCCCCTGGCCTTCTGGGCGGACATGATCTTGTCCGTCTCTTCAATCAGGGTGGGGATAAAGCGCAGGGCGATGGACATCATCATGGACAGCTCGTGGACCGGGACGCGGATCTTCTTCAGGGGTCCCAGCAGGCTCTCCAGCCCGTCGGTCAGGGTGATGGGGCTTGTGGTGTAAGTGAGCAGGAAGGTACCCATAATCAGCATAGAGATGCGCAGCACCATGAAGAAGGCCGTCTCGATGCCCTCCACGGTAATCTTCAACACCCACCAGGACCAGATCACCTGCCCTGGGGTATAAAAGAGATTCAACAGGGCAGTGAAGGCGATGATGAACAGCACCGGCTTGAGCCCCCGCACGAGGGACTTGGGCGGAACCTTGGACACGCTGACGCAGGCGACGAGGGCCGCCGCCATGATGGCGTAGGTGACGAACCACTCTGCCACAAACAGCGCCACGATATACAGTACCACAAGGATGATTTTTGTCCGGGGATCCAGCCGGTGGGCCACCGTATTCCCGGGGAAATACTGGCCTAAGGTGATATCCTTCAGCATGCTGCCCGGCCCCCCTTCCGCGCAAGCAGCGCGTCGCGCAGGTCCGAAACCGTGTAGACCGCCGGATCCACATCCACGCCCCGGCGGTTCAGCTCCATGGCCACCTTGGTGACCTGGGGTACGGAGAGGCCCACCGCTTCCAGCTCCGCGGCCCGGCTGAAAACCTCATGGGGGGTGCCGGACATGACCACGCCGGCGTGGGCCAGAACCATGATCCGCTGAACATTCTCGGCGATCTCGTCCATACTGTGGCTCACAAGAACCACCGTGCTGCCGGTGGCGGCGTGGTAGGCCCGGATATTCCGCAGCAGGCTGCTGCGGCCGGCAGGGTCGAGTCCGGCGGAGGGCTCGTCCAAAATCAGCACCTCCGGCCGCATGGCGATAACGCCGGCGATGGCCACCCGGCGCTTCTGTCCGCCGGAGAGCTCAAAGGGGGAGCGGTCCAGCAGCTCCGGCGCAAGGCCGGCGAAGGCCGCCGCCTCCTCCACCCGCTCGGCGATCTCCGCCTCCCCCAGCCCCATATTCTTAGGGCCGAAGGCGATATCCCTGCGGGCAGTCTCCTCAAAGAGCTGGTACTCCGGGTATTGGAATACCAGCCCCACCCGAAAGCGCACCTCCCGGATCTTCTGGGGGTCGGCCCAGATGTCCCGGCCGTGGAAGAGAATTTTCCCCCCGGTAGGCTTGAGCAGCCCGTTGAGGTGCTGGATCAGGGTGGATTTGCCGGAGCCGGTGTGGCCGATGACCCCCAAAAACTCCCCGGCGAAAATATCAAAGCTCACACCCTCCACGGCGGAGCGCTCAAAGGGCGTCCCCTCCCCGTAGGTGTGGGTCAGATTTTCCACATGAATGATTGCTTCCAATGGCTTATCCTCTTATTTTCCCATAAAATCCAGTCATTCGGTCTTCCGGCCGCCACCGGCGAGACAGCGGCTGATGACCTCGGCACACTCTCCGGCGCTCAGGGCGTCGAGGGGCACATCCCACCCCGCCTTTCGCAGCTCGTAGAGCAGCTCCACTGTGGGCGGCACCGTCAATCCCAGCTCCCGCAGCCGCTCCACCTGGGTCAAAATCTCCTTCGGCGCGCCGTCCATGGCCACCTTTCCCTTGTTCATCACGACCACCCGCTGGGCGTAGGCCGCTTCGTTCATATGGTGGGTAATGAGGATGATGGTGATCCCCTTCTCCCGGTTGAGTCGGCTGACGGTGTCCAGCACCTCCTGGCGCCCCATGGGGTCCAGCATGGCGGTGGACTCATCCAGCACGATGCACCGGGGCTCCATGGCGATGATCCCCGCGATGGCGATGCGCTGCTTCTGTCCGCCGGAGAGCATATGGGGGGCATGGAGGGCGAACTCCTCCATCCCCACCGCCCGCAGCGCCGCGTCCACCCGCTGCCGAATCTCCGGCGAGGGCACGCCCAGGTTCTCCGGGCCGAAGGCCACATCCTCCTCCACCACGTTGGCGACAATCTGGTTGTCCGGGTTTTGGAACACCATGCCCACCCGGCGGCGCACCTCTAAAATCAGTTCCGGGTCGGCGGTGTCCAGTCCGTCCACCAGCACCTGGCCGCCCGTGGGCAGCAGCACCGCGTTGAAGTGCTTGGCCAAGGTGGATTTCCCCGAGCCGTTGTGCCCAAGGATCACCACAAAGCTCCCGGCGGAGATGGAGAGGCTGACGCCGCTGAGGGCCAGCTTGATCTCCTCCCCCTCCTCCACAGGGTAGTGGTAGGTGATCTCTTTTGTCTCAATGATATCCGTCATGGTATCTCCCATTCTCCCTCATTCCCCTGTCCGCCGGCAGTGAAAGCGTCTGAGCGCGGAGGGAACGAAGTGGTATAGCAGCCGCCAAAGCCCATAGCCGCACAGTACGCCGAGGGTGTTCAGCAGCAGATCGTCAATGTCAAAGGCCCTGCCCACCAGGAGCTGCCAGCACTCCACAAAGGCCGTCACCGCCAGTCCCAAGAGGAGGGCGCGCCGCCACGTGAAGCCCCGCCACAGCAGGGCGGCAAAAAAGCCAAAGGGCAGAAACATCATCAGGTTGCCCACAAAAACAAGCGGGTCGCCGATGGTGCGAAAAGGGATCAGGTTCACCCTCCCGATGGAGAAAAAGGGAAGCCTCCCGCTCTGGAGCAGGGAAATGCCCAGCTCCGGCTGCAGGACAAAGGAGAAATCAAACCAGAAGGGCGTCAGGGTCAGCGCGGCCATGCCGCCGCAGAACAGGCAGAACAGCAGCACACCGGCCTCCCGGAGAGCAGGGCTTCTCAGCCCTGCCGCCGCAAGACGCCTCCGCCGCAGGGGAAGGAACAAAAGGAACAGCGCCAGCGCCGCGGCCAGTCCCGGCAGCATCTGGATGAAAAAGCTCCTGACGCGCAAGGCAGACTGCTGCCAAAATCCCATCTCCCAGTAGCTCATGGTTTTCTCCCTCTGCCGGCCCTATTCGCTCATCCAGCGCCCGGTGGCGCCGCAGGGCAGGGCCAGCCCCGTCTCCGTTACCGGCAGGCCCAGCTCGTCCCACTGGCACCGCCCGCCGTATTTTCTCCCGATGAGCAGCTCCAGCAGGTAGCCCAGCACCCCGGGGGCGAGGCCGGTGGTGTAGGAGTTAATGATGACAAACAAGGGTCTCTCCGAGAGGACGCGGCTGCACAGCTCCACAAAGGGATACAGGTTGTCCTCTAACTTCCAGACCTCCCCTGTGGGGCCCCGGCCGTAGCTGGGCGGGTCCATGATAATGGCGTCGTAGGTCCGCCCCCGGCGGATCTCCCGCTCCACAAACTTGGCGCAGTCGTCCACAATCCAGCGGATGGGCGCCTTCTCCAAGCCGGAGGCCTTGGCGTTCTCCCTTGCCCAAGCCACCATGCCCTTGGCCGCATCCACATGGCAGACACTGGCGCCGGCGGCGGCACAGGCCACGGTGGCGGCCCCGGTGTAGGCGAAGAGGTTGAGCACGCTGATGGGGCGATCGGCCCTGCGGATCTTGTCCATGGCGAAATCCCAGTTTACCGCCTGCTCGGGAAAGAGCCCCGTGTGCTTGAAGTTCATGGGCTTGACCTGAAAGGTGAGGTTTTGATAGCGCACCTGCCACTTCTCCGGCAGCCGCCCCTTCTCCCAGTGCCCGCCGCCGCTGTTGGAGCGGAAATACCGCCCGTCCGGCTTCTGCCAGCCCCGGTGGAGGCGGGGGGTGTTCCAGATCGCCTGGGGATCGGGGCGGACCAGAATCTGCTTCCCCCAGCGCTCCAGCTTTTCGCCGCCGCCGCAGTCGATCAGCTCATAGTCCCGCCATCCATCCGCAACCCACATGACGCCAACCTCCACTCCGCATAGAAATTCAAGTTATTATATAACACAACCGCTCCCCCGTCAACTCATCAAATGTGAATGATTGGTAAACCTTGACAAGATTTTTGTTTTACAAGTACCCTTTCTGCTCTGCCGCCTCCCGGCGGGGTTCGCCCTACAGGGCGGGCGTGTTTTGCCGCCTCCCGGCGTCGGGGATGTTCCGCTCCCCGGAGCGGGCCCCTTTTCTCACGCAAGAAAAGGGGCGAAAAGTGCGCTTAGGACCTACGGTTCTAAGGACTCCCTTTCCCCCGCTAAGGTTTGAGGAGGTTTCGCCCCTCGGGGCGAGTTCCTTTGCCCTCGGCGGCAAAGGAACCAAAACGCCGTCTAAGAACCCATGGTTCTTAGGAATCTCCTTTTTCCCGCTGGACTGCGTCCTCCTATCACCGGCGCGTGGCCATCGAAAGGACAGCCTCTCCCGCCTCAGGCGTTACGCCCTCCTGTGGTGCAACGCTTAACACTTTCTGTCCCAACGAACAGCGCCTGCCGCGGCGGGGAGACGGGGACTGCCAGTATGCGAAAACGATAGAA
>CAJFUI010000111.1 GCA_904420145.1 uncultured Oscillospiraceae bacterium
CCAAACTGGATGGCCAGCTGGCCCATGGGAATGGTCAGGAAGATCAGCAGCAGCGTGGAGAAGAAATCGCCCACCACTGACGAATATAGGGCCTGTTTCATGGCCAAATTGGGATAGCCCTTCTTCGCAAGGGGATAGCCGTCCAGCACGGTGGCTGCGGCGGCAGGCGTGCCCGGCACGCCGAAGGAGCAGGCAGAAATTGCTCCGCCGAACATGCTGCCCTTGTAGATACCAATCAGCAGGCCCAGCGACATCACTGTATCCAGCTTATAAACAAATGGCAGCAGAATGGAGATGGCCATATCTCCGGTCAGGCCAGGGATTGCGCCGACCGTTACACCAAGGAATACGCCAAGTGCGGCGTAAACTACGGTCATTGGCTGAAACGCACTGGCCATTGCTTGGGTTAATATTTCGCCTATCTGCATTTTCTTAACACCACCTTAACGAGTTTCTTAACAAATTCTTAGCACCAAAGTGCTAATATTAGGCTGGCAGCAAAGCTTACGGTTTTGCCGCCAGCCTAATCATTTCATTGGGATAGAAAGTTTCTTCCAGAAGGGGCAGCCGCGAAACGGTCAGCTGGCCTTTCGTGGCTGCCCTCTTCTATCGGGTCACAAAATCAGATATGGGGTTCCCGCTTACGCGGTGGCCAGCAGAGCCTCCAAGTTCGTGATGCTCTCCTCATAGGCAGCCTGAGCATCCGCGGCGCCCTTGGCAGTCAGGGTGATGTCGGAGGCAGCGGCGGTCTCCTGAACCTCAGGATCAGACATGACCTCCACAAAGGCCTCCTCCAGAGCAGTGCGGACATTCTCGGGTACATCGCTCTTGCAGAAGATGGAGTACCAAGCAGCCATGGACACATCATAGCCCAGCTCCTTCAGAGTGGGGGCATCGGGGAACTCGGGGGCGCGCTCATCAGACGCAACCGCCAGAACCCGCAGGTCGCCGGCTTCCACGCTGCCGGAGATGGTGGAGGGCACGGAAGCACCCACGTCCACGCTGCCGCCGAGGGTAAAGGCCAGAGCCTCAGAACCGCCGGAGGTGGGAACCTCGTTAAAGTCAGCACCGGTCTCCTGCTCCAAGAGGATCAGGGGCAGGTGGGGCACAGAGTGATACTTGCCGTGGCCCACAGAGATCTTGCCGGGGTTGGCCTTGGCGGCCTCGATCAGGTCGTCCATAGTCTCATAGGGGCTGTCGCTCTTGACGAAGAAGGTGGGGATGTTCTCGCTCATCTCCGCCAAGGCCACAAAGTCAGTCAGCTCATAGATGACCTCCTCCTCAATGGCGGTGGAGATCAAAGGACCATAGTCAGTGGCCAGCAGGGTATAGCCGTCAGAGGGCTGGTTATAGACGTATTCGATGCCCTCCTGACCGCCGTTACCGGCCATGCAGACCACATCCACGCTGGTGCCCAGCTTCTCCTGAGCAGCAGCAGCCACGATGATGGCTACATTGTACACACCGCCGCCGGCGTCGTAAGGCACCACGAGCTTAATGGCCTTGTCAAAGGTCACCTCGCCAGAGGTCTCATCACCGCTGGTTTCGCCTTGAGTGTCATTCTGCTGGTTGTTGGTGGTTGAGGTGTTGTTGCCGCAGGCGACCATGGCAAACATCATCGCCATCGCAAGAAGAATCGATAGCAGTTTTTTCATAATCCTACCTCCAAATTCTTTTTTTATTTCATCCACCCTCTACAAGGACGGATCAAATACGTTCAATGCGGATCAGCTTGACACCCTCCCGCTGGCAGCGGGCGCAGCAGGCGGCAAACTCGTCTAAGTTCTCCACAATGTCGCCGAAGTGGTTGCTGGGACGCCATCCGGTAGGCAGCAGGATCCGGCTCTCCGGTCCGTAGAAAATGCCGAAATCGTACACCGCCGTGGGGGTGCCCAGCCACTGATAGGGACGGTACGCATTCCAGATCAAGTTTCCGGGAAGGGGGAACATGGTCTGGTTTTCTGGAGGAATGTCGAAGACGGTGCTCTCGTCTACCCGGTCGTTGGGCACGCCGAAGGACAGCTCGCGGCCGGTGTACATGGCATGGATCGCCTTGTTTTCCATAGGCGTCTCCAGCAGGTCCCAGATCATCTGAGCGGTCTGAGGGGCCTTGTCCTCCAGCAGCACCGCCACCGCGGACACATTCTCCTCCACAAAGGTCAGCTTAATCTTCTTCATCTCTTACTGCTCCTCCGTGTAGGGGACAAATTCCTTGCTGGTGTCGATGCCCAGCATCTTACCGGGGTTGTGGGTGGTGACGGTGCGGATCTCCTCGTCGGTCCAGCCGCAGTCCATCAGGCAGGCGATCCACTCACGGAAGCCCTCCACGGGATGGGGCAGGGTATAGACGCCGAAGTCGGTGCTGACCAGGAAGTTCTCCACGCCAAACTTCTTCATCTGCTCGGCAGCGCCGTACACGCCGCCCTGGGGCGCGCCGGACTGGCCCTCGTCATAGGCGCGGTACTCAGGCTCCACATAGTAGTGGGTCTTGGGGATGGAGCCGGTGTGGGTATGCTCGGCCAGGCAGTTCTCCAGCATGGCGCCCAGCTTGATGGCCTCCTCGATCTCGTGCTCGTTGAGGTGGGCGGTCACGGCGTTGGACAGCAGCACCTTCTTAATGCCGTAGTCCTTGGCGTACTTGCACAGGTCCATGGCCTCCTGATTGGAGATGTGGCCGCTGACCAGATAGATCTGGGGGTTGTCGGCGATGATCTTCATGATGTCGTCAAAGGCCTTGGTGGGCTTGCCGTAGGCGGGGATCTCGATGCAGCGGTCGTACTCCTCCTCCTTGAACTCGGGATAGATGTCGATCAGCTTCTTCCACTGGCCGTCCACATAGCGGCCCTCAACGCCGGCCTGGTACTTGGTGGAGTGGGCGCCGAAGGAGACGTAGCGGGCGCCGTCGCCGTAGTAGACGGCGGTCTTCACCGCACGGGGGTTCATGCCGCCCATCACCGTGTTGAGGATGATGCCGCCGTAGGTCTGGAATCCGGGGACCACCTCGTTGACAATCCAAGAGGTACCCACGCTCCAGTTAAACACGCACATGTAGGCGATGGCCCGCATACCGGCATCCCGGGCCTCAATAGCGGCCTGAACAGGGTTGACGCTGCGGGGGCTGCTGACCAGATGGGGGCCGGCATGGACATGGATATCGATGGAACCCTTCAGCAGGTCCAGGCTGCGCTTATAGGAGCGGGAGTATCTCCAGTCGCTCTTGTCAAAGTTGGCAGGAAACAAGTCGTTGTGATAAAAGTTGTACATAAGCATCTCCTTTTTCATAAATATGAATCCTGTTTCACCTGTATCGCGTTGGTATAATGGGGGACTTAGGTACCAACCCAGCCCGCTGAAAGGACTGCAGAGGACTCCCCTCCGCTGTGCCTATGAGGTATGCGGGTTGTATACTTTGTATGTTTTATTATAGCGATCTACCACGCCAAAGTCAATATTTGTTATAATTTTGTTATTTCTGCAGAGTTTTCTCCCATTGTTTTGTCTAATATGCCCACCGAGCTTTCAACCATTCTCCCATACGCATACAATCTGCGGTCATTTATTTTTGTTTCGGAGACACGCAGAATTTTGTCTCAAAAGCTGCCTGATGCCTTGTATTTCTCCGCAAAATCCGCCTATTGCATACTTTTACACGAATTCCATTCCCAAAATCTTCTCACACACCGTATTGCGGCCCATTTTTCAACAAATTGTCAAAAGTCCGCTTCTTCGATTCCTCCAAATGGGCATACATCAGATCCCCTGCCGCCTCGTAATCCGACATCAGCAGCGTCTCTGTAATCCGCAGATGATCCTCATTGTTCTCCTCCATCATCTGTCCCAGCTGGCCGGTGATTACCCGGATCCGCTGGTTTTGGCAGTAAATATGGGTCATCCACCGGTTAAAATAGGAATTGGGACAGCTGTCAATAATCAGGCGGTGGAGGCAGTCGTCAATCGCATTGCGCTGGGTCACATCCATACTCGGATCGTAGCCGAGCAGTTTTGCCCGGCACTGCTCCAGCCCATCCACCGGAATGCTCGATCCCCATTGGCGAACAATCTGAGGTTCCAGCATCAGGCGCACCTGATAGACATCCCCAATTTCTTTCAGCGACAGCTCCGAAACCATAATTCCTTTTTTAGAGAGGATTCGCACAAATTTTTCCTGCTCCAGCTTGCTCAGCGCCTCCCGGATCGGCGTACGGCTGGTTCCAATTTCTTCCATCAGCTGCGTCTCATTGAGAAACTCCCCCGGCATGTAGCGGCAGGTAATAATGTTCTCTTTAATAATGTCGTATGCTTTCCGCTTGAGACTCATCATCGCTTCTTCCACCCTCTTTTCTAAGTTCCACATCGTCTCTCAACGTTGTATACAAGCTGTTCTTTGTATTCTATCATACCACCCATTTTAAAAAACGCAAGTCATTTGTCATCTCCTCTACAAAATACTGTCATTTTACACAGATCTTCGTTGCTATTTTTTGTATTACCATCAAAACGCCGCTTCTTTTTTGCATCTTTTTTCTCTCCGTTCTCTCCGCTTAAGAGCAAATTATTCTTTTTGTATACTTTTCTGCTTTTTCTCTTCCTTGCCCGGCCCTCTCTGCTCCTTTGACACCGCAAAGCCCCCGCCGTTGCGGCGGGGGCTGCATTTTATGTATTCTATTATAAATAATATAGCAGGATAGCAGGGGACGGGAGGCTTCTCAATAGTTTTCGGCTTTAATGGCGAAGAAAGCCTGAGGATGATCGCAGACGGGGCAGACCTCCGGCGCCTTCTTGCCCACCACAATGTGGCCGCAGTTGCGGCACTGCCAGACCATATCGCCGTCCCGGGAGAACACCAGGCCGCCCTCGATGTTGGCCAGCAGCTTCCGATAGCGCTCCTCGTGCTCCTTCTCAATGGCGCCTACCATGGAAAACAGGCCCGCAATCTTGTCGAAGCCCTCCTCCTTGGCCTCCTTAGCAAAGGTGGCGTACATGTCCGTCCATTCGTAATTCTCACCGGCGGCGGCATCCTCCAAATTGGCAATTGTGCCGGGCACGGCGCCGTCGTGGAGCAGCTTGAACCAGATCTTGGCGTGCTCCTTCTCATTGGCCGCGGTCTCCTCAAAAATCGCCGCGATCTGCTCATAGCCGTCCTTCTTGGCCTTGGAAGCGTAGTAGAGATATTTGGTATGTGCCTGACTCTCACCGGCAAATGCAGTCTGCAGATTGGCCTCCGTCTTTGAACCCTTGAATTCCATAAAACAGCCTCCTTTTTTCTCTGTCTCCGCCGCGCGCTTTTGCCGCAGCGGGCGCAACATCCCATCAGCAGCCCGGCATTTTCCTCCGGGTGCCGTCTACTGGGATTGTATCCTGCTTTCCAGCCCTTGTCAAGGGAATTCCACCCCATCATGCCGCAAAGCGAATGCACGCAAAGGCGGCCGCCGGACATCCGGCGGCCGCCTGCATTGAGCTTTTACGATGCTTTCCCGCGCCGTTTTCAGCGCACGCTGTAGAGGATTTCGCTGTAGGAGGGATAGGGCCAGTAGGACGCGCCGGTAATGACCTCCAGCGCGTCGGCGGCGGAGCGCAGGCGCTCCATGCCGGCAAAGACCTGGTACCGATAGTAGTGGGCCTCCTCTGCCAAGGTGCCCTCCGGCACGGCGGCGCTCTTTCTCTCCAGTTCAGCGCAGCTGTCCATCAGCTCCGCGCTCAGCCGGGAGAGCTCCCGGAGCAGCTTCTCCTCTGTGGAGCAGTCGATATCCGCTATCGCACTCTTTTTGGCGGTAATCGTGCCGGCCACATGGGCCATAAAGGCGCAGACGGCGGGGTAGATGTCCCGCTTCACCATATCCACCATGGTGCTGGCCTCAATGTTGATGACTTTACAGTAGTTCTCAAAGTGGATCTCACTGCGGGCGGCAAACTCCTCCGCGGTGTAAACCCCGTGCTTTTCAAACAGCGCCACATTCTTCGGCGTGTAGTAGTGGGTCAGGGCGTCCGCCGCGCAGGTCAGGTTGCTGAGGCCCCGCCGCTCTGCCTCCTTCACCCACGCCTCCTCATAGCCGTTGCCGTTGAAGATAATGCGCTGGTGATCTGTCAGCGTCTTTTTAATCAGCTCGTTGAGGGCAGCGTTGAAGTTTTCCGCCTTCTCCAAAATATCGGCAAACTGCTGCAGTTCTTCGGCCATAATGGTGTTCAAGGCGATATTGGGTCCGGCGATGGACTGGCTTGAGCCCAGCATGCGCAGCTCGAACTTATTGCCGGTAAAGGCCAGAGGGGAGGTGCGGTTGCGGTCGGTGTTGTCCTGGCGGATCTGGGGCAGGGAGTCCACGCCGATGTTCAGCGTCTTCTTCCCCTGCTCCACATACTCCGTGCCGTTGATGATGGAGTCCACCACAGCGGTCAGCTCATCTCCAAGGAACACGGAGACAATGGCGGGGGGCGCCTCCTGGGCGCCCAGGCGGTGGTCGTTGCCGGGAATCGCCACGGTGCAGCGGATCAGGTCCTGATACTCGTCCACACCCTTTAGGAAGGCGGCCAAAAACAGCAGGAACCGGGCATTCTGGCTGGGGGTGGAGCCGGGCTTAAAGAGATTCTTCCCCGTGTCGGTGCTCAGAGACCAGTTGTTGTGCTTACCGGAGCCGTTGACGCCGGCAAAGGGCTTCTCGTGGAGGAGGCAGACCATGTTGTGCCGGGCGGCCACCCGCTTCATGACCTCCATAGTCAGCTGGTTGTGGTCACAGGCGGTATTGGCATCGGTATAGATGGGGGCCAGCTCATGCTGGGCAGGGGCCACCTCGTTGTGCTTCGTCTTGGCCAGCACCCCCAGCTTCCACAGCTCCTCGTCCAGCTCCGCCATATAGGCGGCCACCCGGGGTTTGATGCTGCCGTAGTAGTGATCCTCCAGCTCCTGCCCTTTGGGGGGCTTGGCACCAAAGAGGGTGCGGCCGGTAAGGGCAATATCCTCCCGCTTCTCGTAGACGGACCTGTCGATGAGGAAGTATTCCTGCTCCGGTCCCACATGGCAGGTCACCTTTTTCACCTGTGTGTCACCGAAAAGCCGCATGATCCGCACCGCCTGGCGGCTCAGCTCATCCAGGGAGCGCAGCAGCGGCGTCTTTTTGTCCAGAGCATGGCCGCCGTAGGAGCAAAACACCGTGGGAATGCACAGGCTGCCATCCTTGATAAACGCGAAGGCGGTGGGGTCCCATGCGGTGTAGCCACGGGCCTCGAAGGTGGCCCGCAGGCCGCCGGAGGGGAAGGAGGAGGCGTCCGGCTCGCCCCGTACCAGCTCCTTGCCGGAAAACTGCATCAGCACCCGGCCGCCGGGAATGGGGGCGATAAAGCTTTCATGCTTCTCCGCCGTAACGCCGGTCATCGGCTGGAACCAATGAGTGTAATGGGTGGCGCCTTTTTCGATGGCCCACGCCTTCATGGCGTTGGCAATCTCATTGGCAATCTCTAAGGTCAGAGGCTTCCCCTCTTCAATACAGGTCTTCCACCCCTGATAGCAGGCGCCGGACAGACGCTGGCGCATAACCTCCTCATTGAACACCATGCTTCCGAACACTTCTGTGACCTTGCTCATACTCGCGTCCTCCTAACGCCGCCAAAGCGGCAAAATTGTTGTATCATATTTCGCCCCGCCCAGAAGAAAGCTTCCTCAAAAGCCGGAGGCGCCATAGTTGCTCAGCACCCTGGCGCTGGGATCGTCCACGTCGCAGCCCTCCCACGCCCGGTTGGGCATCCAGAAATCTGCAATCATCTCCGCCTGACCGGGATAGTACTTCTCGAAGATCTCCCGGTACAGCAGGGACTCCTTGGTGAAGGGCTTGGCGTGGTAGGCGTACTGCTCCGCAATCTGCGCCCAGTCGTCCCCGTAGCGGCGGTCGGCGTAGGCCTTGAGGTCGTCCACCAAGCTGTGGCCCACCGCGTCGGAGAAGGCAGCCTTCTCCCGCTGGAGGATGGCCTGGGGCAGGTAATCCCCCGCAAAGGCCCGGCGCAGCAGGTACTTCCCCTTGCCGTAGACGTTCACCTTTTTCGCCGGGTCCACGCGCATCACATACTCCACAAACTCCAGATCCCCGAAGGGCACCCGGGCCTCAAGGCTGTTGACGCTGATGCAGCGGTCCGCCCGAAGGACGTCGTACATGTGCAGCTCCCGGATCCGCTTCTCGCTCTCCTTTTGGAAGGCCTCGGGGCTGGGGGCAAAGTCGGTATACTTGTAGCCGAACAGCTCGTCGCTGATCTCCCCGGTGAGAAGCACCCGGATATCGCTCTGTTCGTGGATGGCCTTGCACATGAGGTACATCCCCATACTGGCCCGGATGGTGGTGATGTCGTAGGTACCTAAAGTATACACGACGGTCTCCAGCGCGTCCAGTACATCTTGCTCGGTAATATAAATTTCGTGGTGGTTGCTGCCGATATGCTCAGCCACCTGACGGGCGTATTTCAAATCGATGGCGTCGGTGGTCATCCCCACGGCGTAGGTCTCGATGGGCCGGTTTAAGAGCTTGGCGGCGATGGCGCAGACAAGGGAGCTGTCCAGCCCGCCGGAGAGGAGAAACCCCACCGGCACGTCGGCGTCCAGCCGTTTCTCCACACCAAGGATCAGCTTCTCGTGGATGTTGCGGCAGATCTCCTCCACGCTGTCGTGGCATACCGCCTCCACCTTGGTCATATCCCGGTAGCAGATAAACTTGCCGTCCTTGTAATAATGGCCCGGCGGGAAGGGCATAATCTTGTCCGTCAGCCCCACAAGGTTTTTCGGCTCGCTGGCAAAGAGCATTCCTCCGGTGGCGCTGCAGCCGTAGTAGAGGGGGCGGATGCCGATGGGGTCCCGGGCGGCGATAAACTGCCCCGTAGGGGCGTCGTAGAGCACCATGGCGAACTCCGCGTCCAGCATGGCAAACATATCCGTGCCATACTCCCTCCACAGGGGGAGGATCAGCTCACAGTCGCTGCCGCTGCGGAAGGTGTAGCCCCGCGCCTCCAACTCCCGCTTCATCTTGCGAAAGCCGTAGAGCTCCCCGTTGCACACCACGGCGCTGCCGTCCGGCGCGGTGAAGGGCTGCATCCCCTCGGGCTGGACGCCCATGATGGCCAGGCGGTGGAAGAACAGCGTCCCCTCCCCCGCCGTCATGACCCGGGTGTCGTCCGGTCCCCGGCTTGCTGTCTTGGCAAAGGCCGTCAGCAGCTGCTCCCGGGGGATATCCTGTCTCGTATAACCCATGATCGCACACATAATAAAAAATGCACCTCCGAATTTGCCCGACGCCTAAAATAAAAATTTTAGGACGAATCGTCGGAATCCGCGGTGCCACCTAATTTGCTGCTCGCGCAGCCACCTTCAAGCTCAAACAAGCTCTACAGCTGTAACGGGCTGATCCCGTCGTCCCTACTAAGTGTAAGCCTTTCGGGTTGAAGCTCAGAAGTGTTATTCATCAAGGCTCCGCCGCGGGGTTTCCACTGCTCCCCGCTCACTGTAGGTGATTTCCTCAACTACTTCTCTTCTTCAATGCTTTTGGCAATTTGTAAAATCAAATTATGGGCGTATCATACCCCCACTTTCTCCATTTGTCAAGTGAATTTTCAAATTTTTTTCTGGCAAAATTGATACTTGACGAATCTACCATAGCGTTGTAAAATTGCAAACTGTATTTTATAGATTTTTCCAGTTATTTTTGGAAGAAACTTCCACAAAGGAGGATAGCGTTCATGTCAGTCAAATATATCTTTGTGACAGGCGGCGTAGTCTCCGGCTTAGGCAAGGGGATTACTGCCGCCTCTTTAGGTCGTCTCCTCAAGCAGCGGGGCCTGCGGGTAAAGGTGCAGAAGCTGGACCCCTACCTGAACGTGGATCCCGGCACTATGAGTCCCTACCAGCACGGAGAGGTCTTTGTCACAGATGATGGAGCGGAGACCGATCTGGATCTTGGACACTATGAGCGCTTTATCGACGAAAATCTGACCTTCAACTCCTCCGTATCCGCCGGCCGGGTCTACTGGAACGTGCTCAACCGGGAGCGGGTGGGCGACTACCTCGGCGGTACTGTGCAGATCATCCCCCATATCACTAACGAGATCAAGCGGAACATCTACTCCCTGGACACCCCGGACACCGACGTGGCTATTGTGGAAATCGGCGGCACTGTGGGCGATATTGAGTCCCAGCCATTCCTGGAGTCTATTCGCCAGGTGGCCGCCGAGCGGGGACGGCACAACGTCATGTTCATCCACGTCTCTCTGATCGTCTCCATTCCCGGCAGCGGAGAGCTCAAGAGCAAGCCCACTCAGCACTCGGCCAAGGAGCTGCTCTCCCTGGGCATCCAGCCGGACGTGATCATGTGCCGCAGCGACTACCCCATCCCCAAGGATATCTTGGAGAAGATCTCCCTGTTCTGCAACATTCCCGTGGAGAACGCCATCCCCAACCTCACCGCCGACCTGCTCTACGACGTACCTCTGATGCTGGAGCGGGAGGGACTGGCGGACGTGGTGGTGCGGCGCCTGGGCCTCATCTGCCACGCCCCGGACCTCACCGAGTGGGCCACTATGGTCCACCGGGCCAAGCACCCCAAGGGCGCCGTCAAAATCGCCTTAGTCGGGAAATATGTGGCCCTCCACGACGCCTATCTCAGCGTGGTGGAAGCTCTCACCCACGGCGGGATCGAAAACGACGTGAAGGTGGAGGTAGAGTGGGTCAACAGCGAAGAGGTCACCGAGGAGAATGTGGCGGAGCGGCTGGCCGGCTGTCAAGGGATTTTGGTTCCCGGCGGCTTTGGCGACCGGGGCATCGACGGAAAGATTACCGCCATCCAGTATGCCCGGGAGCACAAGGTCCCCTTCCTCGGCATCTGCCTTGGCATGCAGATGGCAGTGGTGGAATTTGCCCGCCACGTCTGCGGCATGGCGGACGCCCACTCCAGCGAGTTCAATCCGACCAGTTCTCACCATGTCATCGACCTGATGCCCGATCAGGTGGGCGTCACCTCCAAGGGCGGCACCATGCGCCTTGGCAGCTACCCCTGCCGCCTGAAGGAGGGCACCCGTGCCTATGCGATCTACGGCACCGGTGAGATCAACGAGCGCCACCGCCACCGCTATGAGTTCTCCAATGCCTACCGGCAGGTCCTCACCGATGCGGGGCTGGTGCTCTCCGGTCTCTCCCCCGATGGGCATTTAGTGGAGATGGTTGAACTCAAGGACCACCCCTTCTTCATCGCAGGCCAGTTCCATCCGGAGCTGAAAAGCCGGCCCAACCGGGCGCATCCGCTGTTCCGCAGCTTCATCGCCGCGGCAAAGGATTTTCAAAATTCGTAAATCCCGCGGCGCGGGCCGGCTTTTGCCATCTCCGGCGGTTCTCCCGAAGGGAGGAGCCGGAGGGGATGTAATCCCGAAGGGCAAGGCGGACAAAGTCCGCTCTTGCCGGCCCAACCGGGCACATCCACTGTTCCGCAGCTTTATCGCCGCGGCAAAAGCGTTTCAAAATTCGTAAATTAAAAGTGGGTGCGCCCCTGCGGGCGCACCCACTTTTTGCCTCCCTTCCAGCGGGAGGCGTTTCGCGCTGGAAGGGAGGCGTTTCGTGCTGGCGGCGCGACCTACTTTTGTCACCAGACAAAAGTAGGCAAAAGCTGGCTTAGGGCTGTGCCCTAAGAACCCATCGGGCGTGGGTGGTGGCTGCGGGGCATCGCAAAATGCACTTGCCTCGCAGCGCGCAGCAGTCCGGGTGCAGCAGCGAATGGACTGCCGCTCTGTACCCGCCCTTTCCGCTCCGCTAAGGGCTCCTGCGGCAAATTAATTCAAGATTGGCGTTCTATCGGTTTCGCACACTGACAATCCCCTCTCCCATGCCGAAGTGCGCTGAAGCATTAAGTCTGATCTCCCCGCCGTAGCAGGCGCTGTTTGTTAGGACGGAAAGATCACGTGTTGCACCGCAGCAGGGCGTAACGCCCGAGGCGGGACTGCCGGTCCTCTCGACAGTCACGCGCTGGTGATAGGAAGACGCACTCCAGCAGGGACAAGGGAGTCCTTAGAACCGCAGGTTCTAAGCGGCGTTTTGGGTACTTTGTCGCCGAGAACAAAGTACCCCGCCACGGGGGCGGAATCTTTCTGCCGCTGAAAGCGGCAAAATCCACATTACAGCAGGCGCTGTCCGGTAGGACAGGAAACCGCTGTGCTCCGCCGCAGCAGGGCGTACCGCCCGGGACGGGAGAGGTAGTCCTTTCAATGTCCATGTGCCGGTCATAGAGAGATGCAGTTCAACAGGGAAAAGGAGATTCCTAAGAACCATGGGTTCTTAGGCCAGTTTTTGGTGGCTTTTGTC
>CAJFUI010000112.1 GCA_904420145.1 uncultured Oscillospiraceae bacterium
CCGGCAAGGCGCCGCAGCGCCTCCACATACTCCTGATCGGTCAGCTGCATACCGGTCTCCCGGGAGGCATAGTAGTACTCCGACAGCCGGTACCACACGCCCTCCACCTTACCCCAAAGTCCAAAGGAGCAGGGATTTGCGGTGCCGTAGTCCACGCTGATGCAGTAGCGCTCCGGCGATCGCTTCGGTACAGGCTGCACATATTTCTCCCGGCAGAAGAAGTCATAGACACGGCCCTCGGCCACCGTCCACTCCCCCAAGACAAACCGCCGGTAGAAGGCCCCGGTATACCGCCGCTCATACCGCGCCCGCATCTCCTCCGAGAGCCCCGGGTTGTCCGCCATGGTGAAGTGGAGGTAGAGCATCCGCCGCTCCTCCCGCCGGCAGATCCACTCCCGGTAAAACCAGTGCTCCGGTCCCTCCGGGTTGCAGTTGAACCACAGCCTTGCCCCCTCCACGCTGCAGCGGGCGAGAGCCTGCTCCACAAAGCTCCGGGGCATCAGCGCCACCTCGTCCATAAGCACCCCGGCAAAGGTGGCCCCTTGAATCAGCGCTGCGCTGCCCTCGTCCTTTCCGCCGATCAAATAGAAGCGGTTCTCATGCCCCTCGCCGCTGACAATCAGCAGGTTGTCCCCCCGCCGCTCCCGGCAGTGCAGTCCGAGGCGGCGCAGCTGGGGCATCACCTCATGGAGCACGTTGCGCCGCAGCGCCACAATGGTCTTGCCGCACAGCGCGAACTGCTGGCCGTCAAAGATAGCCATGGCCCAGCAGAAAAATCCCAGCCCCATGGAGAGGGTCTTGCCGCTGCGCACCGCCCCGTCGCAGATAATCCCTTCGCAGCCCTCATCGCCGGATCCCTCCTGCCACCACAGCAGGGCCCGCCGCTGCTTGGGGGAAAAGCGCAGACTCAAGCCTCGCCACCTCTTCCCACCTCATCTAAAAAGTTCTGGAGTCCGCCGACAGACAACTCGCCTCTGTCCTCCTCCAGCTCCATCAATAATTCAATCGCCTTCAGCCGGTCAAAAAACTTCATCTCCACCGTTCCGTTAGCCTGCAGCTTAAACTCCGCAATCCCCTCCAGGTGGAGCCGCCTGATGTCCAAGCCCTCCCCCTCCATGGCCATGCGGATGCTGTCATTGGGCCTGTAGAAGGCCAGCCGCTCTAAATACCGGATGATCTTTTCCCTGCCCGTGGATTTCTTCATGTTCTCATCCTCTCCACATCCGCCGCCCACGTCCCGCATTTTTGCACCGGAGCATGCAACTCTTTTTCCTCCGCCGCCTGTACGCCGACTTTCCATTTCGCCCCCCTTTTTGTGCTTTCCCCGTGAAACGCAGTCCAGTAAGGCGCCGCACTTTACAGAAAGTACCTGTTGTGGTATACTATGTGATATTATGTGGATAGTAGCCCCTTACCGAGGGGCCTTTTCGCAGGAAGCGCAGACCTTTGCGGCGCAAAAACCGCCGGCACGGCGGCTTGGAGGTACTCTATGAGGTTGGACAATCGGCGGACCGTACTGGTTGGCTTTGCTTTTTTATCCATCTGCGCCTTCTGGCAAATGTACGACAACATCATTCCGCTGATGCTCCGCAGCACCTTTGGTATGGACGAGGCTCTGACGGGGACGGTGATGGCTGCCGACAACGTGCTGGCGCTGTTCCTGCTCCCCTTCTTCGGGGCGCTGTCGGACCGCACCCACACAAAAATCGGAAGGCGGATACCCTATATTGTGGGCGGCACAGCCGCTGCTGTGCTGCTGATGAACGGCCTCCCTGTTCTGGATAACCGCTATGCCGCTGCGCCCTCCGCCGGGGTGTCCGCCGCTTTTGTCCTGCTGCTGGGCCTGCTGCTCCTCGCCATGGGGACCTACCGCTCACCGGCGGTGGCGCTGATGCCGGATGTCACCCCCAAGCCCCTTCGGAGCAAAGGGAACGCCATTATCAATCTCATGGGCGCTCTCGGCGGGATCCTGTACCTGGCGGCGGCAGCGGTACTCTATTCCGAGGATCGGGTCGGCGGTCTCGCCCATGTAGATTACCGGCCCCTCTTCTGGGTGGTGTCCGCTATCATGGCGGTGTCTGTCCTGATTTTATTCCTCACCATCCGAGAGCCACAGCTTTCAGAGGAGGTCCGCCGCTACGAGGAGGCCCACCCGGAGGAGAATTTAGCAAAAGCAGATGAGAGCGGCCGCGAGGTCCTGCCAAGGGCGGTCAAGCGCAGTCTTTTGTTCATTCTGCTGTCCGTCTCTCTGTGGTACATGGCCTACAATGCGGTAACAACATGGTTTACTACCTATGTCAGCGTCATGATGGGGCGCACCCTCGGCGGAGCGTCCACCTGCCTGCTGGTGGCCACCGGCGGCGCGGTGCTCTCCTATATCCCCATCGGTGCCCTCTCCAGCCGGATCGGCAGAAAGCGCACGATTCAGGGGGGGTGTTATCCTCTTAGGCATGTGCTTTTTCTTTGGCTATCACCTCACCACCGTCTATTCCGACATTCACTGGAGCATGTACATTATTTTTGCCCTGGTGGGCCTCGCTTGGGCGGCCATCAACGTCAACTCCCTGCCCATGGTAGTGGAGATGTGCCGCGGCGGCGACGTGGGAAAATTTACCGGCTACTACTACGCCTTCTCTATGGCGGCTCAGGTAATTACGCCTATTCTCTCCGGCTGGCTTTTGAGCCATGTGGGCTATCGGACCCTTTTCCCCTACGCCACGGTTTTCACGGCGCTGTCCTTTTTGACCATGTGCGTGGTTCGGCATGGGGATAACCGTCCGCCGCGGAAGCGTGGTCTCGCGGCCTTTGAGTCCAACGATTGACAGGAAAGAGGAATATGATGCGGTATTTTTTCTATCTCGTCGCTGTGCTGGCTGTGCTGGCGCTGCTGTATCTCTTTGCCCTGCTGCCCCGGTATGGACAGCGTCCGCTGGAGCGGCTGCGCCGCAGCCGCTACGCCCACCGGGGGCTGCACAATGCCAGGCAGGGGATTCCTGAGAACTCCATTCTGGCCTTCCGCTATGCCCTCGCCGGCCATTTCGGCGCCGAAATCGACGTCCATCTCACCCGGGATAACCGTCTGGTTGTCATCCATGACAGCGATCTGCAGCGGCTGTGCGGCGTGGAGGGAACGGTGGAGGACATGGACTTTCCCCAGCTGCGCCAGTTGCAGCTGGAGGGAACCAAGGAGCGCATCCCCCTTTTTGAGGAGGTGCTCACCCTTTTTTCCGAGAAGGCGCCTCTCATTATTGAGCTGAAGACCCACGGCAACAACTACAGGGAGCTGTGCAAGCGGGTCTGCAAGCGGCTGGAAACTTATCGCGGGGACTACTGTATTGAGTCCTTCGACCCCCGGGTGCTCTGGTGGCTTCGGCGCAACGAGCCCTTCATCATCCGCGGACAGCTCGCAGAGAACTTCCTCAAGCGGGGCGGCCCGGTGAAGTGGCCCCTGCGCTTTGCTATGACCTTCCTCCTGTGCAACTTTCTCACCCGCCCGGACTTCATCGCCTACCGCTATGAGGACCGGGGCGTCGTCAGCGTGCGCCTTTGCACCCAGCTGCTGAAGGCCCAGGAGGTCAGCTGGACCATCCGCTCCCAGGAGGACCTGGACGTGGTGGAGGAGGCCGGCGGCATAGCGATATTTGAGAGTTTCCTGCCGGAGGAGCGCAAAAGCGCCGTCCCTTCGGAAGGCCAAAATTCCCCCGCCGATGGCGATATCCCCGCGCCGTAATCCCCCCCTGTGCCGTGGGTACACCACAAGAAACAGGAAAGATTAAGCGGCGCGGGAAATTCTGCCCATGTGGCTCCATGGGCCGCGCACGGAAATTCCAAGCCACACTGCTTAGACGAGGCATGGCCCTATTTCCTGTGTCTTTGAAAAGCAGAAAAGAGTGGGAATCTCCTTTGAGATTCCCACTCTTTTTCGTCAGCGGATGCTTACTTGTAGGCAATAGCCTCGATTTCCAAAAGGGCGTCCTTCGGCAGCCGAGCCACCTCCACGGCGCTGCGGGCCGGAGGCGTGGCCGAGAAGAAGGTGGCGTAGACCTCATTCATGGCGGCAAAGTCATTCATGTCCTTCAGGAAAACCGTGGTCTTGATCACGTCATCCATGGTATAGCCGGCGGCAGCGAGCACCGCCTTCACATTCTCAAGGGACTGGCGGGTCTGACCGGCAATCCCTCCCTCGGCGAAGGCGCCGGTGGCCGGATCGATAGGCAGCTGTCCGGAGGTGATGGTCAGGCCGCCGGCCTGAATTCCCTGGCTGTAGGGGCCAATAGCGGCGGGGGCCTTGTCGGTGGCAATCGCTTTCTTCATAGGAGTTCCTCCTTTTTATGTTTCTGCCCACCTATTGTAGCAGATTTGCCGGAATTGTCAATCCAAGGCCCTTTTTGAAAGGGACCGCAGGCAAAAACAGCTCCCCTGTCCAGACGCTTCTTCTCCCAAGCGCCTCAAAAAGCCGCCGCGGGCTGCGATACGCAGTCCACGGCGGCCTCTTGACCTCTTGACCGGAGAGCCTTCTTTTCCCGCAGCCGAGGGCAGCGCCGCTCCTCCTCACAGCCCATAGCGCCCGCTGACCGCATCGTAAAATAGAGCGATGTGGGGCGGACGGTAGGTAAACCAGACGAAGGCGAAGGCCACCGCCCACAGAAGGAGCAGCCCCACCACCTGTTTGCCGCTGCCCACCAGCTTTCCCTTCTCCAAAAGGAGGTAGCTCACAAGGGAGGAAAAGGCGGCGGCAATATAGAAGATGGCGATGTCCGCCGCCATGCTGCCGCGGCCCCACACGCCGGTATAGGTGTAGTAGAGGACGGGAATCAACGCCGTCCCTGCCAGCACAGCGACTGTCTTCACCGCAAGGAAGTTGCGGTAGCGCTCGGTAAACACCATCATCTCCAAAAGCGTCATGAGAAACAGGGGCAGGAAAAAAATTTTCATATGCTCCCATGTGGACTCATTGACGGCAGAAAAAGCGGCGATAATGCTGTTGTGGCCGCTCCATTCATAGGCAAAATGCAGCAGCGGCCCCGCGATCCCCACCACAAGAAAATTGGCGATCTCCCACCGGCGCAGCTTTTTTGTGATCATCGAGGACATGCTTTCGGCCTCCCTTTCTTCTCCCCCCGGCAGTCAAAGGACCGCTGGGAGTAAGGGAAGTATATGCCAAAAACCGCACGTCCTATACCACGGGGAGAAAAATCCGCCGCCTATGCCTCATAGCGGAGCACCGCGATCTGCCGGGGCAGTTCTCCCTCAGCAAAGAAGGTATTGCTGTCATAGCGGCGTACCAAATCCTCAGGAAACAGGCCCAGGAAATCCGACAGGGTCTGGAGCACCGGATACCCCCGCTTGCCGTCCCGGTAGTGCATGGGAATCACCACCCGGGGCTGGAGCTGCTCCGCCACCGCCTTTGCTCCGGCGCTGTCCACGGTGTAGGTGCCGCCGATGGGCAGGAGCAGCACGTCGCAGGGGGTAAGGGCCTCCACCTGCTGTTGGCTGAGCAGGTGGCCCAGATCCCCCAGGTGCACCACATGGAGTCCCTCCGCCGTCAGCCGCCGGACAATATTCTTGCCCCGCAGACGGCCCTCTTCGTCATCGTGCCAGGTCTCCACCTCCTGGCAATCAAAGGGGGAGACGCCCCCCAGCAGATGGATACGCTCCACATAGGCGTGGTCGTGGTGGCCATGGCTGCAGAGCACCTCATTGGCCTCCCCCTCTATGTCGGGGAGGCCGTCCACCTCGTGGTAGGGATCCAGCATCAGGCGGTAGCCGCCGCTCTCCAGCACAAAGCAGGAGTGGCCCAGCCAAGTAATCTTCATACAATCGTCCTCCTCTTTTCGTCCTCTTTTGAAATTTCGGCAGGCCCTCCCGCCGGAAAGGCCCTGTCCGCCGGCACAGCCGTCGCCGCCGTGCCCCTTGTATCGGCGTGGCCCATGGGCGCTGCGGCTTAGTGCTTCCATTATATACGAAAGCGGGATAAAAAAGCAAGAAAAGGCCGCATAAATTGATCCACTCCCCCGCATCCTCCGCCCGCCGAGGAAAAAGCCCAAGTCCGGAGCACCCCCCACCGTCCCCTGCCGCCTGCTTTCTGCGCCTTCCGCGAATCTTTTCCAAGAAAATTTTTGCGCTGCCTATTGACATATGTACGAAATCGGATATAATATGTACGAATTCGGACACAAGGAGGGAAGTGGATGCACTACATAGGAGCCAGTCAATACACCTACCTATCCGGTGAGATCAACTCCCTGTACCACGAGGCGGCTGTGAAAATGGGAATTTCCGACAGCATACAGAACATTCTGTATGCTGTCTGCGAGCAGGGAAACCGCTGCCCGCAGAGCGAGATCAGCAGGCTTACCGGCATCAGCCGGCAGACCATCAACTCCGCCATCCGCAAGCTGGAACGGGACGGCATCGTCTGCCTGCGGCAGGGCAGGGGCAGAAACACCATCGTCTGCCTCACGGAGAAGGGGGAGGCCTTCGCCAAGGAAAAGATCTACCCCCTGTTTGAAATAGAAAACAAAATCTGGGAGGGCTGGAGCAAGGAGGAGCAGGAGACCTATCTCCTGCTGACGGAGAAGTACCGCGACGGGCTGAAGCGGTATATCAAGGCCATATTGTAAGCCGTCCTCCCGCTGAAGGAGCATCATACCATGAATCGGGAAAATAAGAGAAAAACCTACGAAAAGGGCTACTATAAGACCCACGGATGCGGCGACAGCTTCACCTGCAAGGTGTGCGGACGGCTGGTGGTGTCGGCGGGAGCGGGCACCGGCCACCGCAACCACTGTCCCAACTGTCTGAGCAGCCTGCACCTGGACGTCGAGCCGGGGGACCGGGCGGCCGACTGCGGCGGCATCATGGACGCAGTGGGCGTCTGGGTCAGGAAAAACGGGGAGTGGGCCGTCATCCACCGCTGCCGGCGGTGCGGACAGCTCAGCTCCAACCGGGTGGCGGCAGACGACAACCCCATGAAGCTGATGTCCATCGCCATGCGCCCTCTGTCCCAGCCCCCCTTCCCCTTGGAGCGGATCGAGGAAATGACAGCGCTGATGGGCGGCGACGGCTGCCTGTACAGCAAAAAGGCGGAGTAGCGTACCGCCCTGCCTCTTACAGCATAGGAGGGGCGCGGCCAAAAGGCCGCGCCCC
>CAJFUI010000113.1 GCA_904420145.1 uncultured Oscillospiraceae bacterium
GCGTCGGCGTCGAAGATGGAGGTGCGGGTGTCGCCCAGGAAGTCGCTGGACACCACGGCCTCGTCGGTGTAGCCCAGGATGCCCTTGAGCTCGCCCTCGCTGGCGGCCTTCATGGCGGCACAGATCTCCTCGTACTTAGCGGGCTTGGCCAGATTCACGGTCAGGTCCACCACGGACACGTCCAGAGTGGGCACGCGCATGGACATACCGGTCAGCTTGCCGTTGAGCTCGGGAATGACCTTGCCCACGGCCTTGGCGGCGCCGGTGGAGGAGGGGATGATGTTGCCGGAAGCGGCGCGGCCGCCCCGCCAATCCTTCATGGACACGCCATCCACAGTCTTCTGGGTAGCAGTGGTGGAGTGCACGGTGGTCATCAGACCGTCGGTGATACCCCAGTTGTCGTTGAGCACCTTAGCGATGGGGGCCAGGCAGTTGGTGGTGCAGGAGGCGTTGGACACGAAATTCATGTCGCTGGTGTATTTGTCCAGGTTCACGCCGCAGACGAACATGGGGGTGTCGTCCTTGGAGGGAGCGGACATGACCACCTTCTTGGCACCGGCCTTCAGATGAGCCTCAGCCTTCTCCTTGGTCAGGAACAGGCCGGTGGACTCCACCACATACTCGGCACCCAGATCGCCCCAGGGGATGCAGGCGGGATCGCGCTCGGCATAGACGGGGATGGTCTTGCCGTTGACCACAATGCCCTTCTCGTTGCTGCCCACCTCGCCGGCAAACTGGCCGTGCATGGTGTCATACTTCAGCATGTATGCCAGATAGTCGGCGGGGCACAGATCGTTGATGCCCACAATCTCGATCTCGGGGTGGTTGACGCTGGCGCGGAACACCATGCGGCCGATCCGGCCAAAACCATTGATACCAACTTTAATACTCATAGCAAACTCCTCCAGTATTGGAATGTATCAAACGTATAGTACATTTGGGACCTCATATTTTATATTATACAATGCCCCCGCAAAAATGCAAGGGGAAAATGTGGAGGTAATAATATTCTTGTAATTTCGACAAAAATTTGGTATAATCCCAATAAGCTTCGTATAAAAGGCGCAATTTACCGCGGGAGCGGTCCGCTGCTCCGGCGCAGACTATAGATGGGGAGGTGGTTGCCATGCCGAATCGCGATGATGAGCTGATTGGGAGCGTCCTATCCAATGCGGCCAGCCAGCTGCGGGGGTCCCTGGGAAATATATACAGCGCATTCAACCGCATTGTTACAAGGGAGATGCGGGAGGGAAACCCGGAATTAGACAAGAACGCGGCGCTGCTCTATCAGAGCTACTACCGCATGCTGCGGCTGGTGAACAACCTGACCAATGCTGCGGAGCTGTACGGACAGTGGGAGCTGCCTATGCGAAATGGGGACATTGTGGAGCTGTGCCGCCGCATCTGCCGGGAGGCGGCGGGACTGGCCGTCCTGCAGGAGCAGGAGCTGGTGTTTCTCTGCGAGGAGGAGGAGCACATTGTGGCTATGAACGCCGGCGGCATGGAGCGTCTGCTGCTCAATCTCCTCTCCAACGCCATGAAATTTACCGGGAGAGGCGGGCGGATCACGGTAGGCCTCCGGTTTGTGGAGGATCAGGTGGAGCTCTCTGTCAGCGATACCGGCTGCGGCATCTCCCAGGAACTGCTGCCCACCCTCTTCGACCGCTACCGTCATGTGGAGCGGATGGATCCGGCGCCTCACGGCTTGGGACTGGGCCTTCCGATCTGCCACCATATCGCAGCCTGCCACAAGGGGGAGATCTTCGCCGCCTCCACCGAGGGGAGCGGCACCAGCGTGACGGTGCTGCTGCCGGACGAACAGCAGCCCACCGCTCAGATCCATGACATCCGGTTCGACTACGCCGGGGGCTTTAACCATACCCTGATGGAGCTGTCAGACGCTCTGCCCAGCAAGGCATTTCTTTCACGCTGGATGGATTAAAATGCTTAAACCATTTTATGGGGCCGCGGCATTTGCCGCGGCTTTTCTCTTGACGCGTCCCCGTTTTTTGCTATGATAGGGAGGAAGCGCCCCGCTGGTAGCATAGCCGCAAAGGGGCCGGGATATGCGCTTTTCGGCTGCATGCGGAGGGAAAACAGGAAAATTTTGTCCATGGCGCCGCTGCCCGTGCAGAGGAAAGGCGCCGTGAGAGACAGGGAGGCGAGCGGAAATGGAGGAAAGGCGCGTGCTGCTGGGCATGAGCGGCGGAGTGGACAGCTCCGGTGCCGCGGTGCTGCTGCAGCGGGCGGGCTATCAGGTGACAGGCTGTATGCTGCGGCTCTATGACAACGAGGCGCTGGGACTGGAGCGGGGCAGCACCTGCTGCTCCCTCGAGGATGTGGAGGATGCCAGAGCTGTGGCAGACAAGCTGCATATGGACTTTTTCCGCTTCAATTTCAGTGGTGCATTCCGCCGGTACGTGATGGAGCCCTTTGTGGCGGACTATGCCGCCGGGCTGACGCCTAATCCCTGTATCGCCTGCAACCGCAGCGTGAAGTTTGCCGCTCTTTGGCAGCGGGCTCGGGAGCTGGACATCCCCTATATCGCCACCGGGCACTACGCCCGGGTGCGGCGGGATGCCGAATCCGGGCGCTTTCAGCTGCTGCGGGGGGCGGATCTGGGGAAGGACCAGAGCTATTTTCTCTATCCCCTTTCACAGGAGATCCTCAGTCACCTGCTGCTGCCCCTTGGGGAGTATGAAAAGGAGCAGGTTCGTGGGATTGCGGAGGAGGCGGGCCTCTGCAACGCCCGCCGTCCGGACAGTCAGGATATCTGCTTTGTACCGGATGGGGACTATGTGTCCTTTCTGACCCGCTTCGGCGGACTGAATCCGGAGAGCGGTGATTTTGTGGACCGCAGCGGCCATGTGCTGGGCCGCCACCGGGGATTGATCGCCTATACCAAGGGACAGCGCCGGGGCCTTGGCGTCAGCGCGGACCGCCCGCTGTACGTGGTGGAGAAGGACGCCGTACGCAATCAGGTGGTTTTAGGGGACAATGGAGACCTCTTCAGCACCGTCCTCACCGCCCACACGTTCAACTGGGTGTCCATCCCCTGCCCTAACGGGCCGGTTCCAGCCACAGCGAAGATACGAAACGGCCGGCGGGAGGCGGCGGCGGAGGCCCTGCCCCTGCCGGACGGCACGGTCCGCGTCCAATTTGCACAGCCCCAGCGGGCGGTCACCCCGGGGCAGTCTGTGGTGCTCTATCAGGGGGACATGGTGCTGGGGGGCGGCGTGATCGCCTCCGCGGAGTGAAAACAGCGCCTCTGTGAATAGAGGCGCTGGGGATGGGAGGAGGGAAAACAGGGCGTGTCAGCGCACGCCCTGCCTATCGGTCGCTGGGGAACCAGTCGTCACAATAGATCAGGTCATCCACATCATTTTGCGGTTCCTTCTGGTACATTTCGTTCTCTCCTTTGCGTTGGTTTTTGTATTACCCAATAGGATATGCTGGGAGGGGTGAAAAGTTGCATGGAAGAATGCGCCGGAAAGCGGCAAAATTTGCCCCTGCATAAAAGGTCTGCCAACAGCTTTATTTACTGGTCCAGTGCCTCAAGAAAAGCCGCAGCAAAAATTGTGGGTGAAATCTTGACAAACAGGATATAATATGGTATCCTGCTTGTTGCCGATATCTGCCGGTGTGGTGGAATTGGTAGACACAAGGGACTTAAAATCCCTCGGTAGCAATACCGTACCGGTTCGAGCCC
>CAJFUI010000114.1 GCA_904420145.1 uncultured Oscillospiraceae bacterium
CATATCCTTGTACTTGGTCTCCTTCAGACCGCCCACCCAGCCGGAGTGGGTGCGGTACATCTTCTGCTCCAGCTTCTTGCCGGACAGGGTGGCCTTGGCGGCGTTGATGACGATCACGTTGTCGCCGCAGTCGGCATGGGGGGTATAGGTGGGCTTGCGCTTGCCGCGGAGCAGGTCGGCAACGATGACGGCGGTGTGGCCCAGAGGCTTGCCGGCGGCGTCGACAACATACCACTTGCGGACGATGTTGCCCTTGTTAGCCATAAAAGTGGACATGGTCATTTCTCCTTTGACTGATTTTTCCTTCCTTCGATTACGAAAGTGCCGGAGGGCCCTCCGAACCTCTCGTCATCGAAGGAATTCTTGTATTTTGCCCGTAAATCAGGTACAATGGCCTCAAACGAGCATTACTATTTATACCACACCACCATTTTTCTGTCAATAATATTTTAATTTAGCACATCAAAAACTCTTGAATTCTTTAATTTTCTTTTGTTTTCTTTTAATATCTCGTTTTCGATTTTTCTTTTTGCCCGGCGGAGCCCGGATGTCCCGCTATAGGAGGTTTGCCAGCGATGCAGCATATTCTTTCCTTGGTCCGCCGCTGTGTGGAGGACTACGACATGATTGACGCCGGGGAGACGGTGGCCGTGGGGGTCAGCGGGGGCAAGGACTCGGTTTTGACCTTGGCGGCCATGGCCCATCTCAGCCGGTTCTACCCCAAGCCCTTCTCCGTGGCGGCCATCACCATTGATGCCGGCACCCCCGGCATGGATTTCTCCCCCATCTCGGCCCTGTGCGAGAGGCTGGAGGTCCCCTACCATATTGTAAAAGTACCTATCTACGACGTGGTGTTTCACGAGCGGAAGGAGAAGAACCCCTGCTCGCTGTGCGCCAAGTTCCGCCGGGGAGCCCTCAGCACCGCCATGAACGAGCTGGACATCCATAAAATCGCCCTGGGCCACCACTACGACGACGCGGTGGAGACCATGCTCATGTCCCTCTTTATCGAGGGGCGCATCAGCTGCTTCCAGCCGGTGACCTACTTAGACCGTACTAAGGTCACCCAGATCCGCCCCCTTCTCTATGTGGAGGAACGGGAGGTCCGGGGAGCGGTACGGCGGCTGGGGCTCCCGGTGGTGGAGAACCCCTGCCCCGCCAACGGCTTTACCAAGCGGGAGGAGATGAAGGGGCTGCTGCGGGAGCTGGACAGGCAGTTTCCCGGCATCAAAAAGCGGATCTTCGGCGCCATCCAGCGCTATCCCCTCTACGGCTGGAGCACCGAGGAGCAGCAGCGGTAACACAAGTAGGCGGGAAGGAGAGACTGCCATGAAGAGAGAGAGAACTGTCACCCCCCTGGGCGGAAAAACCTGGGCTGTGCTGCTGGCCTTCGGCCTGATCGGTCAGATTGCGTGGGTTGTGGAGAACATGTACTTCAATGTGTTTCTCTACAACACCGTCTCCGGCGACACAAGGATGATCGCCGCCATGGTGGCCGCCAGCGCGGTGGTGGCCGCTGTGACCACCCTCTTTGTGGGGGCGCTGTCGGACAAGCTGGGCCGGCGGAAGGCCATCATCGTCTACGGCTACCTCCTCTGGGGCCTCTCGGTGATGGTGTTTGCCCTGGTGCGGGTGGACTGGATGGCCCATCTTGTCGGTCCCGCCTCCGCCGCCTATGTGACAGCGGTGCTGGTGGTGGTGCTGGACTGCGTTATGACCTTCTTTGGCTCCAGCGCCAACGACGCCGCCTTCAACGCATGGGTCACAGACGCCACCGACGGGACCAACCGGGGCCGGGTGGAGAGTGTGCTTGCCGTCATGCCTCTGATTGCCATGCTGGTGGTGTTCGGCGCCTTGGACGCCCTCACCACCGCAGGCAGGTGGTGGCTCTTTTTCCTGATCGTAGGCGCTCTGGTTATGCTGGGGGGCGCCTTAGGCCACTTTTTAATCGAAGAAAAAGCCGCCCCGCCCACGGAGGGAACCAAGGGCTGCTTTGCTAACATCGTCTACGGTCTGCGTCCGTCGGTGGTGCTGGCTAACCCGGTTTTGTACTTGGCGCTGCTCTCCCTTGGGATTTACAACGCCTCCCAGCAGGTCTACATGCCCTACCTCATCATCTATCTCCAGCGGGGGCTCGGCATCGACGACTACGCTGTGGTGCTGGGGGCGGTGCTCCTGGCCGCCTCCCTGATCAGCGTCCTCTTCGGCCGCCTGATCGACCGCCGGGGAAAGGTCAGCGTGGCCATCCCCGCCGCAGTGGTGGCGATTCTCGGCCTGACGCTGATGGTGTTCGCTCGGTCTGCGGCGGCGGTGATTCTCTCCGGCATCGTCATGCTGGGGGGCAGCATGGTCCTCTCCGCCTGTTTTCAGGGGCTGGTCCGGGACTACACTCCGGCGGGGAAGGCCGGGCAGTTTCAGGGCATCCGCATCCTCTTTCAGGTGCTCCTCCCCATGGTCACCGGCCCTTACATCGGTTCCGCCGTTATCCGCAGCACAGGGCGGACCTACGAGGAGCTGGGCGTGATCCGCGAGGTCCCCACGGCGGACATCTTCACCGCCTCCGCCGTGGTGCTCTTCCTGATTTTTATCCCCATTCTGCTGCTCAAGCGCCGGGAGAAGGCCCCGGCAGCACTGAAGACGCTGTATACCCCCTGGGGCGCGGCTCTGGACAAGGGACACCCCCTGCCGGAGTATCCCCGCCCACAGCTGTGCCGGGACAGCTACCAAAACCTCAACGGCCCCTGGGGCTACGCCTTTACCGACGGCCGTGTCCCGGAGCGCTTTGAGCATGACATCACCGTCCCCTTCTCCCCCGAGTGTCCCCTCTCCGGGGTGTCCCGGCAGCTAAAGCCCGGGGAGACCCTGTGGTACCGCCGGGGGTTCCGACTGTCCGAGGGCTTCCACCGGGGCAGGGCGCTGCTCCACTTCGGCGCGGTGGACCAGTGCTGCACCGTCTATCTCAATGGCCAAGAGGTGGGGAGCCACGCCGGGGGGTATCTCCCCTTCTCCTTTGATGTGACGGACTTCCTCTGCGAGGGGGAGAACACCCTCGTCCTCTCCGTCACCGACGCCACAGAGCAGAGGATCCACGCCTACGGCAAGCAGAGTTCCCGCCGGGGCGGCATCTGGTACACCCCCCAGAGCGGCATCTGGCAGACGGTGTGGCTGGAGTCCGTCCCTGTGACCTATATCCAGTCCCTGAAGATCACCCCCCTCTACGACGACACCAAGGTGCGCCTCGAGCTGACCCTCTCGGGGGCGGCGGAGGCCAAGGTGGATGTGATGGCCGCCGGAAGGCGGGTGGCCTCCGGCGTCTTTCAGGAGGGGGTGTGCACCATCTCCATTCCCGACGTCCACCCGTGGAGTCCGGAGGACCCCTTCCTCTACGACCTGCGCGTCACCGCAGGGGAGGATCTGGTGACCAGCTACTTCGCCATGCGCAAGTTCGGCACCACGGTCCTTGGGGGAAAGCCTGTCTGCACCCTTAACAACCGCCCCTTCTTCATGACCGGCGTGCTGGATCAGGGCTACTGGAGCGACGGGCTCTACACCCCGCCCTCCGATGAGGCTATGGTCTACGACATCCAGACCATGAAGGACTACGGCTTCAACACCCTGCGCAAGCACATTAAGATCGAGCCCCTGCGCTGGTACTACCACTGTGACCGCCTGGGCATGGTGGTCTGGCAGGACTTGGTCAGCGGCGGCGGAGCCTTCCGCCCCATGACCATGCAGGTGCTGCCCTTCCTGGGGATTCATCTGAAGGACACCAAGGGCTACCACCGCTTTGCCCGGGAGGACGAGGCGGGCCGGGATCAGTTTGTGGAGGATCTATACGGCACAGTGGACCTCCTCTACAACAGCCCCTGCGTGGGTGTGTGGGTCCCCTTCAACGAGGGCTGGGGTCAATTTGACAGCCTCCAGCTCACCCAGACCCTCTGGGAGATCGACCCCACCCGGCTGGTGGACCATGCCAGCGGCTGGCACGACCAGGGGGGCGGGGACTTTAAGAGCCGGCACGTCTACTTCCGCCGTGTGAAGCTGCGCGGCGACAGGAGC
>CAJFUI010000115.1 GCA_904420145.1 uncultured Oscillospiraceae bacterium
GATCCTGCTGTCCAAAAGCGGAGACTACGAATCCACCCTTACGGTAGGCGGCGGCAGCACCTATATCGGCGTCTGGGGTGAAGGAGCAACTGGGAGTGTGTCCATTCAGATTGAGTAAACGGGGAGATGCGCTGTGAAAGTAGGATTTGGGAACAGGGTTGCTTTTGTCAGCGGCCGAACCTGCTGTGCCGACCTTTGGTTCGGCCTTTTGGCGCGAGCCTGACAGTGTGTGAAGCGAAGACCTTCAAACCGTATCGAACGGCAGCGCTTGCTCAGCAGGTGCTGCAGCTTTGCGTTCCCGTGCCATGAGGGGATCCGCCTTTGCCGGTTTCGTGTTGGAGAGCACAGTCGCCTGGATGCACGCCGATGCCGACGGGACTTCAGCCCGGTGTCATTCGGCCGGCCGGACTGGAGCAGCATCTTCACCAGAACCAAAAATCTGAGGGGAAAATCCGGACATGAATCATCCTGAACAGGGACACGACACACAAAAGTGCAGATCAAAAGGGGCTGCCTGGTGCAGGCGGTGTGCCGACAGCTGTGCAGTATAATACCGGCGTTGTGCCTGGCGGCTGCGGTAAGAATCCGGACGGAAAATGGCGCTTCAACAGCGTCGAGGCGTCCATGCGGGGAGAATCCTTGGGTACCGGTGCACGGGAGGGTATGGGACTGTCAGCGCTGAGCGGACGGGTTTTCCTGCGTCAGCGGCTTGTTTTTGTTAGGGGCCTGCTTTTGGCACAAGGACTTTTGCCCGGATAACTTGACATATTCCATCATTCGATGTATCGTGAAACCCTGAACCATTATACTGCGCAGAGGCAGTCAACCGGATTTGCTGTTTTTTGGAAAGGCCGTTTGATATGAAAAAGATCTTATTTATCAATGCTTGCATAAGACCTGAGTCGCGCACTCTTTTATTGGCACAAGAAGTTCTAAAACGATTGGACGGCGAAATAGAAGAAGTAAATCTCTGCAAGGAGAAGATTTATCCGCTTGATTGGGAGCGGTTAGAAGAAAGAACTCGCCTGGTCATGCAGAAGGATTTTTCGGCACCGATATTTAAATATGCAAATCAATTCATAAAGGCCAATGAAATTCTAATTGCCGCACCTTGCTGGGATTCGGCTTTCCCGTCAGTGCTGAGGGTATATTTTGAACATGTAACAATCACTGGCTTGACATTCAAGTATTCACCGGAGGGAATACCGATCGGCTTGTGCAGTGCTGACAGGATGATTTATGTAACAACAGCGGGAGGTCCTTTCAAAAATCAGACCCAGGGATACGATTATGTCAAGACTCTGGCGAACAGTTTTTATGGAATACCCAAGATCCTGTGCTTTAGAGCAGAGAATCTTGACATTAGAGACGCTGATATCAACAGTATTATGCAGAAAGCGATAAATGACATAAAAACTGCTGATTTATAATTCTTTTGAGAAGAAGAAAATGCCCGATCATACAGGCCGTCCCTCCGGCAGATCCGGTTGGCTCATCAGTTGCCAGAAGGTAAAAGCAGCAGAATGAGCGCGCGATAAGTTTTGCAATGAAATGAAAAAACTCGTCGCAGGCGACTGAGTCGCTTGCGACGAGTGGGAAGGGAAGGGACGGTTAAAATCGCTATTTCTTAATCGAGAAAAATGCCGCCCGCAGGGCGGCCCACCAACTGCGAGCCCAGCGCAGCGGGTCGCAGTTGGAAAGGAGAAGCAAGGGAGCAGGCAGATGGCGGCGCCGCAAATGCGGCGTACAAGCGTTTTTGCTGAAGGCGAAAACCTTGGCGCAGGGGCGGCTCTGCCGTCCCCGAGCATTGAAATTTCCCACGGAATCCAAAAAGAAAGACATGACCTTTGGTCATGTCTTTCTTTTTGGAGCGGGCGACGGGGCTCGAACCCGCTACCTCCACCTTGGCAAGGTGGCGCTCTACCAGATGAGCTACGCCCGCGAACGATGGTATTATAGCAAATCCTGCCGGCCTTGTCAACTAAGAAATTTCCGTTCGGAAGGGTAAAAAGGGCCGGGGAAATATACTCCCCGGCCCTTTGCGCGTTAAGCGGCGCTCCCCTCTCCGCTGTGGAGGAAAATTTCGATGATGCTGCTCTCCCCCTCCGGCGGGTAAAAATAGACGGGCCATGGCTCATATCCCTCCGGAAACTGGATGGAGGGATCTGCCGGCTCCTCCGGGGCCTCCGCCTCTGTCTCCGGCTGGGGGTTCTCCCCTTCCTCTGCGGCGGGGAGAACAGGCTCCTCAGACTGGGCCACAGGGATCTCCTCCAGCTCAATCTGCAGCTGGCGGATGTTCTCTAACAGTACGCTCTGCTCCTCAGCTAAGTAGGCGTAACGGACAGTGAGGCGTTCATCGCCATTTTTCCAAGCGGCCACCAGCATCTCATAGATGGCACTGCTGCTGGCTGTCTCCAGGATCTGCGCCACATCCTCGGCGCTGCGCCGGTAGGTAGGCTGCAGTGTCACCTGGTAATAGCTGTTGCGCAGCTCCTCCATGTCAAAATCCATGCTCTCCAGCGTGTAGGAGCCGATAGCCGTCTCCTCCTGCACCTCCGCGATGGCCCGCTTCATCAGATCCAAGGCGGTGGCGTAGTCCACATCGGAGAGATACAGCCGCAGCACCCCGCTCTCCGTGTGTTGTTCTACCAGCAGCATCAGGGTATTCACCAAATCCTGATAGGACTCTGCCCGCAGAATATCATTGCCCGAGTCCTCCCAGTAGCGGTTGGCATGGGGCTCCACGGAGCGGTAGTCCTGATCTAAGAGCATGGAGCAGCCCCCAAGGAGCAGCGACATAGCCGCCATCAGAAGAAATGCGATGTATCGTTTCAAAGGCAGTGCCGCCCCCTTTCTCTCAGTAGCCCAGCTCCTCGTTGATGAGCACGACTTCCATATCCATGGACTTCATCTTCTTGTAGTGGACCACCAGCCCGCAGCAGATGCGGTCAGGGCTGTTACAGTTGTAGCAGCGGTCGCCCTTCACTGCGCAGGGAGTCTTAAGCTTCAGCCGCTGGGCATTTTTGGGGGCCACAACGTTGCGGGCCCGGTGGAGGGCGCTGTCAAAGTCGGGGGACACCTTGTTTTTCCCGGCGATGAAATAGACCTTTTTGTGGCCAAACAGAGCGGAGGATACCCGGTTGCCGGTGCCGTCAATGTTGATGAGCTCCCCGGTATTCTCGGCAATGGCGTTGGGAGAGAGCAGATAGACGTCGGCAGATGCAGCTGCCGCAAAGATGTCCTTCTCCCGCCAGTGCCAGTAGACGCTGTTGTGGGAACCAAGGCTCTCATAGAGGCCCATGGCCTCCATAGTGACAGAGCCGCCGAAGCCCACGCTGACGCCGTCGATCTCCCGGTTGAGGTAAGCGGCGGCTTCCTCCGCTGTCTCAAATACGGAGACGGCAAAGCCGTTTTTCTCCAGAGCCATTTTTACCTGTTCCAATGCCATAGGGATGCTCCTCTCTTTTTATAGACTATTTTTGTCGTAAATGCCAAAGCCCTCCCCCAGCACCTCATGGGCCTGACAGACGATGATAAAGGCGTTGGGATCGATGTCAGTTACATGGGCCTTCACTACAGCGATTTGGTGGCGCTTAAAGGCGCAGAGAATCACCTTCTTCTCATTTCCGGAGAAGCCGCCGGTACCGTCGAGAATAGTGATGCCCATCTCAAGGTTCAGCAAATCCTGGGCAATCTGGCCGCTGTGGTCGCTGATGATGTAGGCCAGCTCCGCTGTCCGGGAGCCGTAGATCACCATGTCCATGACAATGGTGGAGATGTACAGTGCCACCAAGCCATACAAGGCATTGTCCAAATTGCGAAAGACCAGCGCATAAGCACAGATTACAGTCAGGTCAATGGCCAGACACAGCCGGCCGATGGGCAGGTGGCGGAAGCGGTATTTCAGCAGTCGTGCCAGCAGCTCTGTGCCGCCGGTGGTGGCGTTGACCAGCAGCATCATTCCAAGGGAGAGTCCCAGCAGCACCCCGCCATAGACGCTGGCCAGCAGGGGCTCCATAGGCTGGAAGGTGTACGCAGAGGCCAGCAGGTCCACCAGCAGGGAGCTGGCGCCCATAGCAAACAGGGAGGAAAAGAGAATGCCGATCCCCATCCGCCGCACGCCGATGATAAACAGCGGTACGTTCATCACGATGGTCAGCACGCCCACCGGCAGGGCACCCCAGATATAGTTGAGGATCTGGGCCACACCGGTCAGACCACCGAAGGCGATGTGGTTGGGCTGAAAAAACCAGTTGAAAGCCACGGCGTAGATAGCCGAGCCCACCACAATCAGCCCATATTCCTTAAAAAGCTTTTTGCCCAGTGACTGCTGTGCCATGGGAAACTGCCCTCCTTTGCTGTGAAGCTACAAAATTTCCAGTTGTTTGTCGTCGCTGTCCTCCTCCCGGAGCAGAGCCCCGGCGGCGGGGATGCTGCGGCAGCGGTAGCGGGCAAAATTGGTGATGCCTGTGTCCTCCAGCCGCCGCACGGAGGACAGATGGTGCTTGCCCTTGAGGGTCATCACCTGCACCCCCTGGGTGGACCGGGTGGCTTTGGGGGCCATGAGGGCGGTGCTGAAGATCACCGCCCGCCCCTCGGTGGAGTAGGCCGCCAGCTCCTCGTCGGCGGACAGGGCTACGATGGAGCAAAGGGGGCTCTTGTCGGAGTAGGCGCCGGTGAGCTTGCGGCGGTTGGAGGTGGTTTGGTAGGCCTTCACCTCCACCTTGGCGCCTTTGCCGTTTTCAAAGAAAAAGATCAGCTGGCCGCTGTAGTCCCCGGGCAGGTGCAGAAACACCACCTTCTCCTCCGGCTCCATGCCCAGCTTCGTGGGGAGATAGTCCCCAAGGACACTGGCCTTGCTGTCCTCAAAGTCGCTGAGGCGGCACTTGTACACCTGACACTTGTCGGTGAAGAACATCACCTCGTCCCTGTTGGAGGCCTCAAAGGACTGGAAGGGGCCGTCGGCCTCCTTGTATTTCTGCTCGCTGCTCATGCGCAGAGAGGCGGGGGTGATCTTCTTAAAATACCCCTCCCGGGAGAGGAAGACAGTCACCGGGTAGTCGGCGATCTGCTCCTCCTCCACGTACTCCTCCACCTCGTGGCCGTAGACGATGGTAGAGCGGCGGGGGACGGCGTACTTCTTCTTCACATTCTCCAGCTCGTCAATGATGATCTTCTTGACCCGCTTGGGGGTGTTTAACGTGTCCTCCAGGTCGTCGATCTCGTCCCGGAGGGACTCCTCCTCCTGCACGCGCTTGAGGATATACTCCTTGTTGATGTTGCGCAGCTTGATCTCCGCCACGTACTCCGCCTGAATTTCGTCAATGCCAAAGCCGATCATCAGGTTGGGGATCACCATGGACTCCTCCTCGGTCTCCCGGATGATGTGGATGGCTTTATCAATATCCAAGAGAATCCGCTTGAGGCCCTTGAGGAGGTGGAGCTTGTCCTTCTTTTTGCCGAGGACGAAGTAGATCCGCCGGCGGACGGACTCGGTGCGCCAGGCGCACCACTCCTCCAGCAGCTCCTGGACCCCCATGACCCGGGGTGTCCCAGCCACCAGGACGTTGAAATTGCAGGAGAGGCTGTCCTGCAGGGTGGTGGTTTTGAACAGCTTGGCCATGAGCTTGTCCGGGTCCACCCCCCGCTTGAGGTCGATTGTCAGCTTCAGGCCGTTCAGGTCCGTCTCATCCCGCATGTCGGCGATCTCCCGCGCCTTGCCGGCCTTGATAAGTTCCGCCACCTTGTCCATGATGGCCTCGGTGGTGGTGGTATAGGGGATCTCGTAAATCTCGATGAGGTTTTCCCCCTTGACATAGCGCCACTTGGCCCGGATCCTCACGCTGCCCCGGCCGGTGCGGTAGATATCCTCTAAGGCGGCGCTGTCGCAGATGACCTCGCCCCCGGTGGAGAAGTCCGGGGCCAGAAGGGTGGCGGAGAGGTCGCAGTCGGGGTTTTTCAGGTAGGCGACGGTGGTGTCGCACACCTCCCCCAGGTTAAAGCCGCACAGCTGGGAGGCCATGCCCACGGCGATGCCCTGATTGGCGCTGACCAAAATGTTGGGGAAGGTAGTGGGCAGGAGGGCGGGCTCCTTCATGGTGTTGTCGTAGTTGTCCACAAAGTCCACCGTGTCCTGCTCAATGTCCCGGAAGAGCTCGGTGCAGATGGGGGCGAGCTTGGCCTCGGTGTACCGGCTGGCAGCCCAGGCCATGTCCCGGGAGTAGACCTTGCCGAAGTTGCCCTTGGAGTCCACAAAGGGGTGGAGCAGGGCCCCGTAGCCCTTGGAGAGGCGCACCCGGGTGTCGTAGATGGCGGCGTCGCCGTGGGGGTTGAGGCGCATGGTCTGGCCCACGATGTTGGCGCTCTTGGTCCGCGCCCCGGTTAAAAGCCCCATCTTGTACATGGTGTACAGGAGCTTGCGGTGGCTGGGCTTAAACCCGTCGATCTCCGGGATGGCCCGGGAGACGATGACGCTCATGGCGTAGGGCATGTAGTTGAGCTCTAAGGTGTCGGTAATGGGCTGCTCCAGCACCTCCGCCCGGAGACCGAGGACGTTGGGGTTATTGACTTTTGGCTTGTTCTCATCAGGGGATTTCTTCTTTGGCATGGTGATGGTTCCTTATCGTAAGAAATAGGGGCGGTGCCCAGTTTTTTGCGCCCCGGCGGCGGGGCAATTTCGCGCCAGCGAGCGCGAGGGCCTAATTTGTGCCCTTTGGGCACGGGGGTATTCCGCACCCCGGTGCGGGTTCCTTTTGGCATGGCCCAAAAGGAACCAAAAGGCCACTTAGGGGCGTTGCCCCTAAGGACCCCAGCCACGGCAGAAGGGGGATGATCTTGTCTTGGCTCTTTTGCCTCGTAGGTTCCGTTAGTCCCTGTGGAGCACTGGATTGATTGCCGCTCCGGACCCGCCCTTTCCGCTGCGCTAAGGGCTCCCACGACGGTTGAGTGGGGATTGACGTTCTATCGGTTTCGCACACTGGCAGTCTGCTCCACCCCACCGCGGCAGGCGCTGGTTGTGGGGACGAAAAACTGCTGTGTTCCACCGCAATAGGGCGTAACGCCCGGGGCAGGTGCGGCAGTCCTCTCGATCCCCACGCGCCGGTGATAGAAGGACGCGCAGCAGAGCGGGGAGAAGGAGATTCCTAAGAACCATGGGTTTTTAGGCGGCGTTTTGGTGACTTTTTCGCCGAGAAAAAAGTCACTCGCGCTCGTAAGCGCGAAACACCTCTTCCCCCCATCGGGGGGAAAGGAAGTCCTTAGAACCGCAGGTTCTAAGCCCACTTTTGCTTGGCGGCAAAAAGTAGGCCACGCCTCCTACTCGTAGCGCTCCACGTGGGTGGCGGTGACAAAGCCCTCCTTCAGGGCCTGAATCTCCGCCATGTGGGGCTGGGCGCTGTGGCGGGACAGGGCCGCCTGATCCCGCCAGTGCTCCAGGAGTACCACCGTGTCCGCCGCCTCGCAGGAGAGGTGGTAGTCGTACTGGAGGCAGCCCTCCTCCGAGCGGACTTTCGCTTGGAGGCCGGTGTCCTTCAGGGCCTGTACAAAGCCCTGGGCCTTGCCGGGGAGGCAGGTGTAGGTGACGTGCAAAACAATCGAATCCATAGCAAACGTCCTTTCTGCCACCCATAGGAGAGGGCCCTTTGGCCCTCTCCTATGGGTGTTTTTATTCCACAGGAATCATGGGGAAGTTATCGTCGATGACCACCGCACCCTCCGGCGGCTCCACAGCCGGGGTCTTAGAGGAGGGGCGGAAGGTGGTGTCCATATCAAAGGTTACGTCGCAGACGTTGCGCACCTGCAGCCGGCCGGTCATGGAGCCCTGTTCCGCATTGGAGGAGCCGGACAGGGTCAGGGCAAAGGCGGAGGCGCCGGTATAAGGATCAGCGGCTGCAATCTCCATATCGAAGGTACAGCTGCCATCGGCCCGGATGGTCATATCCATGGAGAACTGGGAGACCCCGGACTCCTCCAAGGGGGTGGAGAGGCCCAAGAGGACCTGCTGCAGGGCCATGTACTCCTCCTCACCGAAGTGCCATTTGTAGGTGCTGCCGCTCTGGGTAAAGGTGTCGTCCCCATAGACAAGTACCATCACCGAGGCGGTCTGCCACAGATCCGAATACAGAAGGAAGGGGGATGTTGCGCCGGTTTCCGCCGCGGCGCAGGCCGACAGATAGAGCAGAGAGCCGATGGTCATCTCCTGGTAGCCGGCAAGCAGCTGCTGGTAAAGGCAAGGGAGGTCCTCACCGGTATCGGCGGCATACCACAGGTCCCCTGTGGGCACCGAGTAGCCCTCCTCCCGAAGGAAATAGGTGAACAGGGGGGCGCTGAGGTAAAACTGCTCCCCGGCGAAGATCATCTCAAAGGTCAGGGGGCTGAGGCAGTCCAAGAATTCCTGAGGCAGCGCCTCCCCCTCCGCCTCTATCTGCTCCATCAGGGCGGCAAGGACCGAGAGGTCGATCTCGCCGGTCAGCTCCATGGCCTCGCTGTTAAAGAGCATGGACACCGCGCCGCTGAGGCGGTAGGTTTCGTCCCCATCGATGGTGTTGAAGACCTTGGCGCTGCCGGAGAAGGAGAGGGTGCTCTCGTAGGTCCGGCTCAGGTCCAAGTCCTCGTACTGCTTGGCCATCAGGCTGTTGATAACGGTGAATTCCTCGTCGAACAAGTCCGCAATGGCCTGTCCGTCCAGCAGAACGGCGGTGCGGTAGTCGGCGTCCCAGTAGACGTCCCAGCCCAGGGCCTCGGAGAAGAAGCGCAGGGGCACCATGGTGGAACCGCCGTTTAAGTAGGAGGGCACATCCATCTCCACAGTGGAGCCGTCAGTGAGAGTGATGATCTGCGAGCCGATGACATGGGTGAGGGAGATCCCCTCCCCTGCGATAGTGGCGGTCCGGGCGGCGTGGTCATAGGTGACTGTGGCCCCTAAATACTCCATGGCGGAGCGCAGGGGCACCATGGTGCGGCCGTCTACGATCTCCGGCACCACGCCGGGGAAGGAGAGGCAGCTGCCGTTGTACATGACATTGATCTGCCCGGGCACGCCGCCCACGGCGGTGATGGCCTCGTCCTTTTCTGCCTGTGCTTGAATCGGGTAAACTTGATTCCAAAACCAGTCCCTCAGCATGTCGGTGCGGAAGGCCTCCTCATCTATGGACCATCCTGCCATGTACTCCTCCGGCGAGGCGAACCATTCCCCATAGTTTGCGGTAAAGTAGGCATCCGGATCGAAGTCCTCCGCCTCCGCGGCAATCGAGGCGTACTGCTCCTCCGTCAGCCCAGTCCAATCGAGGCAGTCCTCTAAGCTCGCATACTGGAGCTGCTCCCAAAGGGGCGGCTGGAGATCCGCGGCGGCGGGAACGGCCATGGCGGCCATCAGCGCCAGGGATAGAAACAGTGTCCACCATCTTTTCATGTTTGTTTTCTCCTTTCCTAATCTGTCCATCCTGCTGTGATCCTCTATATTTTGTAGCAACAGAGGGGTGCTCTGCTGATTACTTGGGGCGAGTTCCTTTGTCCTCGGCGAAAAAGTCACCAAAACGCCGCTTAGAACCTACGGTTCTAAGAAATCCCTTGTTCCCGCTGATTTTTAGGGGGATTTCGCGCCCCGGCGCGACCCACTTTTGTCACCAAACAAAAGTGGGCAAAAATTGACTTAGAACCTGCGGTTCTAAGAATTTCCCTCTCCCCGCTCTACTGCGTCCTTCTATCACCGGCACGTGGCCATCGTAAGGACTACCTCTCCCTCCCCGGGCGTTACGCCCTGCTGCGGCGGAGCACTAAAGTTTTTCATCCCTATGAGCAGCGCCTACTGCGGTGGAATGGGGAAACCTTTCCGTGTGCGAAGCGATAGAACGCCAATCTTCTTCAATTCACCAGAGTAGCCCTTAGCGAAGCAGAAAGGGCGGGTAGAGAACAACCAGTCAATTCGGTGCTGCACCGGGACTGACGGAACCTGCGAGGCAAGAACCTTTCGCGATGCCCAACAGCCCCCGCCCAGTCCTCTGGGTTCTTAGGGCGCAGCCCTAAGCGGGCTTTTGGGCCCTTTTGGGCCGAGCCAAAAGGGCCTCGCGCTCGAAAGCGCGAAATATTCCCTGCCGCTGGAAGCGGCAAAACGCTTGTACGCCGGACTCGCGGCGACGCGCCCCCGCGTCTGCTAACGCGAAACCACCCGCGGCAGGGGATGCCCCAAAAGGCCTGCACCGGGGTGCGGAACGCCCCCACAAAAGCTTCCCCGCCGCCGGCAGGGCGGCAAAATTCAGGAGATATCGGCGAGGTCCAAAAACTTATACCCTTCATTGGCGATGTGGACACCCCAGCGGGGCGCGGCCCCGCCGGGGGCCCCAAGCATTGGACTTCCTCGGGGCAAATGAATTGCCCCTGCGGCAAGATTTTGGCTTCGCCAAAATGCTTGAACGCGCTGGCGCGCGCAGGACCACATCTTCGGGACCGAAAAATAGCGGCTCCTCAGGAGATATCCGCTAAATCCAAAAATTTATATCCTTCGTTTGCGATGTGGTCCTTGCGGCCCTGGAGGTTGTCGCCTAAGAGCAGGTCGAACATCTGGGCCGTGGCCTCCGCATCCTCGGGCATGACCTTGATGAGGCGCCGTGTCTCCGGGTTCATGGTGGTCAGCCACATCATGTCCGGGTCGTTCTCACCTAAGCCCTTGGACCGGTCCACCTTCACCTTCTTGCCCTCCAGCTCCTTGAGAATGTCGTTTTTCTCCTTCTCAGAGTAGGCAAACCAGGTCTTTTCCCCGCAGTTGATCTCAAAGAGGGGGGATTCGGCGATATACACATACCCCTTCTCTATCAGGGTGGGACACAGGCGGTAGAGCATGGTGAGGATCAGCGTGCGGATCTGAAAGCCGTCCACATCGGCGTCGGTGCAGATGACCACCTTGCTCCAGCGGAGGTTGCCTAAATCGAAGGTGGCTAAGTCCTTCACATGCTTATTCTGCACCTCCACTCCGCAGCCCAGGACCTTCATGAGATCGGTGATGATCTCGCTCTTAAAGATCTTGGCGTAGTCCGCCTTCAGACAGTTGAGGATCTTGCCCCGGACGGGCATGATCCCCTGGAATTCCGCGTCCCGGCTGAGCTTCACGCTGCCGAGGGCCGAGTCCCCCTCCACGATATAGATCTCCCGGCGGCTGACGTCCTTGGTGCGGCAGTCCACGAATTTCTGCACCCGGTTGGCGATGTCGATGGTGCCGGAGAGGTTTTTCTTGATATTGAGGCGGGTCTGCTCCGCCCGCTCCCGGGAGCGCTTGTTGATGAGCACCTGCTCGGCGATCTTCACCGCGTCGTTGGGGTTTTCGATGAAGTACACCGACAGCCGCTCCCGGAGAAATTCGGTCATGGCCTCCTGAATAAACTTGTTGGTGATGGATTTCTTGGTCTGGTTCTCATAGCTGGTCTGGGTGGAGAAGTTGTTGGAGACCAGTACCAGACAGTCCTCCACATCCGCCCAGGTGATCTTGCCCTCGTTCTTCTGATACTTGCCGTTCTGCTTGAGCCAGGCGTCGATGGCCCCCACAAAGGCGGATTTGGCGGCCTTCTCCGGGCTGCCCCCGTGCTCCAGGTAACTGGAGTTGTGGTAATGCTCGATGACGTGGACCTTATTGGAGAAGCAGCAGGCCACGCTGAGCTTGACCTTGTAGTCCTCCTTGTCGGCGCGGTCCCGGCCCCGGCGCTCGGTCTCCCAGAAGACGGGGAGGGTCAGGCTGTCTCCGCCGGCCAGCTCGGAGACATAGTCCAGGATGCCGTTTTCGTATAGAAACTCCGTGGTTTCAAACTTCCCGGGGGACACCTCGTTTTTGAAGAGAAAGGTGATGCCGGCGTTGACCACCGCCTGGCGCTTCATCACGTTGGTAAAGTACTCGGCGGGGATGTTGATGTCGGTGAAGACGTCGAGATCCGGCAGCCAGCGGGTGCGGGTGCCGGTCTTTTTCCGCTTCAGGGGCTCCTTCTGCAGCTCCTCTCCGCGCTTCCCCACCACTTCGCCCTTTTGGAAGTGGAGGTTGTACTCATAGCCGTCCCGCCAGACGGTGACATCCATATAGCGGGAGGCGTACTGGGTGGCGCAGGAGCCGAGGCCGTTGAGGCCCAGGGAGAACTCATAGTTGGCCCCCTCGCTGTTGCCGTACTTGCCGCCGGCGTAGAGCTCGCAGAATACCAGCTCCCAGTTGTAGCGCTGCTCCTTCTCGTTCCAGTCCACCGGGCAGCCCCGGCCCTGATCCTCCACCTCCACGCTGTGGTCTAAAAACCGGGTGACGGTGATATGCCTGCCGTAGCCCTCCCGGGCCTCGTCGATGGAGTTGGAGAGGATCTCAAAAACCGCGTGCTCACAGCCCTCCAGCCCGTCGCTGCCGAAGATGACCCCCGGGCGCTTGCGCACCCGGTCAGCCCCCTTCAGAGCGCTGATGGACTCGTTGCCGTACTGCTTTCTTCCCGCTGCCGCCATAAAAACCTCCTGTGGGTGAGATACACAATTATTACTATATTAACAAATTTTCTCCGCAAAGGCAAGGGGGCCCCCCGCTGGGCAGGGAATATTGACAAAAAGAAAAACAAGTCTCCAAAAAGTGACCGTCGGGAAATTCCCATAATTTTCCCGGCCCTTGTCGAAAGATTGAAAATGGGAGGGTTTCCACATTTTCCACATGGTTTTCCACATCGTTATGTAAACGTAAACTTTTCGTAAAAGTACCGAAAAGATTCCCGGCGGCCCCTGATCTGTCCCAGGGGCCGCCGGGAGGAAAAAAGACGCCAGCCTGGGGCAAAATATCTGCCCCGGGGCCCCGCCTCCATACCCTTTACAAAAGCAGCAGAATGATCCCATAGAGGGCGGAGGCCAGAGTGCCGTATACGATCACCGGGCCGGCCACCAGGAACATCTTAGCGGCCATGCCGGTGACCATCCCCTCGCTCTTAAAGTCGATGGCCGGGGAGACCACGGCATTGGCAAAGCCGGTGACCGGCACAAGGGTCCCCGCGCCGGCGTACCGGGCGATTTTGTTGTACCAGTTGAGGCCTGTCAGCAGGGCGGAGAGCCCCACCAGACAGATGGTAGTCAGGGAGGAGGCCTCCCCTTTGGGCATCCCCTGGCTCATGGCTAAATTCATAATAGCCTGCCCGATGACGCAGATGGCCCCCCCGACGAGAAAGGCCAGCAGCATATTTTTTCCAAGGGGTGATTTTTGCGCCTTCTTCTGAACATACTTTTGATAGTCCTTGTTGGACATCTGCATAGGTGTTCGCCCTCCTTTTGCAGGTAGTATCCGCCAAAATTTTCGGATTATGCCTTGTCAAATGGGAAAAATGCGATACAATAAGCTCGTTTCATCCCCGTGTTCCCGCGGGAGCCGCCCTGCCGCTGCCGCCCTGTTCCGGGACACAGGGGAAAACTGGAGTACAAAGAGGATCAGACCGCCATGAAACAGCCCCGTAAGCCCCTTGGGATCTATGTCCATATCCCCTTCTGCCGCAGCAAGTGCCTCTACTGCGACTTCTACTCCCTGCCCCACGCGGAGGGGGAGATGAAGCGCTATACCAAGGCGCTGTGCGCCCACCTGACAGAGGCCGCCCAGTACGCCGGGGGCTACGAGGTGGACACCATCTACTTTGGCGGCGGCACCCCCTCCCTGCTGCCGGAGAAATACCTGCAGAACCTGTTAGGGACCATCCTCCAGCGCTTTTCCGTGGCAAAGGACGCGGAGATCACCCTCGAGGCCAATCCGGAGAGCGCCCAGGACTGGCGGTCCCTCCGCGCCCTGCGCCGGGCCGGCTTCAACCGCATCTCCCTTGGCGTGCAGGCGGCGGACGATGGGCTGCTGCGCGCTGTGGGCCGTATCCACACCTACGCCCAGGTAGAGAGCGCGGTAGTGGCTATCCGCCGGGCCAAGCTGAGCAATCTGTCGGTGGACCTGATCTACGGCCTGCCCGGCCAGACCCTCTCCTCCTGGCTGGAGGGGCTGGGGCAGGTCCTGACCCTCGCGCCGGAGCACATTTCCTGCTACGGGCTGAAGGTGGAGGAGGGGACCCCCCTCTATGCGCGGCAGAAAATGATAGACCTGCCGGACGACGACCTGCAGGCGGACATGTACCTTGCGGCGGTGGAGCTCCTGGCCCAGCGGGGCTATGAGCAGTACGAGATCTCCAACTTCGCCAAGGCGGGCTTTGCCTCCCGCCACAACTGGAAGTACTGGACGCTGCAGGAGTATATCGGCTTTGGGCCCGGCGCCCACTCCGACTTCGGCGGGGTGCGCTGCGCCTATGAACGGGATTTAGAGGGCTATATCCAGGGGGTGCAGCAGGGGACGCTGCACTTTTCCGAGTGGGAGAGCATCCCCCTGCTGGAGCGGGACACGGAGTATATCATGCTCTCCCTGCGCACATCGGCGGGCATCTCCCGCAGGGTGTTTGAAAACCGCTACCGCCGCCGCTTTGCCCCGTTGGAGGCGGCGCTGAAGCGGTATGAGGCCATGGGGTACGCCCGGCCCACCGAGGAGGGCTGGCGGCTGACGCCCAAGGGCTTTCTGCTCTCCAACAGCATCATCGCCGAGCTGTGGGAGGTCCACGGGCAGGAGAAGCTCCGGCGGGAGGAGGCGGCGGCCCGGGGGGACTTCCGGATCCTCCCCTGAGAGTAGAAGGGCTGTCTTTAGGGCATACTACCGCCACAGGAGGTGGCGCCAATGCCAAAAGATACCAGCCCCCTATCCAGGGGACCCGGCTGTCCCGACGGACCGGACGATGTCATCAACCAGTATGGCACCTATGAGATTCAGCCCACCGCTGACGCGGAAAACCGCTACCCCATGATCGCCCAGGGCTTGTCCCAGCTGGAGCGCTCGCGCTATGAGAATAACCGCCGGGCCCAGGAGATCAAAAAGCGGGAGGAGGGGAGATGATTCCCCTCCTCCTGTTGTTCTGTTGTTGTCCGCCGCCGCAGGCCGTTTGCCGTCTTTGGCGGCGGGCGGCTTTTGCCGCTTTCAGCGGCGCGGAATTGTGCCCCCTGCGGGGGGGCGTCGCCGCAAGTGCGGCGTCCAAGGGTTTTCCCGTAGGGAAAACCCTTGGAATGGGCGGGCTCTGCCCGGCCATTTTAGTCAAATATGGGGTCCCCGCAAAAGCGGAAAGCTTTTGTGGGGAGATTTCGCGCCCGGGGACGCGAGTGGCTTTTGTTGCCAGACAAAAGCCACCTCCTCCGCGCTAAGAGCCGGGCTTCGCCC
>CAJFUI010000116.1 GCA_904420145.1 uncultured Oscillospiraceae bacterium
CATATCCTTGTACTTGGTCTCCTTCAGACCGCCCACCCAGCCGGAGTGGGTGCGGTACATCTTCTGCTCCAGCTTCTTGCCGGACAGAGTAGCCTTGGCGGCGTTGATAACGATGACGTTGTCGCCGCAGTCGGCATGGGGGGTATAGGTGGGCTTGCGCTTGCCCCGCAGCAGGTCGGCGACGATGACGGCGGTGTGGCCCAGAGGCTTGCCGGCGGCATCCACGACGTACCACTTGCGGACAATGTTGCTCTTATTTGCCATAAAAGTGGACATGGTTGCGATCTCCTTTTCAGCGGTGTTCCTTCGATTACGAAAATACAGGAAATCGGAACTCCTGCACCCTCGTCATCGAAGGAAGCCTTGTATTTTGACGCGAAATCAGGTACAATGCCATATCGCGAGCAACCATATTTATAGCATACGGCAGCGGTCTTTGTCAACCATATTTTAATTTAGCACATAGAATGCTCTTTCATTCGCTTGAAATCTCCTGTTTTCTCTTGATATCTCACATTCCATTTTCAAAAAACCGGGGAATGGCCCGGGGGAGGTACGCCATGCAGCACATCTTATCGCTGGTCCGTCGGTGCGTGGAGGACTACCATATGATCCAGGCGGGTGATACCGTGGCGGTGGGGATCAGCGGCGGGAAGGACTCGGTGCTGACGCTGTGCGCCCTGGCCCGGCTGCGGGAATTCTACCCCCAGCCCTTCGACGTGGTGGCCATCACCATCGACAGCGGCACCCCGGGAATGGACTTTACCCCCATCGCCGATCTCTGCCGGGAGCTGAACGTCCCCTACCACCGGGAGGAGGTGCCCATCTACGAGATCGTCTTTGAACACCGGAAGGAGAAGAACCCCTGCTCCCTCTGCGCCAAGTTCCGCCGGGGGGCCCTGAGCACCACCATGAACCGCCTGGGGATCCAAAAGATCGCCCTGGGCCACCACCGGGACGACGCGGTGGAAACCATGGTGATGTCCCTCTTCCTGGAGGGGCGCATCAGCTGCTTCCAGCCTGTGACCTACCTGGACCGGACCCAAGTCACCCAGATCCGGCCCATGCTCTACGTCCAGGAGCGGGAGGTCCGGGGGGCAGTGCGGCGGCTGGGGCTGCCGGTGGTGGAGAACCCCTGTCCCGCCAACGGCTCCACCCGCCGGGAGGAGATGAAGACGCTGCTGCGGCAGCTGGAGGAGCGCTACCCCAACCTGCGCAAGAAGATCTTCGGCGCTATCCAGCGCTATCCTCTCTACGGCTGGAGCCTGGAGGAGGAGCAGCGGTAAAAGAGCAGCAAGGCCTGAGCCATAATGGCTCAGGCCTCTTTGTGTTTAAAAAAAGCGACCCAGGGATCTTTGGAAAACCGCTGGGCCATATCCGCTGTTCCGCAGGGCAAATGGGGTATTGCCCTGCCGGATTCAGGCCATAAAACTCGGAGCAAACCCGCCGGACATGAAAATGCAGCAGACCCATGCCGTGGCAATTCCCACCTTGATAACGGCCCTGGCTCTTGCCTTGGACTTGTGGAGGAACGGTACAATTCCGATGGAGCAGACCGCTGCGCCGCAGAGAGGGACCCGCTGCCCATACGGTAACCATATTGGGCTGCCGCTGACGACATTTCGCTTTCTCATTTGCTGATCCCCCTCATAGATAGAGCTTCCATCCATATAATAGACGACAAAAATGCCAAATGATGTCGGCAGATTCACAGGGTCCGGTCATGATAGATGAAAGCGGCAACACCATAGGCATACCTTATCAAGAAAAATAACCGCTGCTTCCCGGCTGCAACATGCCACACAACAGGGCGTGACCACTCTCCGCAATATACATCCCTCAGCGCTCCCGCTCCATCGTCTCCACGATCTCGCCGATGGCGCCGTCCAGGCAGTGGCACACCACGGTGGCCCCAGAGGCGAGGACCTCCGGCACGGCGTTGGCGGGACAGAAGGCCCGGTCCGCCGCTGAGAGCAGAGGCAGGTCGTTCATGTGGTCCCCGGCGCACAGCAGGGTATGGCAGCCGCACAGCTCCCGGAGCTTCCGGGCCATCTCCCCCTTGTTGGCCCCCTTGGCGGTGAGCTCCAGCAGCTCCCCGCTGGAGAAGATCAGCTCGTAGCGCTCCGCCAGCCCCGCCCGGATCATCTCCGCCCGGATCCGGTCCAGCTCCGCCCGCTCTCCCACGAACAGGGCCTTCACCAGGGGCTGGGGCACCGCCGCCGGGTCCACCCGGGAGATCTCCTCATAGCGGGCCCCGGTGAGCTTGGCGTGGCGCTCGTTCCAGGCCGTGGGCCGCAGCACCAGCACCACGTCCCTGTCCGGATAGAGCTCCAGGGCCACGTGGGGGAAGCGCTCCGCCACGGCGGCGATGTGGACCGCCGCCTCCGCCGGCAGGAAGTTCTTCACCACGTAGGTCCCCCGCTCCAGGTCGTAGATGGCCCCGCCGTTGTCCACAATGACGGGGGCGTTTACCGGAACCTCGTGGGCATGGCGGCGGAAGGCCTCCAGGGCCCGGCCGGTGGCCACGGAGAAGCGGCCCCCCTCCGCCATCCAGCGGCGGATGGCGGACAGGTTCCGCCGGCTCATGGGGGGCCGGGGGCCCCCGGAGCGCAGGGCCTCCTCGGTGTACACCAGCGTGTTGTCGTAGTCGCTGAGCAGCAGCATGCCGTCAAATTTTCCCATGGC
>CAJFUI010000117.1 GCA_904420145.1 uncultured Oscillospiraceae bacterium
GATCAGCTCGCTGACCCGGATGCCGGTGGCGTACAGCAGCTCCAGCATGGCGTGGTCCCGGTAGCCCTTGGCATCCACGCACTGGGGCTGCTCCAAAAAGAGCTCCACTTCCTTCCCTGTCAGGATCTGGGGGTACTTGCGCTCCGCCCGCACCGGCGTCACCGCCTTGGCGGGGTTGCTTGCCACAATGCTGCGCCCGAGGAGATATGTATAGAAGGATTTCAAGGAGGCGACGCCTCGCGCTACACTGGCGGCGGACTTCCCTTTGCCGATCATATACGACATATAGGCCTCGATCTCAACCTGTGTACACTCCTCCACCGGCATCTCCACAATCATCTGCAAGTAACTCTCAAACTGCCGGACATCCCTGAGATAGGAGGAGATGGTATTCTCAGAGGCGTGCTTTTCATTTTTCAGATATGCGCCATATTCCGCAATATAATCTGCCAAAAAGAAGTCCTCCTCTCCTTATAGATTTATCCGATCGACAGCCCCTGCAGGGCGAGATGGAACAGATGGGGCGTTACATACCGCTCCATGCCCACCCCAATCATCAGCAACACAACACAGACAAACAGGCGATAGAAATAGCTGCTGTCATAGATCACGGGGGCACAACGCTTTCCCCGCGGCCCTGGCAGCAGCGAAGCGGCAGCAGACCAAACATAGGAGGCGATCCAGAGAAAACACGGAATGGTAAACAACAGCCGGACGCCCAAAACCGACATAGCAAGCCACACGCCATAGCGGCCGTAGATCCGGGCAAAGCATCCTATGGCAAACATAGCAGTAAAGCCATAAACCGCAGAGAGAGCCGGAATCACCAGCACGCCAATCACCGTAAAGCCAAATAAAAACGCTAAGATAATATAGCCATAGTAGAGACGGATGGCTGAGAACAGAGAAACCGCGCTCTCCCCGCCGCTGCCAAAAAGCTGGCAATAGCCATTCAGATACTCCGAGAGCATCACGGAGGCATGATCATGACAGTAGCCCGAATAGAGATAGCCCCCAACAGCGCCAAAAAGAAAAAGGAGGGCCAGACATACCATCTGCACAGAAGAAGAGGAGACAGATGGTTTGACCCGAAGATGCCGAACAAAAAAATCAAGCCCCAAAGTCATCACCTCACAGCCAGTCTATGAGGGAGCTTGTTCGCTTAGAAGTCCTCGCTCAGCATACTTAATACTATAGGCCAATTTTGGAAATTTCGCAAGCCGGATTCGAAAAGTTCTCTCTTTTTGTCGGTTATGACAAAAACTTATGTAAACAATATTATGTAAACTTAAGTAAAGCGGGCAGAGTTTCGACAAGAGCCTCTCCTCTCAACGGTACAGCTTGTGTTTGATGTGCCGCATCCCCCACCAGATATGGTTTTGTCCTTGATTCCCCTCAGAAATCTTCTCTCCCCCTCCTCCCTCCAGCTTCCCCGCACCATCTCCGCCATTTTTGTAATTTCTCACAAAAGTGCTTTTTCCAAAAATCCGTCTTTTCCCCAGAGCGGATGTTTTATGTAACCGCATTCAGGTCCGGCGGGAGCGCCTTTTCTTCTTCCCTCCCCCGCCAACCACAGCCGCAACCAAGCCTCCCAATACAGCAGCACCTGCAATTCCGATCATTGCCCCTACTTCCTGCACCCCACCCGGTGTCAGCAGCGCACACAGCAAAATCACAGCAGTAAAGCCAACCGCAACGCCAAGGCAGAGGAACAGGCGCTTATGCCTCTCCCCGCGCAGACCGATCATCGCCGCAGTTAATACCGCTATCCCAGCTGACAGAAAGAGCAAGAGGAAGGCGCCCCCCTCCCCCACCGCCTCCTTTGCGACCAGCAGCGCGTTCAGCATCTGCAAAGCGAAGTACACCGCTAAAGCCCCAATGGCACTCCACACCCCATTCTTCCATCCCATCACCATCTTTTTTCCTTCTGCCGCCATAGAAAAACCTCCCGGAAATTGTTGTTTGCTACAACATATTTTCCGAGAGGTTTTCTTATTCCAAGATATCGCCCTGCCGGACGCCCCTTTTTCAGCCGCGCCCTCACCAAAACTTCTTCCGTTTGCACAGCCATGCCGCTAAAGCGGTAACAACCACCCCCAAGGCGATGACAAACACATACCCATAGGACCACCCCAGCTCCGGCATGGCAAAATTCATACCATACCAGCCAACCAATAGAGTGATAGGTGAAAAGACCACCGTCACCGTGGTCAGTGTTTTCATGATCCGGTTCTGACGCAAATCCACCTCAGCCTGAAATAGCTCCCAGACCTGCAGACAGTACTCCCGCAGATTCTGCGCAGTACTGCGCAGCCGCCCCACCCGCTCTTGCAGCAGGCGAAAAAGGCGCAGCTCCTCCGGCGTGAACAGCCCATTTCCGTTCTCCAAAAGCCGGTCAAGGACATCATCAAATTGGGTGTAGCACCGCAAAAAAGAGATGACCTGCCTGCGGTGAAACATCAGCTTTTGGTGCAGCGAGGCAGGCGGATCATTGAGAACCGCGCTTTCCATCTTGGTGATTTTCTCCTCCTGTGCCTCCAGCTTTCTCAAATCCTCCTCAAGCAGCGCCCCCCAGAAGTCATAGAGAAACCGCCCCACCCCCGGTTCGCTCCAGCGCTTGGACGCAGACAACTTCTGCAGAACCCGCTCCACCGCGCCGCTGTCATCCACAAAGCAGACCAATTCCGCTGTGACGGTATAGCCAAAAAACACTTTATTAGGGAGCGCCATAGTGCCGTAGATGCCGCCCCCATCTTCCTGCGCAGTACAGAAGCGGCCACTAGGCCGCTCCGGCAGGCGAATTTTCAGAGGACATCCCTGCCGCTCTGCCTCCTTCAGAACAACCACCTGTTTCACGTCGTCCCGCAACTGCGCCGCTGGAACTAAAGTCGAGCTTATTTGATATACTTCCATTTCATACCCTCCAAAACCGGCTGTTTCCTCCGCCTAACAGCGGAGGGCGCCGCACCATATCCGCAACGCCCTCCACCCCTGCTATTCGTTGACCACCGCGCGGTGGAAGACTTTTTTACCCTTTCGGATGATGATTCCCTCGCCGCGGAAGGCCTCCGCCTCCCACTTCCGATCGATATCCGCCACCTTCTCGTCATTCACCACAACGCCTCCCTGCTGAATCAGGCGCCGGGCCTCGCCCCGGGAGGGGGCTAGGCCGCAAGCCACCAGCAGGCTGACAGCACCGATCCGCCCATCTTCAAAATCGCTCTCTCGAAGAGTAGTGGTGGGCATGTTCTCCTTATTTCCGCCGCCGCCAAAGAGAGCCTTGGCGGCGCCTTGAGCCTTGTTGGCCTCCTCCTCCCCGTGGACCAGGCTGGTCAGCTCATAGGCGAGGATCTCCTTCGCCTTGTTCAGCTGGCTGCCCTCCCACTTGTCCATCTCGTCGATCTGCTCGAGAGGCAGGAAGGTCAGCATGCGGATGCACCTCAGCACGTCGGCGTCGTCAATATTCCGCCAGTACTGATAGAAGTCGTAGGGGGAGGTCTTATTGGGGTCCAGCCACACTGCGCCGGAGGCGGTCTTACCCATCTTCTTCCCCTCGGAGTTCAGCAGCAGGGTGATGGTCATGGCGTGGGCGTCCTTGCCCAGCTTTTTGCGAATCAGCTCTGTGCCGCCCAGCATGTTGCTCCACTGATCGTTGCCGCCGAACTGCATGTTGCAGCCGTAATGCTGGAA
>CAJFUI010000118.1 GCA_904420145.1 uncultured Oscillospiraceae bacterium
CGCACCCAACAGCAATATCACCCGTGAGCAGCTGGCGACGATGCTGTACCGGTACGCGGATTACAAGGGGTACAGCACCAGTGCCGCAGGGGATTTGGAGGACTACAGCGACGCAGCGGATGTGTCCGACTACGCGGAGGAGGCCCTGACATGGGCGGTGGACGCAGAGCTGGTCAACGGCATGGGTGACAACACCATGGTGCCGCAGGGCAGCGCCACCCGTGCCCAGACGGCCACCCTCCTCATGCGCTTCCTTCAGAACATCGCGGAGTAATAGGAGGCTGACTCTCTCCTTTTGCAGGGAGTTGGGATAAGCAAGCAGCAGGAGGACATTCCATAGGAATGTCCTCCTGCTGTTTTGATATTATTTCAGCCAGCCGAAGAGGCCTCCGTCGTCCTCACGGCTCTCGATCAGGTTGAGGGATGCGGCCAGCATCTCCGCCGCCTCCGCCCGGGTGATGGGCTCGGAGAGGGATTCGCTGCCGAAGCTGCCGGCGGAGACCACGGAGACCGACTCCATATTGGCTACCGCTTGGGCCGCCCAGCTCTCCCGTACCTGGCTGAGATCCCCCACCTCCACGTCGGTGACGTCCAGCAGGCGGTTCATCACCGACGCCGCTTCGCTGAGGGTGATAGCATCCTCGCCGCAGAAGCTGACCCCCTCGGCGGTGGACACGCCGTTGACAATTCCCTCCCGGACGGCGGCGGAGGCGTAACCCTTGGCCCAGGTGGGGATGGCGCCGTCATCAGCAAAGCCGGTCAGCTCCACGTCCTCCATGGCCTCCACGCCGGCCACATCCATGGCCATGGCTAAGAACTCTGAGCGGGTGAGCTCCGCGTCGGGATCGAAAAAGTAGGTGCTGCCCACCTGACGGCCCACATAGATGCCGTTTTCCGCCAGGCAGATGGCTGCGGGATAGGCGCTGCGGCCCTCCATGTCGCAGTAGGATACAGCAGTCTTCTGCTTGGAGATGGTGATGGAGACGGTGGCGGGAGCAGAGGTGTTTCCGGCGGCGTCAGTAGCGGTGAAGGTAAAGCTGTCGCCGCCGCTCTTTTTCTCCAATGGCGTGTAGACAAAGGAGACCCCGTCCTCACCGAGGGTCACAGTGCCCTTCTTCGGCTCGGCTGCAAGGGCGAAGGTGAAGGCATCCCCCTCATTGTCCACCGCCGTCAGCGTGCCGGTGCAGGGAATACCCTGGTAGGTCTCCACCTCCATACTCTGGGCGATGGGGGCCCCCGGATCTCCCGCAGGGAGCTCCTCCTTCTTGCCAAAGAGGGCGTAGACCGGGGTGGCGGAGAGCAGGAAGATGGCCGTCAGGGTCAGCAGGGCCAGATAGCGTCGCATATGCTTCAAGTTGAAAACCTCCCATAAAAAGTGTGTAGCGGTAGTGTTTGCGCTGGGCGGAAAGTTATGTATTGCCCAGAGAAGAATTCCAAAAACCGCTATTGCCCTTCCGAGAAATTGCGGCTATAATACGAGAGACGCAGCGGTTGATTTTCAATCGTTAAATTCGTGGATATCTATATAAAAAGGAGGTCCCCTATGCATCCGATTTTTTGGGCTGCCGTGGGTTCCGGCTTTACCTTTCTGATGACTGCCTTTGGCGCCTCCCTCGTCTTCTTTTTCCGTGGGGAAATCAATAAAGGCGTCCAGCGGGTCTTTTTGGGCTTTGCCGCCGGGGTGATGATCGCCGCCTCGGTGTGGAGTCTGCTGATCCCCGCCATGGAGGAGGCGGAGGCCGCCGGGCGAAATCCGCTGGCCCCCGCCGCCGGAGGCTTTGTGTTAGGCGTGCTCTTCCTTTTGCTGATGGACCGGCTGATGCCCCACCTCCATCTGGGAGAGACCAAGGCGGAGGGGCTGCCCTCCTCCTTTCGCCGCACCACGCTGCTGGTGCTGGCAGTGACCCTCCACAATATTCCCGAGGGGATGGCGGTAGGCCTGTCCTTCGCCCTGGCCGCCCAGCATGCCGACAGTCCCGCCGCCCTCTCCGCCGCCGCGGCCCTGGCCCTGGGCATGGGGATTCAAAACTTTCCGGAGGGGGCCGCGGTATCCCTGCCTCTCCGACAGGAGGGAATGTCCGCTGGGAAGGCCTTTCTTCTCGGCTCCGCCTCGGGGGTTGTGGAGCTGGTGTTCGGTGTGCTGGTGGCCCTGGCTGTGGGTGCGGTTCAGCCTGTTATGCCATGGCTTCTCTCCTTCGCCGCCGGCGCCATGATGTATGTGGTGGTAGAGGAGCTGGTGCCCGAGGCCAGCCTTGGGGAGCACTCCCACCCGGGGACCCTCGGTGCCCTCAGCGGCTTTTTGGTGATGATGATTTTGGATGTGGCCCTGGGGTGAGAGTCTGGGACGCAGGCTGCCTCCCTTCGGATAGAGCGGCCCTTTTCGGGCAAGCTATTCCGGGAGGTGAGACACATGGAGAAAGGGAAGAAGCCCGGCGGACCGGAGATCTCCCAGCCCAAGCCGGACACCATTGACCGTCCGATCCCTGAGGAGATATATCCCGTCATCGACACGGATCTGGCACGGGATAATCTGGAGAACGACCTGCCCGCCGCAGACCGGGAAGACCTCTGATGCTCGCCGCCCCGCCTATGTGGGGCGGCTGTTTTTTCTGCCGTTCACAGATTCTTCATGGGAAGTTTGTAATTTGTCAAACACTTTCCGGTGAAATTTGGTATGCTAATACTTGCCAGAAGGATCTGGTACAAATCCCAAGCTGATTCTTACCGCAGGGGGCCGGACATCGGCTCCGGTCCCCCGGACAAAAAATTCCAAGGCTCTCCGCCTTGTTCTGCCGCCCCCATAGGGGACGGCTTTTTTATGCGCTCTCTTCACAGGACGGCTTTTGAACCCTGCGGGACCTCTTCTTATCAGCAAACAGAGCAGTTGAGCGAAGCAGAAACTCCGTTAGAAAGTTTTCAGCGAAAAAAATGGGAATCCATGGCACAGAATATCCAGAGCCCCTTGACTTTGTCATGTGTGTATCCTATAATCTGATTTAGAATATTAGATAAGAGGGTGCTTGATATGGGCTATAAAATTCTCTGCGACAGCTGCACTGATTTTACACCGGAGATGGAGCGGGAGGACTGCTTTGTCCGCATTCCCCTGACTATTTTTGTAGGTCAGCAGTCCTTTGTAGATGACGATACCATGGATACGGGGGTGCTGCTGGCGGCCATGAAGGCGTCCCACAGCGCGCCGAAAACCGCCTGTCCCGCCCCGGAGCAGTATATGCGCTATTTTGACCAGGCGGAGGATATCTATATTGTCACCCTCTCTGAGCGGCTCTCCGGGTCCTACAACGCCGCCGATCAGGCTGTGAAGTGCTACCGGGAGGAGGGAGGCACCCACAACGTCCATGTATTCAACTCCCGCAGCGCCTCCGCCGGGCAGGTGCAGGCGGCGCTGAAAATTCGGGAGCTGGCGGAGCAGGGACTGCCCTTTGCGGAGGTGGTGAAGCAGGCGGAGCGCTACCTCGATGAGATGCAGACCATGTTTGTGCTGGAGAATTTGGATAATCTCCGCAAGAACGGCCGGCTGACCAAGGTGCAGGCGCTGGTAACCGGCAGCCTGCGCATCAAGCTTCTGATGGGGGCTACCCCGGAGGGGGAGATTATTAAGCTGGGGCAGGGGTTCACTGAGCGCCAGGCGCTGAACAAGATGGTCAGCCGCATGGCGGAATGCGCCAGCCATGCGGGCAAGCGGCTGGTGGTGTCCCACTGCAACTGCGCCGAGCGGGCGGAGTATGTCCGCAGCATGGCGGAGAAGCTCTGCCGTTTCGGAGAGATTTTGGTTACCGCCACCGGCGGGATCTCCACCGTCTATGCCTATGACGGCGGCGTGGTGGTGGCTTACTGAGTTTTTTGTGCCATGGGCGCCGCAAGTACTGGAATATTTTTGGGTGGGCCCGGCGGACGCTGTCCGCCGGGCCTTTCTTTTGCCCAGAGTATGGCAACAGGGTTGTATTTTCCTCAAACGTTTGTTAGAATGAGTTAGATCGCTGTAGGGAAGGAGGCACCTATGCGGATTTTGGGCATCGACCCCGGCGTGGCTACCATCGGCTTTGGCATGGTGGAGGCGGAGCGGGGAAGGCAGAGGCTGCTGCAGTACGGCGTGATCACTACACCGGCGGGGATCCCCCTGTCCAGACGCCTGTGGCAGATCAGCGAGGACATGTGCCAGCTGCTGAGCCAGCTGAAGCCGGATGAGGCGGCGGTGGAGGAGCTGTTTTTTGATAAAAACATCACCACCGGTATCGCCGTGGCCCACGGCCGCGGGGTGATTCTGCTGGAGCTGGAGCGGGCCGGCGTGCCGGTATTCGAGTATTCCCCCGTGCAGGTGAAGCAGGCTGTGGTGGGCTATGGCAAGGCGGAGAAGCGGCAGGTCATGCTGATGACGGCGCGGCTTTTGAAGATGCAGAAGGTCCCCCGGCCGGACGACGCCGCCGACGCGCTGGCCATCGCCATCTGTCACGCCCGCAGCGCCACCTCCCTTTTGAATATGGACCGGGCATTTGATCCGAAGAAATACGATACGAGGTGATCCCCATGTCAATCATCATCCAGAGGAGGACTCCGGAGCCGCCCTACAGCCTCCATGACGCCCACATCTTGGAGCTGCGGCCAGAGGGGGAGAACACGCTGCGTCTGGTCTCCCAGACCGGCTATGTGCGAACGGCGCCGCCCTATGAGCAGGTGGACGGCGATGTGGCGGTCACAGGGGTGGACTGGGAGAGCTCCTATCTCTACCTGCTGGCGTACCAGGACGTCCTCTGCGGCAACTGCGGCCAATTTGCGGGAGAGAAAATGACCGTGGAGGCATTTCTGCGGAAGAATCCCAGGTTTAGCATGGACATCATGGATGAGACATACGGATACTGTCAGATGAAGCTAAATGGATTTTTAAGCTTAGAGGGACAGTGTTTGGAGTTCTTTCTCGAGCTGTATTACACCGGAGAAGTTCGGTATCTTTTGAAGGAATAAACGCCGCCCTGATAGGCGGCGGCAATCGAGGTAACGCTATGTTTTACTATCTCAGCGGCACAGTGGCCCATGTGGGGCCCTATTTGGCGGTGATCGACTGCGGCGGAGTGGGCTACGCCTGCCACACCACCACCTACACCCTCTCTGGCCTGAAAAAGGGGGAGAAGGGGAAGCTCTTCACCTATCTCAATGTCCGGGAGGATGCCATGGAGCTGTACGGTTTTGCCACCCAGGAGGAGCTGAATCTTTTTGAGCAGCTGATCTCCGTCAGCGGTGTGGGCCCCAAGGCGGCCCTGAGCATCCTCTCCGCCTCCACCCCGGCCAATCTCGCCCTGAGCATCATCACCGGGGATGAGAAGGCCCTGACCTGCGCTCAGGGGATCGGGAAGAAGATCGCCCAGCGGGTGATTTTGGAGCTCAAGGACAAGCTCAGCAAGGGGCAGACGGCCTCTATGGGCGGCGCCGCAGAGGCGGTGACCGTCATACCGGCCAACAAGCTCTCCGAGGCCAGCGCGGCGCTGGCCGTGTTGGGCTACAGCCAGGGCGAGATCAACATCGCCCTGAAGGGGATCGACATGGACAATCAGCCCCTGGAGCAGATCATCCGCCAGGCGCTGAAGAAGATGGTAAAGGCATAGGGCCTCCGCCCCGCTTCCGCTGCCGGAAGGGGACAGCCGTTCGGGCGCCGTCCGCCGGCTGTGGAAGGGGAAGAGGAGAAAGAGCGCCGGCCGGCGCCGGTGGGGGAGAAAGGAGTAGGGCTATGGCAAAACTGGAGCGAAGACTGCGGGGAGATTTCGACGAGGTGCTGGGCGCCTTGGACGACGGCATCCTGTCCGGCAGCATCTCCGCCAGCTACGAGGACGGCAGCGATTACGCCGCCGGGGAGGTCCGCTGCGCCGTCCGGGTCTATGAGCGCTACAGTTCCCTCGGCGGCAACCGGGTGAGCTTGAGCGTGACCCTGGTGGGCCGGGGGGAGGAGCTGTTTCTCTCCGCCATCACCTCCGGGGGCAGTCAG
>CAJFUI010000119.1 GCA_904420145.1 uncultured Oscillospiraceae bacterium
ATGGAGGAACGCAGCCGGGGCGGGAAGCTCTCCGCCCACGCAGGCCAGCAGAAGGCCGATGGGCGCGAAGGAGTGCAGCCGGATCCCGTCCCGGGCCTCCAGGGCCAGGACCCCCTCCTTCAGCTTTTTCCGGGCATAGTTCAGCCGGCTCTTCACCGTGTTCTCCGTGCACCCCTGCAGCCGGGCGATCTCCTCCACGGAGCACTCAGAGAAGTAGTACAAAACCACGCACTCCCGCTGCTCCGGGGGCAGCTGCTCCACCAACTCCAAGACCAAGCGCCGGGTCTCCCCGCTGTCCGCCGCCGCCTCAGGCAGGATCTTCTCGTCTGGGTCGGGGATGGAGTCGAAATAGCTGTTCTCCTCCTCATCCTGCTCCGGGGAGACATAACGTTTTTCCCGGTTGTGGAATTTGCGGCAGCAGTTGGCCGTGATCTGAAACATCCAGTGGAGAAACGCCTCCGGCTTCTGCAGCTTGTCCAGGTTCTGCAGGGCGGAGAGGTAACTCTCCTGCACCGCATCCATGGCCCGGTCCGGGTCGCCGGTCAGCCGGAGGGCCAGAGCGTAGACCCGCTGGCAGGTCTGCTGATACAGTTCGCTCATGGCCTCCTGGTCGCCCCCTTGGGCCTTTCGCACCAGTTCTGTCGATCCCATCCCTTTTTCTCTCCTTCACACGCTTTTCTCGGACACGTCCCACAGGCATATCCCTGTTTGCTCGCTCTCACTCGCCTTTTTTAGTATACCATAGAAGTGTATAAAGGCAAGAAGATCCCTGCCTACGCCAGACGCTGGACTGTATTTTAGCCGCTTCACCACCTACAGGTCATGCGGCTGGGCTACCTATGGAACCGGGATCCCTGTTCAGCAAAAAATACCCCCCATTTCAAATGGGGGGGGGTATTTTTTGCAACGCGCCAAGATTTTTATCTTAATGACATTGGCAGCGCCGGTCCCCTTTTTCTTTTGCGGGAAGGTAACACCTTGGGAGCCTTGTTGTATATACTGATAGTGAATCAACGGAAAAGGAGGCAGTCTCATGCGGAATGGGTGTCAACTATTAGGAATCTGCGCCCTTGCCCTGGGCCTTGGAATCTTAATAACAGCGATTTTTCCGGTGGGATTTCTCTTATTCCTCATTGCATTCCTGCTCATCGGATGCGGATGGGCCTGTATGAGACGAAGGTAAGGAGTGTGTCTTATGAAAGTCGTCATTTTGAAGCCACCGAAATTTGTGGGAAGCATCCTGCGGAAAATCTTCAAAATTCAGGCATGAAGGTTGTACCCTCCTCATAAAATGGCGGTGAAGTAATCAAGCGTCAGGGGGAGGACAACATGGAATTGAATCTGAAAAAAGAAAATTTGGAATATTTTGAGGCGGTCGCAGAGACTCCTTTTTCCTTTGAAACCACCCAAGAGGCGATCGTACCTGACTACTGTGCCGATGTGGCCAGAATCGTAGACACCACAGGCTGTGTGCTGGTACATAACAAGGAGCTCACCCCGGACGGCCGCATAGAGGCCAACGGTGTGGTGAAGGCCACGGTGCTGTTTGTTCCAGATACAGGAAAAGATGTCTGCGCGCTGCATCTGTCCGTCCCATTCCATAACTACTGCGAGGGCCGGGATCTGAACAGCTGCGCCAACTATACTGTCCGCGGAAGCCTGCGGAGCATCGACGCAAGGCTGCTCAATCCAAGGAAGCTGCTGATTCGCTCGGAGATCACCTTAGAGGTCTGCGTCTACCACACCCGGACTGTAGCTTTGTGTACGGCAGCTGAAGACGCGGAGGGGTGCGGCCTTCAGGTGTTGGAGGACAACGCCGAGACCACTGTCATCACCGATGTGTTAGAGCGGGAGTTTACCTATGTGGAGGAGATGAGCCTGTCCGCCAGCCGCCGGGGAATTCAGGAGATTTTGGACTCCCGCACGGCGGTCTTTCCCTCTGAAACAAAGATCATCGGCAATAAGCTGGTGCTTAAGGGGATTGTTCGAGGGGAGATCCTCTATAAGGATACGGCAGGGGAGATCGCCGGGTTGTCCCAGGAGTATCTGTTTTCCCAGATTGTGGAGACCTCCGCCTCGGAGGAGAACGGGATGGCCAGTGTATCCTTCTCCCTAACAGGCTATGAGTATTTGATTGGTTCAGATGACAGCTCAGATGACGGGCATACGGTCACCATGTCCCTCCATATTCAGAGCCACATCCAAATTTTAGAGACCAAGAAGCTCCATTTTCTGAGCGACATGTACAGCACCTTCAAAGAGCTTACTCTGGAACGGCAGACACTGACGCTGCTGGAGAATAGGAACTCCCACACAAAAAAACAGTCCATGCGGGAGGTGCTGGAGACCGGCGTAGCGGTCAAGCAGGTAGTGGACGTCTCTGTTCGATGCGGCGCCTGCCTCTGCATGGGCGGGGAAACCGGCGTGAGCGTGGAGGCTCCTGTGGTTATTAAGTGTCTGTATTTGGATGAAAACGACACCCTGCTGCTTGCGGAAAAGGAAATCAAAATCAAGGGAGAATCGGAATCCTCTGACGGCAGCGATACCAAGATTTCTCTCCAGTGCTCCGGAGAAGTGACAGCCGTCCCTACGCCAGAGGGAATTGAGACCCGCTTTACACTGGAGTTTTTAATGGATGCTTGCTGTAAGAATCAGAAGGCCTATGTCGCTTCAGCTGACATGGAGGAGCTGCCCAGCGGTGGAGAGCGCTCTCCCTCGCTGGTGCTGCGCAAATTTGACAAAGGTACCAAGCTTTGGGATGTAGCCAAAATGTACCGGACGACAAGGGAGGATATTTTGGCTGCCAATGGGCTGGAGGCGGAGGGAGAGGTCCCCTCGGACCGGCTGCTGTTGATTCCAAGACACAAATAAAAGGAGAGAAGGCCTGCCAGATTTTCTTTCTGGCAGGCCTTCCTATCGTTTTGCTCAGTGTTTTTCTGCAGCCACGGCAGGGGAGAGGGCCATCTCGGATAAGTACTTGATAATATCTTTTCGGGTGACAATGCCGCAGAAAAAGTTGCGGTCGTCCACCACAGGGAGAAAGTTCTGCTGCTGGATTTGCTCCACCACATCCTCAAGAGAGGCCATAATCGTCAGCGGCGGGCAGAAGTCGCAGCGCATGATCTCCGAGATCTTATACCGCTCATGATCTTTCAGGTTGGTGGTACCGGTCTGGAGAATATGGCGGAGGAAATCCCCCTCGTTGATGCAGCCGTAGAACTCCCCATTCTCCTTTAAAACGGGAAGAGCCGTATAACCGTAGCGAATCAGCTTCTCCAGTCCCTGCCGCACCGTGTTGGACTCCAGCAGATGGACGGTATTGACTTTGGGAATCAAAAATTTTGCAACATTCATCGTCTTTCTCCATATGATCTATTGATGTCTATTGATTCGAAAAGTGTGCAAGAAATTGGCGGGTGCGCTCCTCCTTGGGGTGGTTGATGACCTCTGCTGCAGGCCCCTCCTCCACGATAAAACCTTCATCCATAAAGATGATTCGGTCCGCTACATCTCTGGCAAAGGCCATCTCGTGGGTGACGATAATCATGGTGGTCTCCCGCTCTGCCAAGCTTCGAATGACTCGGAGCACCTCGCCAGTCAGCTCCGGGTCCAAGGCCGAGGTGGGCTCATCAAAGCAGAGAATATCCGGCTGCATGGCAAGGGCACGGGCAATCGCCACCCGCTGCTGCTGGCCGCCGGAGAGCTGGTGGGGATAGTTGTCCATCCGGTCCTTCAATCCTACTTGACAGAGCAGCTCCTCCGCCATCCTGCGGATCTCGTCAAAAATTTCCTTTTTCTTGGCCTTGAAATCACTGCGCTCCTGTGCGAGCAGCTGCTTTGCCAGCATGACATTCTCAAGGGCTGTATACTGGGGAAACAGATTGAAGCTTTGAAACACCAAGCCAAAGTGGAGGCGCTTCCTACGTATTTCACTCTCGCGCTGGGTGCTGAGGTCCGCCGCGTCGAAGATCGTCTTGCCGTCTACGATAATCCGTCCCCGGTCCGGCCGCTCCAAAAAGTTTAGGCAGCGCAGGAGGGTGGTTTTGCCGCTGCCGGAGGAGCCGATAATCGCCAGTGCCTGCCCCTTTTCAAGGGAAAAGCTGATATCCCGCAGCACCTCCTCAGCGGAAATAGGACAGCTTCTGCTCCGTGCGGTTGAGCAAAAGGGTGACAACACCGTTGAAAATCAGGAAAAAGACGCCGGTGTAAAACAGCGGCCAAATCATGGCACGGTTGCCGAAATCCTTCGCCATAGCGATGATCTCCTTGACCATGATGAAGTTGGCCAGAGAGGTATCCTTAATCAGGGTGATGATCTCATTGCCAATAGGGGGGACGATACGCTTGATCACCTGCAGCAGAGTGATTTTACGAAAAATCTGTCCCTTTGTCATGCCCAGGACCTGGCCCGCCTCCTGCTGCCCCCTTGGAACGCCCTGAATGCCGCCGCGGAAGATCTCGGAAAAATAGGCGGCATAGTTGAGCACAAAGGCCAGACAGGCAGCTGTCATCCGGGAGAGCATGTACTGTCCGCTGCTGAGAAAACCGGGGAGGTAGTAAATGATCGCCAACTGCAGCATCAAGGGCGTGGAACGCATGAGATAGATGTACAGCCGGGAGAGCAGGCTGAGGGGGCGAAAGCGGCTCATAGAGCCAAAAGAGAGAACCAGTCCCAGCGGCAGGGCAAGGATCAGTGTCACAAAGAAAATCTGGCAGTTGAGCAGAAAGCTCTGGGCTAACATGAGGTTAACAGTAGAAAAACTCATAACGGATCTCCTATATTTTCCCCGATCCAAACAGCGCAAAGGGCAGGAGAGCCGGGCTCTCCTGCCGCATAGTTCGCTCTTATGGATCAGTATAACATATTATTGGTTGGCAATCAACAGTTCCCCTAAATCATATTTTTCAGCCAAGCTGCTTAAGGTTCCGTCAGAAACCAACTGCTGCATGGCCTCATCTACCTTTTCGGCAGCGGTAGAGTCCTTGCGGAAGCCGATGCCGTACTCCTCAACGGACAGCTGCAGATCGGGGATCACCATCAGGTCGGAGTAGTCCCCCTGTCCCACCGTGGCACCGGCCAGTACAAAGTCCAGCACGCATGCGTCGGCAGCGCCGGTTTTCACCTCCAGCAGGGCGTCCACCTGTCTGGTGACGGAGGTATACTCCGCCTGGGCCAGGTATTCATCCGCATTCTCGCCGATAATTGTGCTTTCACCGGCGGAGCCTGCCTCCGCGTCGATCCTGGCGCCGGCTAAGTCGGCAGTGGTCTTGTATTTGTCGGCGTCAGCGGTGCGGATGACTACCACCTGATAATTTCTGATGTATGGGTCGGAGATAGTTAGAGCCTCCTCCAGCTCCGGCGTGATGGTCATGCCGTTCCAAATACAGTCGATGGTTTTAGCCTCCAGCTCCATCACCTTGCTGTCCCAGTTGATCTCTACAAACTCTGGCGTGACGCCCAGCTTTTCACAGACCGCCTCAGCGAATTCAGTCTCAAAGCCGACGAGCTCACCGCTGTCATCAATGTAGTTCATGGGCTCAAAGTAGGTGATGCCGATTTTTAAGGTACCGTTGCCCTCAATATAGGACCAATCATCGCCTTCCGCGGCGCTGTTGTCAGTGCTGCTGCAGGCGGCAAGCACAAACAGCATCCCAAAGGACAGCAGCAGAGCAAGGAGCTTTTTCATCTGTTTCATCCAATTTTTCCTCCCAAACATGGTTAACTGCTCAAACAGTTTATTACACTATCAATTTATCACACTAAATCAATACTGTAAAGAAGCATATGGAATAAAAGTTCGCCCAAGAGGATCCGGTAAATTGTAGAGATTGCACATGGAAAAAGGGGTGTATCCCGGAGGGCTTTTTAGCATATGTGTGGTCAACCCCTCATAAAATGCAGTGAAAGACTACGGAAAAGAGGGCGGAGGTTATGACAAATACCAGTATTTATCAGGATATCGCAACCCGTACGGAGGGAAGTCTCTTCTTGGGGGTTCTGGGGCCTGTCCGGACAGGAAAATCTACCTTTATCAAGCGCTTTATGGAGACGCAGGTGATCCCGAACATTGAAAATGTGTACCGCCGGGAGCGCGCGGTCGACGAGCTGCCTCAAAGCGGCTCCGGCAGAACCGTGATGACGGCGGAGCCCAAATTTGTGCCGGAGGAGGCCGTGGAGATTTCCCTTGAGGATGGAGCGACCTTCTCTGTCCGTCTGATTGACAGCGTAGGCTACATGGTGAAGGGGGCTATGGGGCAGTTCGAAGACGGACAGCCCCGCATGGTCATGACACCGTGGTTTGACCAGGAGATTCCCATGGCGGAGGCCGCCGAAATCGGAACGCGAAAGGTCATTACAGAGCATTCCACTATCGGAATTGTCATCACGACAGACGGCAGCATCACCGACATTGATAGGGAAGACTACATAGAGCCGGAGGACCGGATTATCCGGGAGCTGAAGGAGTTGGGCAAGCCCTTCATTGTGCTGCTCAATTCTACCGATCCCCACTCGCAGCGGGCCTTAGCGATCAGCGAGGAGATCTCCAGTAAGCACGGTGTGGCCTGCATGCCGGTCAACTGCCTGACCCTAAACGAACAGGACATCAAGGAGATCATGAAGGCGGTGCTCTACGAATTTCCCCTGTGCGAGATGGACTTCTTCCTGCCGCCGTGGGTGGATGCGTTGGAGATGGAGCATCCCATGAAGAGCAGCATTTACAGCCATATCCGGGAGGCGGCAGGGGGGCTGGCCCATGTCCGGGAGGTCAGGCAGGCCGTATCCGTGATTGAGGAGGCGGATGAAATCAGCGCCTCCAAGGTGCTGGGGATCGATCTTGGGAAAGGTGTTGCGCGCATCGAACTGGAGCTGCCGCGGCAGCTGTTCTATGAGACCTTGAGCAGCCAGTCCGGCTTTACCATCGGCGACGACGGCGACCTGCTGAGCCTGCTGCGCTCCCTGGCAGAAGTGAAAAAATCCTACGACAAGGTGGCCTCCGCCTTGGAGAGCGTCCATGAGACGGGCTATGGCATTGTGATGCCCAGCATGGATGAGCTGATTTTAGAGGAGCCGGAGATCATGCGGCAGGGCGGGCGCTATGGTGTGCGTCTGAAGGCCAACGCCCCCTCTATCCACATGTTCAAGGTAGATATTGAGTCCACCGTCTCACCCATTGTCGGCAACGAGAAGCAGAGCGAGGACATGGTCAACTACCTAATGGAAAAGTTTGAGGGGGACACCGCCAAGATTTGGGAGTCCAATATCTTTGGCCGGAGCTTCCACGAACTGGTCAACGAGGATCTGCAGGCCAAGCTGCAGCGCATGCCGGAGGACGCCCGCAAAAAATTTCAGGAGACGCTGCAGCGGATTGTCAACGAGGGCAGCGGAGGCCTGATCTGCATCATCTTGTAAGGAAAATCAAAGACAGCAAACCTCAAACAGCCCTGTGCGCTGATGGCGCACAGGGCTGTTTGATAGGTCAGGGAAGGCGATGAGCGGCTGCTATTTGCAGGGATGCGGCCCCTGCATTAAGAGGAAATGCAGACAGCCTGCTACAATGCACACAATTCATGCGCATAAAGATAAGATGTTTTTATGATTTGCTTATAAATCTATTGACGAATGGCAAAATATATGGTTTAATTTAGTTATCCTATACAAGGTAGAGTTCTTTTTGCTTTTACATGATGAGCAAATTGACATTTGTCCTGCACAGGAAATGAAATACTTGCGAGGGGAAAACATTATGCTCTATGAATATCCACCTACTGACTTGAAAATTCCCTTCTCTGTGGGACTATCTCTTCCGCCCATGATCCGCATGCGGCAGACCTTCCCTGAGGATGGTCTCGCCCAGCCGGAGCGGATCCTGCGCCAGCAGCTGCAAACTCTGCTGGCCAAGCAGACGGATCTCTCTGGGAAGCGGATCGCCATTACAGTCGGCAGCCGCGGCATCCCAAGGCTGCGGGAGCTGGTGCGGGCGATGGGCGAAGCCCTGCGGGAGGCAGGAGCCTCCCCCTTTGTCGTCCCCTGCATGGGCAGCCATGGCGGCGCAACCGCCGAAGGACAGGCGGAACTGATTGCCGGATACGGTATCACGGAGGAGGGGGTAGGCATGCCGATCTCCTCCTCTATGGAGACCATATCCTATGGCGAAGTCGACGGCCTGACGCTTTATTGTGACAGCATAGCGGCTGAGGCGGATGGCATTGTCGTGTTCAACAAGATCCGTCCACACACCATGTTCCACGGCGATTACGAGAGCGGTCTTGCCAAAATGATGGCGGTGGGACTTGGGAAGCACCGCGGCGCAACTGCTTTCCATGCGCTGGGCTTTGACCGCTTTGCTGAATATCTGCCAAAGGTGGAGGAGCGCTTTTTGACCCGTTTTCCGGTGCTCTGCGGTGTTGCTGTGCTGCAGAACGAGTGGGATCGGATCTTTCACGTAGAGGTCATTCCCACAGAACAGATGGCGAAGCGGGAAACAGAGCTGCTGTCGGTGGCGCGTCAGAGAATGGCCCGCTTCCCGCTGCCGGAGGTAGATCTGCTGATTTTGGATGAGGTGGGCAAAAACATCAGCGGCTCGGGCTTCGATCCCAATATTTTTGCCAGATCTGGTGACCCCCTGCACCACGCCCATACCAGTACCCGGTTCCAGCGGATGTATGTCCGCACCCTGACGCCGGAGAGCCACCACCTTGGTACTGGCGCCTTCTTTGCCGACTTTGCCAGCCGGCGGATGGTCAGCTCTGTGGACTGGTCCGCCACTTGGACGAACTGTGTTACCTGTAACCTCTCCGCCGCCAGGGGAATCCCCATTTATCTCAATTCTGACGAGGAGGCGCTGCGGGCGGCGCTGCAGACCCTGTCCCCCCGTAAGCCGGAGGAACTGCGGATTCTTTGGGCGAAAAACTCCCTCGAACTCTCTGAGTTTGAGGTCTCCAAGCCGCTCTACGAGGAGCTGAAGCAGATTTCTGGGGTGGAAGAGGTGGGAACCTTCCACCAGCCCGTCTTCGATCAGGAGGGCTACCTGCAGACGGTGTATTGATCCATACATATCATAATAAGTTGTTTACACAAAATGGCTGTGTTGTCAAGTAAGGGGATGGATGTATGACCAGCGGATTAAAGAAAATCAAAAAGTCAACAATTGCAGAACTCATCATCGATCAGATTTTGCAAATGATTGAGGAGGGAAAGTTTATCCCGGGGCAAAAGCTCCCCTCAGAAAAGGAGTTGGCGGAAATTCTCTCGGTCAGCCGCCCAACCCTGCGGGAGGCTATGCGCTCTCTGATGACCATGGGGCTCATTGAGATCCGCGCCGGTGACGGCACCTATTTGAACGACTCGGTGAAGCTTGTCTCGGAGCACTTCAAAAACACCCATCTTCTTAACCGCTTTTCCTTCAGCGAGCTGATTGACACTCGGCTGCTCCTTGAAACGCAGATGGCGAAGCTGGCGGCGCAAAACGCCACAGAGGAGGATCTGGAAGCACTGGAGGCAGCCTATGATAAGATGGCCGCCTGCTTAGAGACATCTGCGCTGGATTTTCACAATATGGATATGGAATTCCATATTGCAGTGGCCAACTGCTCCAAAAATCGTTTTATGAAGGAGATGCTCAGCGCGGTGGAGGAGCTGCTGGTGTTGGTCAATGTCTCCATCCCTTCGGGCCGGGATATCCGGGAGCAGTCCATTGCCTCCAGCCGCAGAATTGTGGATGCCATCGAGGCGCGGGACGGGGAACTGGCCGGAAAGCTCATGTATGAGCATATTGCGGATACAGGGGAGAACGTCAAAAAACAGCATAGCCACGAGCTTCAGGAGCAAGTTTGAGCAACTGAACAGCCTCGATGCAAGGGACATGTGCGGCCCGTTTAGGCCGGCATGTCCCTTTTTGCGCAGAGCGGAGCCAAATAAAATGGGGCTTATTTTAGAATTTTGGTTGACAGTGTAGACCTAATATGATATGATTGGTTTACAAAGTAAACCTATTAGGGGGTGGAAGTCATGCAGGACTCTATTCAGCTGACCAGCAGCGAGTGGAAGGTTTTGGAGTGCCTTTGGGAGGAGAGCCCACAAACCGTGATGCAGCTGGTGGCCCAGCTATCCAAGCGGGCGGGATGGGCGAAGAGTACCACCATCACCACGCTGCGCCGAATGGAGAGCAAGGGATTAGTTTGCTGCACAACAGATGGAAAGGCAAAACACTATACACCGGCTGTGGAGCAGGAGCGGGCGGTGGTGCAGGAGACACGCAGCTTTCTTAACCGGGTCTACCGGGGAAGCGTGGGGCTGATGATGAGCGCCATGGCGGAGCGGCAGGAGCTGAGCAAGGAGGACATCGCCGAGCTGTACGAAATTTTACGGAGAGCGGAGGGGGATCACGATGCTTGAATGGATTTTTTCTTCCAGTCTTCTCATCCTCATTGTCATTCTTTTGCGCCTTTTGTTCCGCCGCCGGCTGACCAGCAGCGTCCAATACGCTGTATGGCTTGTGGTGCTGCTGCGTCTGCTGGTGCCATTTCAGCTCTTCACAGTTCCGGTAGGTGTTGCGGATTACACGCCGGCGCCCCCTGCCGCCCTTGAGGAGAAAACAATCTATGTGCTCCCTATGGACAGCATGCCGGCTGCCTCCGTTCAAGCAGAGGTGGATAGCGCCACCGGCGAAGTCACCATGACGGACCCAAACTCCATGGGGTACCTGAGGATCTCCGAGGATGGGGAGCGGGTGATCCGGTACTTTGACCGTGTCAGCATCTCGGACCTGCTGCTCCTTGGATGGGTAGCCGGTGCTGTGCTGGTGGCAGCTGGGCTTCTATTTTTCAATCTGCGCTTCTACCGAAGGCTCCGCCGGGTGCGGCAGCCATGGACGGACGCCGCCTCCAAGCTGCCGGTCTACTTGGCGGAGGGGCTGCCGTCGCCCTGCCTGTTTGGCCTGTTGCGCCCCGCCATCTATATCACGCCGGCGGCCGCCGCCAGAGCGGATTCTGCCGCCCATATTCTGACCCATGAGGAGACCCACTACCGTCATGGCGACCATATCTGGTCCCTTCTGCGCTGCACGGCCCTGGCCCTCCACTGGTACAATCCGCTGGTGTGGGCAGCTGCGGTTCTATCGAAGCAGGATGGGGAGATGGCCTGTGACGAGGGGGCCCTGCGCCGCCTTGGGGAGCAGGAACGGATCGCCTATGGCCAGACCCTCCTCAGCCTCATCTCTGAAAAGCCCCGGCCCACGGACCTGCTCAGCTGCGCTACCACCATGACCTCCGGGAAGCGGGGGCTGCGGGAGCGGATCGCCCGCATCGCCAAGGGGCCCAAAATGCTGCTGGTTACCTTGGCTGCGGCGGTTGTCTTAGTTGCCGCGGCGGCGGTGTTCGTCTTCTCCCAGGGCAGCGCCGACCCCGCAGATGGGGAGACAGATGCCCAAGAGCTGGTCACCCTTGCGGTGAATATTGAGCAGGGGGACAGCGTCCTGGAGGTTCCCCAGCTCCATGATACCGGCTCAGCGGACGCCGAGGCCATCAACGACGCCATGACCACCATCGCAGAGGAGTACCAACCCATCGCGGAGGGGGAGGGGGACGTGAGGTGTCAGGTGTACACCTATCCCTGCTCCGGCGAGAGCAGTGTAACCATGGTGCTGTTGGCCAACACCTACCCCAGCTACGGCACCGACGGGGCCCTCTACACCTTCTGCTATGACTTTACACAGCGCCGGGAAATCTCCATAGAGGAGGCCCTTGCCAGCAGCGGCTGGACGGAGGACATGATCTCCCTGTCGCTCACAGACTATATTTATGACCACCTCACGGAGTTTGGCTACCCGGAGGACGCCAGCGCCTTCACGTCTGGGATGGACTTGGTGGGCTTCCGTCAGAGGGGGGATGGGGGCTATGACTTCTTCCTCCAGTACCACAAGGAGGAGGATATCTACAGCGGCGCTTGGGACTATCTCCTTACCTTCACCGACGGAGTGATCATCAAGGGCGTCGCCATCCCGACGGAGGAGACAATCGATATCGGCTGCCGCCTGACGGGCCTCGCCCCCTACAGCACCGAGGGGCGCTCCGTGGTGATGACCGCTGATGCGGTGATGGCCGGACTGCAGGCGGAGGATATGAGGGATACCACCTATTTTTATGGCACCAGCACCAGCACCGCCGAGGAGCTCTCCAGCGCAATACGCGGCGCCTCCAGCCATGTGGTGACAGATACCGGCACTATGGAGCGTTTCACCACTGGAAACTATACCTTGTGGAACATTTGGGTCTATTTGGAGGACGAGTTCACCAGCGAACATCGCCAGCTCCGTCTCTCCGCCGGAGCGGCGGAGGATTTGGTGGAGGTTGTTTACTCCGACAGCCCCTATGTGGACACGGTAATTGTGGAGGATGCGCCCCTCTATTGGCTCATCCGCAACTGCTACAGCTCCGACGGCGAGATCGACGAGGAGGCCCTGGCGCCCCTGCGCCCGCTGATCGAGGCGGAGGCGGAGGAGACACTGCAGTACTATCAGGAGAACGCCCCGGAGGCGGGCTATCACGGCTACGAAATCACCTCCTTCTATCTGACAGACACCTTTGACGACATCACACCCGGCGCACAGGTGGAGATCTATAGCTTCTCCTACGCCCTGACCATGACCGACCCGACTAAGGCCTTCTGGGTAGGCGGCAACTATCTGGACAGCAAGCTGCGGGCGGCCGGCTGCGACAACTACACCTATCTGGCGGTGGAGCGGCAGGACGGTGCTATTACCCGCACGGCCTTCTTATTCTATGATCTGTATTTCGGGCCCTCAGAGGAGGAGGGGAGGGAACAGGCGAAGGATACCATCGCCGCAGCGCTCACCGGCTGAGGGAAAGGACTCTTTTCTATGAAAGTTTTCTCTATCATGTTCGCTTTCATCGCGGTTTTGCTGTCACACGCCATGTGCGCGGCCGCGGCCTTTGCGTATCGCGGGATGCTCTGCGGAATAGCGCACGGGGGCTACAGCGCCCCGGCAAGTACGGCGTTTATAACAGCGCTTCCATACGCCATTGGCGCAGTTGTCTGTGCGGTTTTGTCGATTGTTTTTTGGACGCAGGCAAAAAAACGGATGCGAGGATAACAAGCCTCGGATATTTGCAAAAAGAAGTCCGCTGATTTCGTATCAGCGGACTTCTTTTTTGCAATCCTTTGAATTTGAAGGGGAGAGCCATCTTACTTGGCCAAAACCTTCTTCAGCTTGGCAAAGCGGGGCAGGCCGTTCTCCTTGACCATCTCCGTCTCCCCTTGGATCAGGGGCAGGCAGTAGTCAATGAAGCCCTCCTTGACGCCGTTGTGGTCGTCGTTAATCCACTCGAGGGGAACCTTCTTCTCCGTGTTGGCCACGTCCGTCAGATCCAGCAGCTTGGTCTTGCAGACATATCTGCCGCCCGTGCGGGTGCACTCGAAGCCCACCATCTTGTCGGTGAGGCCGGCCACGGCGTTCTCCACAGCGGCCTTGCCGGCCATGAAGGACTCCTCAATGTCGGTCTTG
>CAJFUI010000120.1 GCA_904420145.1 uncultured Oscillospiraceae bacterium
CGTCGTAGGTAGTACCCACAATGGAGAGATCGGCGGTGCCCACCATAAAGTCCACATGGGTAATGGAGTCGTTGAGGCCCAGCGCCTTCAGCTCCTCCTTGTCCATGTCCGCGCCGCCCTCCACGCACTCGTTGTAGGCCTCGCCGAAGGCCAAGTGACAGGCAGCGTTCTCGTCAAAAAGGGTGTTATAGAAAAGAATCTTCTGATTGGAGATGGGGCTGTCATAGGGCACCAGGGCCACCTCGCCGAAATAGGAGGCCCCCTCGTCCACGGTGATGGCGGCCTGCAGGGTCTCCTCCCCCACCTCGGCATGGGCTTCCACGATCTTCCCCTTTTCCACCCGGAAATAGAACTTGTCAATGATGTTCCCGTCGTGGCACAGGGGCAGCGAGGCATAGACCACGCCGTCGATCCCCTCCCGCTCCGGAGCGGTGAAGATCTCCTCCGTAGGCATGTTGGCGATAAAGGACTGCCCCCGGCTGGTTACGCCGTCCCCCGCTGCCCACAGGTGTTTCTCCGGCAGGCGGATAGTGAGATCGGTCCCGAGGCCGTTGGTATAGTGCAGAGAGCGGAAATGGAGGGCGTTAAGCCTGTTTTTCCGCTCCTCCAGCATCCGCAGATGCTCCCGCCACCGCTCCACCGCGCCGCCGTCGCCGGTGACGCGCACAGCGGCGAAGATCGCCTCCCACAGCCGCTCCATGGCGTCGCCGCAGCCGGGGAACACCTTCTCCGCCCAAGCGGGGATGGGGATGGAGGCGATGCACCATGGGAAGCCGTTGGCCATCTGCAGGCGGTAGAAGGGCCTCAGGGCCTCACTGCTGGAGCGCTGGCTGCGGACGATCCGGTCGGAGGGGACCCCCCGCAGGTTCTCCGGATCGCTGGCAGAGATGGCCAGGTAGGCCGCTCCCTCCTGCGCATAGTCGTTGTAGAAATGCCGGGTCCACTCCGGAACGGTGTCGAACACGTCCTCCGCCGCGTGGAGATACTTCTCCCTTGACAGCTCGTCGTCACCCCAGCGCATGATGACCTCCCGGCAGCCGGCGGCGTAGGCCGCCTTGGCACACAGCCGGGCAAAGTGGGCGCACTCCACCGGCGCGGCGATCACCAGGTTTTGTCCCTTTTGAATATTGACGCCGATCTCCACCAGGAGCCGGGCGTATTCCTGCAATTTCTGTTCCAAGCCGGTTTTTCCTCCTACTATACAAAGTTTATTTTTTCCTCCAGATGGAGGGACTGAGCAGCACCAGCAGGGGCAGGATCTCCAACCTGCCCAGAAGCATGTTGGCCGAAAGTACCACCTTGCTGAGGCTGGAGAGAATCCCAAAATTCCCAGAGGGCCCCAGCGCTCCGAGGCCGGGCCCCACGTTGCCCACGCAGGTCAGTGAGGCGCTCATAGCCTCCAAAAAGCCCACATTGTCCCAGGAGACCACAAGGCCCCCGATAAGCATCAGCATGATGTAGGCAAAGAAGAACAGCGACACGCTGGACAATGTCTCCTCCCCGACCCGGTCCCCGTCAAGCCGGATGGTCTGCACCACCCTTGGGTGGAGAATATGGCGGACCTCTCTGCGCAGATTCTTCCCCAGCAGCACCAATCGAATACATTTCACGCCGCCGGCGGTGCTGCCGGCACAGGCGCCGGTCACCATCAGCAGGAAAAGAATCGTGTAGGAGAAGGTAGGCCACAGGGAGAAATCAGTTGTGGAATATCCTGTAGTGGTGGACACCGTCACCACCTGAAACACCGCGTCGGTAACTGTCTTGCCGCTGAAGGCCTCGCCGCCCACTGCCACCAGATTGGCTACGATCAGCGCGGAGGCGCCCACGGTCAAAATCGTGTACAGACGCAGTTCCTCGTTGCGCAGCACCTCTCTGAACTGCCGGCGGACCGCCAAAAACAGCATAGAGAAATTGACGCCAGCGAGGAAGGTGAAAATAATGATGATCCAGTCGATCACCATGGAGTCGTAGGCGGCGATACTGGCGTTTCTCACCGAGAAGCCGCCGGTGGAGATGCTGGTGAAGGCATGGTTAATGGCGTCATACCAGCTCATCCCCGCCAACCGCAGGCTCACTGTCTCCCCCACAGTCAGGCCGATATAGATGCTGTAGAGGGCCTTGGCACTGTCCTTAAGCCGGGGCAGCAGTTTCGTCTTGATGGGCCCCGGGGACTCCGCCCGCATCAGGTAAACGCTGCCCTCTCCGCTCTTGGGCAAAATAGCTAAGGCCAGCACCAGAACGCCCACGCCGCCCATCCACTGGGTCTGGGACCGCCAGAACAAGATCCCCTTGGGCAGGGACTCCACCTCGCTGAGGACGGTGGCGCCAGTGGTGGTAAATCCGGAGACCGTCTCAAAAAAGGCATCCACATAGTTGGGAATGGCGCCGGAGATCACATAGGGCAGAGCGCCGAAGGCGGACATGGCCACCCAGCTGAGAGCCACCGCCGCAAAGCCGTCTCTGGCCTGCATGCTCCGCTGGCTGCCCCGCAGGCAGCAGACAAGGGTCTGACCCAAAACCGCCGTAACGGCGATCGTAACGGCAAACCCCATGGCGCCGCCGCCATCCGTCGCCCAGCACACGATCAGGGGAATCAGCAGAAACACCGCCTCCACCCGCAGAATCTGTCCCAGCATGTATAATACCAATCTATGATTCATGGCCGAACCTCTTTCTCTCTCCTTGGACCGAATGGAACGCCCTTATTGCAAAATATCGTTGAGATCCTGCAAAAAGAGGCTCTTGGCCATGACGATCACCTTGTCGCCATTGAGGATCTCTGTATTTCCGTCGGGGATAATGGTCTTGGTATCCCGGACGATGGCCGCCACCAACAGCCCGTCCTTCAGGTTCAGATTTTTCAGCGGCGTGTTGAGGAAGCGGGTGGCGGTAGTGACGGTAAACATCACCGCCTCCATAGCGCCGCCTAAGAGCTTATAGAGGTGCTCCACCGCGCTGCCTTCACTGTTGGCCAGGGAGCGGACATAGGCGGTAATCTGGCTGGCAGTGATATCCTTGGGACTGATGACGCTGTCCACTCCGGCCTCCCGCATCAGGTCGATGTAGTTGGGGCGGCTCATCTTGGCAATTACAGCCTTGACGCCGGCGCGCTGGGCGCTCAACGCCATCAGCAGGTTCTCCTCGTCCCGGTTGGTCAGGGACACGAAGGCGTCCGCCTCAAAAATTCCCTCCCCCTCCAAGAGGCTGCTGTTGGTACCGTCTCCGCAGATAATGAGGGCGCTGGGCAGCTTCTCCGTCAGCAGCAGGCACTTCTCCCGGTTGATCTCCACTACCTTCATTTTGATCCCCATGCGGTCCAGCTCCCAGCCGAGGTAGGTGGCGATGCGGCTGCCCCCCAGTACGGAGACGTGGCGGATAGGGTTGGCCGGCCGGTGCAGCAGACGGAAAAACTTGTCCAGCTCCTCCTGGCTGCCGATGACATATACCTTATCCCCTACCTGTGGGATGAATCCTCCATTGGGAACAAAAATTTCCCCCTTGCGGATGGCCGCGCACAGCAGCACACCGTTGGGGTTTTTCTTGTTGTAGTCGTTCAGGGAGATGTCTGCCAGTCCGTCGCTCTCTTTCACATAGAAGCCGATCATCTCCACCCGTCCCCGGGCAAAGCTCTCCACACTGAAGGCGGAGGGTACCCGCAGGATTCGCCCGATCTCCTGGGCGGCAGCGTACTCGGGATTGATGACCATGTCCAGCCCAATCTCCTTTTTCAGCAGCGCCGCCTCGCTGAAATACTCCGGGTTGCGGATACGGGCCACTGTGTGCTTGGCGCCGAGCTTCTTGGCGATCAGGCAGCACATGATGTTCACCTCGTCGTAGCCTGTCACGGCGATCGCCAGGTCTGCCTTGCGGATCCCCGCCTCCAGCAGCACGCTGATGGAGGCGCCGTTGCCCTCGATACAGAGGACATCTAAGGAGTTGTCCGCCTCCTCCAGCGCCTCCGCACGCTGATCCACCAGCACCAGATCATGGAATTCCCCGCTGAGCTGCTTTGCAAGGGTATACCCCACCTTACCATTTCCGATAATGATAATTTTCATTCGCTGCTCCCTCCATTCGAGGCGTTTTTCTTCTGTTCTTTTCGTTCCAGCAGCACCGCGTTAAACTCAGCGCCGAGGAGAAGGGTCACCGAGCTGAGATAGAGCCAGATCAGCAGAATAATGACCGCTCCCAGCGTACCGTAGATCACCGTGTAATTGGCGAAATTTTCTACATAGTAGGAAAAGCCAAGGGAGAGGACCATCCACGACACCATGGCAATCAGCGTACCGGGGACGATGCCCCGGGCTGTCTGTGGACGATCCTGGGCCAAGACGTACAAGAGCCCAAAGATCGCAAAGAGCACCACCGCCAAAACAGCAAAGCGCAGATAGTGCCACAGGCGTATAAGATACAGCGGCACTGAAAGCCGGCTTGTAATATACAGCAGCACCCGCTCACCCACTGTCGTCAGCACCAGCGCGACGGCGACCAGTACGATCAGGAACACGGTGTAGAGCAGCAGGCGTATATAGTACAAAATAATATTGGAGGGACGGTCCAGCCCGTAGGCCATCCGCACCCCCCGCATCAGGCTGTTGGCCGAGCGCATAGGAAAGTAGATTGAAAATACCAGAGAGAACCAGAGCATGGTGTTGTCAGCAGTCTGAGAGACATACTTCAGATACATCCCGCACAGCTCCACCACCGCAGAGGGCAGCACCGTATTCAGCGCATCCAAAACCCGTTCCACATCAAGCTGCAGAATACCAAGCAGAGAGCTGACAAAGATCAGCAGCGGAAACAGGGTAAAGAGCAGATAATAGGACAGCGCCGCGCCCTGCCGCGGAATATCGTGGTCACGATAGCGCTCCACCATCTCACGGCAAAAGCAAAACAGTCCGTTTCTCTCCAATTTTTTCAATCTCTGGTGCTTTTCCATCCGATGCCTCATTCTCCATCTGGTCCCAGCCTTTGCCCTATCGCTCCTCTCTCTATTCTCTCAAAAGGGCTGCAGCCTATTGCATAGCATAGATTATAGCATACATTTCCAAAAAAACAATTGAAATATACCGAGACCTTTGACATACCGGTTCTCCCATATTACAATAACGGCAGAAACACAAAGTGATTCAGGAGGTCTTTTTATGAAAGTACTATTGGTTAACGGCAGCAGCAACATGGCCGGTTCCACCTTTACCGCCCTGTCCGAAGTGGCTGGGACACTGCAGAAGGAGGGGATTGAAACCGAGATCTTCCAGCTGGGCAGTGCCGCCATCCGGGAGTGTACCGCCTGCGGTGCCTGCGCCCTGATGCAGAAAAATGCCTGTGTCTTCAAGGATGACTGCGTCAACGAGCTCATTGAGAAGGCGGCGGGGGCCGACGGCTTTGTCTTTGGCACCCCCGTCTACTATGCCCACCCCAGCGGCCGTCTGCTCTCTGCTCTGGACCGGGCCTTCTATGCCGGCGGCAGCGCCTTTGCCCACAAGCCGGGCTTTGCTGTGGCGGTGGCCCGCCGGGCAGGTACCACCGCCTCCCTTGACGCGGTCACCAAGCACTTTACCATCAATCAGATGCCCGTGGTCTCCTCCACCTACTGGACTATGGTCCACGGCGCCGTGGCCGAGGATGTGCCCCAGGATTTGGAGGGCCTGCAGACCATGCGCAACGCTGCGCGGAACATGGCGTGGCTGCTCAAATGTATTGAGGCTGGAAAAAACGCCGGTATTCTGCCCCCTAAGGCCGAGCGGGGCGCACGCACCAATTTCATTCGGTAAGAAACTTCATGGGCTGAAAGTGCACTGCGATCACAGGCAAAAGCCGGGGCGCATGGCCCATTTTGCTATGCTTTTGCATGGCAAAAAATTGGGGTGCCTGCAGCGAAAGCTGCAGGCACCCCATTTTCACTGCGCCCGGCGCAGATACTGCAGCGCCGCGTAACCCACATAGTCTCCATAGTGGACCACCGCCCAGCCGTTCCACTCCCCGAACACCCGCACTGCCGCACCATTGGGCATATCGGCAATGACTGTGGCGCTGCGGTCCGGCCTGCTGCGCAGATTCAGCGTGCCGCTGCTCACAGACACCATGGCGTCATAGGGAGTAATCGGCCAGATGAAGGGCAGGCCAAAATATTCCGTCAGGCTCAGCACCAAATTCTGGGCGATTTCGTTCATATGGTTTTCCACCCACTGGGCATCATACACGTTGTCGTGGTAGCCAAGTTCCAAAAGCACCGAGGGGAACTTAGGGTCCCGGACCTCTCCGAGGGTGGTGGTAGCCCGGGTAGTGACCAGATTGGGCAGGGGGTAGATATCCTTCAGGTTGTCGGCAAAAATTTCTGCGGCCCGCTGGCCATTGGAACTGGTGGGGTAGTAAAAGGCAACTACTCCCCGGACCTGTCCGTAGCGGTCCGGGGGCGCGCCGTTGGAGTGGAGAGCCAGGTAGAAGTCATACCACCCCTGATTCGCCTGCCGAATGGAACTGCCAGCGGTCATGTCCGGCGTATTTCGGGTGTACTGGATCCCGTTGGACAGGAGATAGGGCACCATGGCGTCAGCCAGACGGTTCATGTTGTACTCCTCGCTGCCGCTGCCGGTGACATACATATTCCCCTCCTGAGTGGAGGGGCTGAGATAGATAATGGGCATAGCGGTACCTCCTCGCTTTTACTGCCATTTTATGCGGCGGCCCTCCCTCAGGTGCAAAAAGGCCGGCGGCACAGTGCCGTCGACCTTTTTTATCAAAGGTTCTCTTTTTATTTGATGGCCTTGGTGTCCACGTCCTCCTTCAGCAGTGCGGCAAAGGCATCAAAGCTCATAGCGCCCATGTCGCCCTCAGCACGGTGGCGGGGGGAGACGGTGCCGTTCTCCATATCCCGGTCGCCCACCACCAGCATGTAGGGGACCTTCTCCAGCTGGGCCTCCCGGATCTTC
>CAJFUI010000121.1 GCA_904420145.1 uncultured Oscillospiraceae bacterium
CATCTGGGCCACCCGGCAGATGGACTCCTCCACCTCCTTGGCGGCCACCAGCATCAGATCCGCCAGCTCGTCGATGACCACCACCACGGTGGGCATCTTCTTCAGCTCCTCCCGCCGCTCGGCGAGGGCATTGTATTCCTCCAGCTTCTTGACCCCCATCTCTGAGAAGGTCTTGTAGCGCTTCATCATCTCATACACCGCCCACTGCAGCGCACCGGCAGCCTTCTTGGGGTCGGTGACCACGGGGATCAGCAGGTGGGGGATGCCGTTGTAGGGGGCCAGCTCCACCATCTTCGGGTCCACCATGATGAAGCGGACCTCCTCGGGGGTGGACTTATAGAGCAGGGAGATGATCAGGCTGTTGGTGCACACGGACTTGCCGGAGCCCGTGGTGCCGGCGATGAGCACGTGGGGGAGCTTGGCAATATCCCCCACGATGTCGTTGTTGGCGATATCCCGGCCCACAGTGAAGGCCACGGGGGACTTGTGGGCCACGAAGGTCCGGCTCTCCAGCACGTCCCGGATCAGCACCGGGGAGACGTGCTTGTTGGGCACCTCAATGCCCACCACGGCGATCTTCTCCGGTACCGGGGCGATGCGTACGCCGCTGGCCCCGAGGGCCAGTGCGATGTCGTCGGCCAGGTTTGTGATCTTGCTGAGCTTGACCCCCTGCTCCAAGACAAACTCATAGCGGGTGATAGCCGGGCCCCGGACCACATCCCCGGGCACCGCGTCTACCCCGAAGCTCACCAAAGTGTCCGCCAGACGCTTGGCATTGGAGCGCAACTCCGCCCCTGCCTCCGCCGGATTGCCCTGGGTACTCTGGTTGAGCAGGGTGATAGGGGGATAGCGGTAGGCCGCCTCCTCCCTGCCGCTGTTCTCACTGATCTCCGCGCCGACCTCCGCAGCTGCGTGCTCCACCTCGGCCTTGGCGGCGGCCCGGCTGACCCGGCGGGGCGGTTCGCTCTCCTGAGGCGCTGCCTCCTCCCGGGAGGGCACGGCGGGCGCGGAGAAGGGCTTTTCCTCCGCCGGCATCGCCGAGAAGGGGCCTTCGCGGACAGAGGGTGCCGCAGCCGGCTGGACCGGCGGGGGCGTACTCACAAAGGGGTCCTCCACGAAGGGGGAGGCAACCTCCCCGGTCTCCCTTGGCTCCTCCTCCCGCTCCTCTGTCCACACCTGATCCGGCGTCCGCTGGTCGCTGGACTTCTGGCGGAAAAAACCGCTGAGGATCCCCGGCCGTTTCTCCTTAGGCCCGTCATCCAAGGGGATGTCAATGGCGGAGCGGGGCGTCTTGGCCGCCTTGGGCCGTTCTGCCGGGCGCTGCTGCCCTTTGGATGCGCTCTGGGGCGCCGGAGCCGGCTCCTCATAGACCGGCCGGTTCCGCCACCGCTCCCACAGGGCGCCGATCTGGCGGTGGAAGACGACCAGCAGCAGCCCCAAAAGCAGCAGGATAAAGAAAATCATGGTGGCGATGTGGCCAAACACCGCCTCAAAGCCCCGGGCGATGGCCCCGGAGACCACGCCGCCGGAGGTCATGCTGATGCCGCTCTCCCAGAGCCGCGGGATGATCCCCATGGAGGCGGTGAAGTCCACCTTGCAGAACAGCTCGTGGCCAAGGCTTCCCCAGATCACCGGCAAGAGCAGCACGCTGGTGGTGCGCAGGGCCACCGGGCGCCCTCTGTGCCAGAGCAGGATGATGCCGGCAACCACAAGGGCGGGAGCCATCACATAGTAGCCGTAGCCCACAAGGCCCTTACAGAGCTTGGGCAGAAGCTGAATAAACAGCCCGTCGGTCTCAAAATAGCCCACCATGACGCACACTGCCAGCGCCAAACAGACGCCACCGCCCACCTCCCGGCGGATGGGGCGCTTGGACCGCCCTGTGGCGGCGGAGCGCTTCCCGGCGGTGCCTTTGCTGCCGCCCTTTTTAGCAGGTTTCTTTTGTGTACTCGCCATAACTCCCTCTCTCCCTGTCTTACAGCACGAAGGTCAAAATTAGGGTAATGAGGCCGGCTGCCCAGCAGTAGTAGGCGAAGAAACCAAACTTCCCCTTGTCCGCCACCAAGCGCACAAGGAAGATGGACAGATAGCCCGTAACGGCGGCGGTCACCACGCCCACGGCATAGTAGGGCAGCAGCTCCCAGTTGATGGCCCCCGCCTGGATGGCATCCGCTAAGCTGAGAATATTGGCCCCGATCACCGCGGGGATGGACAGCAAAAAGGCAAAGCGCACGGCGAATTTGCGCTCGAACCCCATGAGGCAGCCAACGGAGATGGTGGTGCCGGACCGGGAGATCCCTGGCGCGGTGGCGACGGCCTGCCCGATTCCCACCATCAGCGCGTCCAGCATGGTGGCCGTCTTGGCCGTCTTTCTGCCCTTGCGGATCTTATCACAGGCAAAGAGCATGACGCCGGTGAAGATCAGCGCGCCCCCTACAAAGTAGGTGTTGGCATTCAGGCTCTCCAGCCAGTCCTGCAGCGGCAAAACCGCAAAGAGGGGCAGCGTCCCCACCACCAGCATCAAGATCAGCCGGCGGGCCGGGGGCACGGGTGTAGGCGTCTGGCGGCGGGCAATATCCCGGATGCCGAGGAAAAACTCCACCACCATCTCCCGGATATCCCCCCAGTAGGCGACAAACACCGCCACCAAGGTGCCCAAGTGGAGCAGAATGCTGAAGAAAACATCGTCTACCCCCTCTGGGGTTAGGTGGAACAGGTTCTGGGCGATAGCCAAATGGCCGGAGCTGGAAATCGGCAGAAATTCCGCCACCCCCTGAATCAGCCCCAAGAGAAATGCGGACAGCAGTGACACGGCAAGGCCTCCTTCAATAAAAAGCGGTTGAGTGAAAAGCCGTCGGTACGACGGCGCGGCAAGGCGTCCCCTCCCCCTTCGGCAGGCGGCGAGAGAGACGGCACAAATCCTATTCAAATTATTTTACCATATCCTCCCGCGCTTTACCACTCTTTTTTCTCGCCGCTCTAAGCGGCCTGTCTTTTTCCGCCGCCCGGCGGCAGCATACGCACGGCACCAGCGGCTTCTCCCGACGAAAGGAGTCTTTTCCATGGGGAGGGGACTTTTCCCCATCGGCCGCGCGAAAAAGAAAAACGCCCGCCCAAACGGCGGGAAACCCCCGCCTGCCAATCAGGCGGGGGTAGTGCTGACCATTTATTCAGAGAAACCGCAGAGGCCGGGGACGATGCCCGCCGATCACTTCTGCTCCAGCTTGTGGAGGGCGTCCCGGGCGGCGCTCTGCTCCGCCTCCTTCTTGCTGTGGCCGCTGCCCTCCCCCTCAGGAATGCCGTTTACCAGCACGCGGAAGGTAAAGGTCTTGTTGTGGTCGGGGCCTGTCTCACTGAGGAGCTCATAGACAAGGGTCCGCCCCTCCTCCCGCTGCACCAGCTCCTGCAGGGCCGTTTTATAGTCCCGGCGCTCCTCCACCACATGGACGCTGGAGTGATCCAGCAGAAGGCGGTGGATGATCCGGGAGATGGTGGCCATGTCGCTGTCGAGATAGATGGCGGCGAAGATGGCCTCCACCGCATCGGCAAGGATGGACTGGCGCTGCCGGCCGCCGCCGGCCTCCTCCCCTCTGCCCAGTTTCAGACAGGGCCCCAGCTCCAACCGCCGTGCCACCTCGTAGAGGCTCTGCTCGCATACCAGCGCCGCCCGGATCCGGGTCAAATCCCCCTCGGGCAGGTTGGGATAGGTCTTAAAGAGGTGCTCCGCCGTAACGAAGCCGAGGATGGCGTCCCCCAAAAACTCCAAACGCTCGTTGCTGCTGCCGCCGTCACCCCGGTGCTCGTTGGCATAGGAGCTGTGGTTGAGCGCCTCGCTCAGCAAGCTCCTATCCCGGAACACATAGTCCAACTTTTTTTCCAGCGCCTCCATACTGCCCCACGCTCCTCTCTCAGTCTTTTCCATAAGAAAACTCCGCTTACGCGGAGTTTTCCGGCGGTTATTTCAGCTTATTCGCCAGGTAATTGACACAGTCGCCCACAGTTTTCAAATCGGACAGGTCCTCTTCCTCCACCTCTCCGATCTCGAACTCCTCCTCCATGGCCATCACCAGCTCCACAAGGTCCACGGAATCGGCGCCCAAGTCCTCCTCGAAGGAGGTCTCCATGGTGATCTCGTCCTCCTCCACGGCAAACTGCTCGGCGATCATCTCCTGCATCTTCGCCAAAATATCCTGTACGTTCATCTCATTGTTTCCTCCCCGGGAAAAAATATTCTGCTGTGATCATAAGATAATTCCCTCGCCCTGTCAATAGGGTTTCTTCATTTTGCCAAGGAAAAGCACAGCAAAATAGCGGCCATGCAAACATGCAAATCCCCAGCCACGCCGGTATTTACCCCTCCCGGTGGGAGGAGAGGCGCATGCTGTCGATATTCGCCTCGATATCCGCGATGATGCCGCTCTCCGCCACCGCCGCCGCCTGATAGACGGCGTTCTCAATGGCCGCGGCGCCGCTGGAGCCATGGGCCTTGATCACCGGCCTGCTGATCCCCAAAAAGGCAGTGCCGCCGATCCGATCGGGGTTCAGCAGCTCCTTAAACTGCCGCAGTGCGTCCTTCATCAAGAGGCCTGCCACCTTGGTCTTCGTACTCTGGAGGAACATCTTTTTCATCTCGCCGCCTAAGAAGGAGGCCGCCCCCTCAATGGTCTTCAGCATGATGTTTCCAGAGAATCCGTCGGCCACAATGACGTCGCAGCCGCCCTTGAGGGCCTCCTTGGCCTCGATATTGCCCACAAAGTTCAGCTCGCCCCCCTCGGCGGCGGCGGTCAGGGCCTGATAGGTCTCCCGACGCAAATCGTCACCCTTGCTGGGCTCCGCGCCGATGTTCAAAAGGCCCACCCGGGGGCTCTTCACCTGCAGCATCCGCTTGGCGTAGAAGCTGCCTAAATAGGCGAACTGCACCAGATATTCCACCGTGCACTCGGCATTGGCCCCGCAGTCGATGAGCACCGCCTGTCCCGCGGCGGTGGGAATCACCGGGCACAGCGCCGCCCGGCGGATGCCCCGCACCCGCTTGACCATGAGAGTCGCCGCCGAGAGAAGGGCCCCGGTGCTGCCGGCGGAGACGAAGGCGTCCCCCTCCCCGTTTTTCAGCATGGTGAGGCCCACGGTAATGGAGGAATCCTTCTTCTGCTTAAAGGCGGTGGCCGGGTCGTCGCAGATCTCGATGACCTCCGCAGCGTTGACCACCCTGACACTGTCCGGGACGCCGCCCTGCTCCGCGGCAGCGGAACGGATGGCCTCCTCCCGGCCCACCAGCACGATTTCTACGTTCTTTTTCCCATGGGCGGCAAGGGCCCCCTTCACGATCTCAGCCGGGGCGTTGTCGCCGCCCATGGCGTCCACAATAACTCTCATAAGCCTTCCTTTCCTTCCGCCGGTGTCTCTTCTGTATAGCTGTGCGGTGCGCGCCCCATGGACCTCCGGTCCCATGGGGACCCCGCTTTTTCACCCGAGCGGACGGGCAAACCCCGCCCGCTCCAAGGTTTTGCCTCCGGCAAAACACTTGTACGCCGCTTCCGCGGCGGTTCGCTGCGCTC
>CAJFUI010000122.1 GCA_904420145.1 uncultured Oscillospiraceae bacterium
ATCCTTTGTCGTAGATGGGAATTACATCTACTATCTGCAAGGCGGACGGCTCTATAAGGTGTTCCGTTGGACGGGATGGGAAACGGTAGAGGTCACAAATATAACCCAAGTTGGTTTTTAGATTCTCCAGAGGCAAAATGTGCTCGATCGTGGAATCAGATGTCCAAGGAACGAAATGCTCTTATTGAGCAGATGAGAGTGCTTTCAAAGAAAAGGGCACTGCAGAAACTTGTTCTGCAGTGCCCTTTCCCCATACACGGCATTAAGCCCCATAGGTTCACATTGTGTACCTATGGGGCTTAACCCATGGATGCGGCTTGTTTTTCTTTTGCGGTCAGGAGCGGAGGACCAGCAGCGGGGCTTGTCCAACTGTTTCTGTGCCGCAGGGCAAGAAAAACGGGGCTGAGGAGGCGGGGACACCGCATGCGGAATTTCGCCTGCGCGGCCGGCGGAAAACGCGGGGATTTTCTGGCTGAATAGGATAAATTAACAGTTAGGTCACAAATAGAGCGGAACTTTTTGGGGGCTGCCGCCGTCCTGAGTAATAGAACGAAAGGCTGAGGTGATGTTTATGAAGCGCTTCCTTGCGTGGGGGCTTTTTGTTGTTTTTTTGTTTTCTCTGCATGCCTGCGCTAAGGCGCCTGAGATGACGCCCTCTCCCTACGATGAGGAGGATTTTGATACCTCCGGCACGGTGGTGCTGTCCATCGAGCACGAGGTCTACGACAAGAGCGTGGAGAGCTTTAATTACTATGTGGAGAACTGCGGCGAGGAGACGATTACCTTCGGCGCCCCCTATACCATCGAGGTGTATCGGGATGGCGCATGGCGCAGCCTGCCTGCCGCAGAGGATGTAGGATGGAATGACATCGCCTATCAGGTGGCGCCAGGGGAGACATGGGGGAACGCCTTCAGTTTTTTCCCCTACGACTATGAGGTGAGCGACGGCTACTATCGCCTGATTAAGGAGGTGGAGGGCAGGCTCTACTGCGCAGAGTTCACCATCGGCGTCAGCGACATCACCAGCGACACCCCCTACGGCTATGAGGAGCTGGAGAGCCTGCCGGAGGAGTTGGACCTCTCCTCCATGGACTATGATCTGCTTATCAGCGCCGCCGGTACGATCATCGGCGGGAATGAGCAGCGGGTGGCGTCATTTTTGGAGCGGGTCTCCCTCGGCACCTCCGCCATGCTGCGCATCGTCTGCTATACCATCGAGGGGGACCCAGTGATCCACGACATCATCTATGAGAACAGCCACTTTCTCTACCGCAGGGACGCCACCCGGGACCGCTTCGGCGGTACGGAGGAGATTGAGGAGCGGCGCTACAGCTTCTTAGTGACGGACGGGACGTATATCTATCTCAGCGACTATGCCACGCTGTCCGAGGATGATATGGGCGGGCGGAATATCACTGCCGGTCGCTACGCCATTCTGCCTGAGACGTGGTTTTCCGACTGGGAGGCCATCAGAGGGGCTGTGGAGGAGATGACGGCGGAGCGCATAGCAAGTAATGTGACCCTGGCGCGGTTTTGGTCGGAGGACGGCACCTACTGGGTGAATCTGACCAAGGATCCCATGGACTACACCGTCAGCTCCAAGGGGTACGGCATGAGCCGGACCTTAGATGAGTGGGATGATGAGGAGGCCCTGGAGATTGTGACGGCCCGCTGGGAGAGCGAAACCAGGGTGCGACTGCTGTGCCTGCCGGTGGGCGGGGACTTCTCCAGCACAGAACTGAACCGATACGCCATATTTGACGTGGAGGCGGAGGAGATTGTGGAGAGCGGCTTCGCCCTCTGGACAAACAGCGAGGAGGCCTTTTCCCAGGGGGAACTGACAGATTTCACGGAATAGCTGCCATCCTATGGGTCCCGCCGATGAACTGTGGATAGGACACGCCGCAAGACAGAAAGGCTTGCGGCGTGTCTTTTTGCCGTATCAGAATTTGCCTTTGGCGAAAAAAGGAAAAATTCATTGTAATACCGGGACGTTTGTGATACACTATATCATCAGTGAATTATGGCTAAGAGGAGTGCGAACATGGCGGAAGACAAGAGAAAACAAGAGGAATTAGAAGAGGAACTGGACCTGGAGCCAGAGGAGATAGAGGAGGATGACGAGGCCGAGGAGGAGGCCGGGAAGAAAAAGGATGAGGAGGAAAATTCCCTCTTTGACTGGGCCAGGTCTCTCGTGGGGGCGGTACTGGTGGTCGTGCTGCTCTTTTTATTTGTGGCCCAGCTGGTCACCGTTCAAGGGCCCTCCATGCAGAACACCCTCTACGCCGGGGACAAAGTGCTGGTGCTGCGGGCGCCCCTCTGTAAGATCGAGGCGGGAGATATTGTGATGGTTCACCAGTACAACGCCCCATTGGATGAGACGATTATCAAGCGGGTGATCGCCGTAGGCGGACAGACCGTGGACATCGATTTTTACACCGGCACCGTCTATGTGGACGGCGTAGCCATAGAGGAGGAATATATTGCCGAGCGGACCTACTCCGCTGAGGGGATGACCTTCCCAGTGACCCTGGGGGAGGGGGAGCTCTTCCTCATGGGGGATAACCGCAACCACAGCACCGACAGCCGCAGCACATTGCTGGGTGTGGTGGACGAGCGCTATGTTGTGGGGGAGGCGGTGTTTCTGCTGTTTCCCGGTAAGACGGCGGCCTACCTGGGGGAGCTGCCCGGCAGCGGCTCACGGGACTTCAGCCGGATCGGTCCCATCGGATAAGAGGAGCCAGCTATGAATATTCAGTGGTATCCCGGCCATATGACCAAAACCCGGCGGATGATTGCCGAACAGATGAAGCATATGGCCGCGGTGTGTGAAATTTTGGACGCCCGGATCCCTTACAGCAGCCGGAACCCGGATGTGGAGGAGCTGACGGCGGGCAAGCCCCGTCTGATCGTCCTCAACCGCACGGATTTGGCGGACGGCGCCGCCACAAGGCGCTGGCGCGCCGCCTTTGAAGGACGGGGCTTTGCGGTGCTGGAGACCAACGCCAAGGACGGCCAGGGCACGGCGAAATTCGCCGCCGCCGTTCGGGAGCTGCTGCGGGACAAGCTCGCGGCCTATGCGGAGAAGGGACAGGCGGACCGGACTATTCGGGTGATGATTTTAGGCATCCCCAACGTGGGCAAGTCCACCTTTATCAACAAGGTGGCCAAGCGCAAGACCGCCAAGGCGGAGGACCGCCCTGGGGTCACCCGCTCCAAGCAGTGGGTCCCGGTGGACCAGAGCTTAGAGCTGCTGGACACCCCCGGGATCCTCTGGCCCAAGTTTGAGGAGGAGCGGGTGGCGCTGCACCTGGCCTTCACTGGGGCGGTGAAGGATGAGGTGATGGATGTGGAGGAGCTCTCCTGCCGCTTGATGGCCTATTTAGGGGAACACTACCCGGAGAGCCTCTGCGTTGCCTATAAGCTTCCCGCCATCGCTCCGCGGGAGGCGGAAGAGAACGACGTCTCCTGGGGCTATCGCCTCTTGGAGGCGGCGGGGAAGAAGCGGGGCTTTTTGATCTCTGGCGGCGAGGTGGACACGGACCGGATGGCAAGAATTTTGCTGGACGAGTTTCGCTCTGGCAAGCTTGGCCGCTTTACACTGGAACTGCCGGAGGAAGATGATGGACCTTTGGATTTATGAGCGCGCCCAGTGGCAGGGCGGCTTCACCACCGTCTGCGGTGTGGACGAGGCGGGGGCCGGGCCTTTGGCGGGGCCGGTGTACGCTGCCGCGGTTATTTTGCCGAGAGGGCTGGAGCTGCCCTATCTCAACGACTCCAAGCAGGTGACGGAGAAGCGTCGTGCGGTGCTCTTTGAGGAGATCAAGGCCCAGACCGCAGCATGGTCAGTGGCCTCGGTGGGGCCGGAGGAGATCGATGAGTTAGATATCCTCAACGCCCGGATCAAGGCCATGCAGCTGGCTATCGACGGCCTTGCGCCGCCGGCGGACTTCGCCCTGATTGACGGCAACCGGGACCACGGCAGCCGCTGCGCCGTCATCACGCCCCACCAGACCGTTGTCAAAGGTGACAGCCGCAGCGCCTCTATTGCCGCGGCCTCCATTTTGGCCAAAGTGAGCCGGGACCGGTACATGGAGGAGATGGCTGCGCGCTATCCGGCCTATGGCTTCGCCCAGCACAAGGGCTACGGGACGAAGCTCCACTACGCCATGCTGAATACATATGGCCCCTGTCCCATCCACCGCCGCAGCTTTCTGAAGAAGTGGGAGGCGCGCCGTGGGCAGTAGGGAGTTGGGGGAGAGGGGGGAGGCCCTTGCGGCGGCCTACCTGCGCCGGCGGGGCTACCGGGTGGTGGCCAGCCGCTTTCGCTGCCGCTACGGGGAGATCGACCTCATCGCACAGAAGGGGCGGCTGCTGTGCTTTGTGGAGGTGAAGGCACGGACCAATCTCTCCATGGGCCTGCCCCGGGAGTATGTGGACTACCGTAAGCAGGAGCGGCTGCGGACTACCGCGGCCTATTACCTCAGCCTCCGGGAGCTGGACTGCCCGGTGCGCTTCGACGTGGCGGAGGTCTATGTGGCGGAGGACGGGAAGGAGCGCATAGAATATATGGAGAATGCTTTTTGAGGTGATATCTTGCAGACTTTTCCCTATTTTGACGCCCACTGCGACACCCTCAGCCGCTGCGTGGAGGAGGGCTGGGATCTCTTCCGGAATCCGGGGCACTTGGATCTGGAGCGGCTGAGCGCCTATGCCCCTATGGGGCAGGTCTTTGCCCTCTACCGCGACGGGGCCTCGGCGCCGCCGGCGGAGCTTTTTGCCTCTGTCCGCGCGCAGGCGGACTGCTTTCGACAGGCGAAGGAGCGCCATGGCGAGCTGATGAAGCGCTGCGTTCTCTCCCTGGAGGGGGCGGAGCTGATCGGCTGTGACGAGAGACGGCTGGAGGAGCTGAAAGGCTGGGGCGTGCGGTGGATCAATCTCACTTGGAACCATCCCAACGCCCTGGCGGCCCCCCACACTATGGACCGGGGACTGACAGAGGCCGGTCGGTCCTTTGCCCGGCGGGCCCGGGAGCTGGGGATCTACATAGATGTGTCCCATCTCAGCGACCGGGGGTTTTGGGCGCTGATGGAACTGGACGGCGGTGCGGTGGTGGCCAGCCACTCCAACAGCCGCGCCCTGTGTCCCCACAGCCGGAACCTCACCGACGATATGGCCCGGGAAATTTTTCGCCGGGGCGGCTTTGTGGGGGTGAATTTCTGCACGTATTTCTTGGGGGAGCACCCCACCGTGGATACGGCGGCGGCCCACATCGAGAATTTTCTCGAGCTGGGCGGGGAGAACTGCATCGGTCTTGGCTCGGACTTTGACGGCGCCGATGTGCCGGAGGACCTCTCCGGCGTGGAGGACCTGCCCAACCTCTGGGAGGCCCTCTGCCGGCGCAACTACCCGGAGGCCTTAGTGGAGAAAATCTTTTACCGGAATCTGCATCAATTTTTGCAGTGAGAGGGCGGGAAAGGAGAGGAGGGGCTGGGCGATGAGGGAGCGCTTGCGAAAAGCTTTGGCCATGCTGGCAGCGCTGCTGGCATTGGGACTGACTGCCCTCTGGCTTTGGCCCCTGCCGCCGGCAGGGGAGGACATCAGCTTGGCGGCGCCTGTGACGTTTCCTCAGACAGAGGACTCGACTCTTTCTCTGATTGAGACGATGGAGGTGTTGCCGGATGCCGGTGACGGACTGCTGATGCGGGGAACGGCAGAGGAGGATCTCCACGGCACCTTAGAGCCGGAGATGGCGGTCTATGTGCTGCTTTCAACCAGCGGCGACGACCCAGATACATTGGATGCTCTGCGCGGATATCTCCAGCCGGGAAGGAAGTTTTTCCTTTACGATGAGCAGTTGTCGGACAACTGGCTCACCGGAGCAGACGGGGAAGCCGTCGCGTTGGATGCGCCTCTCCTTGCCGCACGGGTGGACAGGGAAGCATGGATTCCCCTGACGGAGAAGGATGGAGAGATCGTCATGGATCTGGCCGCGCTGGCAGCGGTCCTTTCAGCGGAGACAGGCGGCACGCTGTTTTCCGAGCCGGGTTTCGGGGAGGATACCGCCGGCATGGCTGCCATCCGCGCTCTGCTTTTGGAGCGGTCTGACCCGGCGTACACAGAGGCACTGCTTGCGGAGATTGATGCCCGCCAACACGCTGTGGAGGAGAACTACCGGCAGGCGGTGGCCCGGCGGTGGGGATTGACGATCTCTGCTATAATAGGAATCGTTCTCCTGCTGCTGCTCCGGTACGCGCTGAAACAGCCGCTGGAGGATGGAAAGAACGAGTGAAAAACCGCGGCAAACAGCCGCGCTGGATATAACCAATCTCAATCCTATGGGAGGACATACCGATGAAATATCTGAGCACAAGAGACAAGACCCTCCGCCTGAGCGCGGCGGAGGCCATCAAGATGGGCCTGAGCCGGGACGGGGGCCTCTTTACCCCGGAGAGCTTCCCCACCCTCACCGAGGGGGAGGTAAGGGACCTGTGCGCCAAGGACTACCAGGCCCGCTCGGCCTATATCATGGGCAAGTACCTGGACGATTTCACCGCCGAGGAACTGGCCGCCTTCGCCGCCTTTGGCTACAGCGCGGAGAAGTTTGACCATCCCGCCGTGGCGCCCCTGCGCCAGGTGGGCGGCAGCACCTACTGCCTGGAGCTCTGGCACGGTCCCACCAGCGCCTTTAAGGATATGGCCCTGCAGATGCTGCCCCAGCTGCTCAGCGCCAGTTTGAAGAAGACCGGGGAGGAGAAGACCGCCTGCATCCTGGTGGCCACCTCCGGCGACACCGGCAAGGCCGCCATGGAGGGCTTCGCCGACGTGCCCCAGACCAAGATCATGGTATTCTATCCCAAGGACGGCGTCAGCGAGATTCAGAAGCTGCAGATGGTAACCCAGGAGGGGGAGAACGTGGGCGTCTGCTCCGTGGTGGGCAACTTTGACGACGCCCAGAGCGGTGTCAAGCGCATCTTCTCTGACGAGGGTATCCGGGAGGAGCTGGCCGGCCGGGGGTACTTCCTGTCCTCCGCCAACTCCATCAACTGGGGTCGGATTTTGCCCCAGGTGGTCTACTATGTCTCCGCCTACTGTGATCTCATGAACGCCGGGGCCGTTTCCTACGGCGACGAGGTCAACTTCTGCGTGCCCACCGGCAACTTCGGCAACATCCTGGCCTGCTACTACGCCAAGAAGATGGGGATCCCCGTGGGCAAGCTCATCTGCGCCTCCAACTGCAACGACGTGCTGACGGACTTCATCCGCACCGGTGTCTACGACCGCAACCGCCCCTTCCACACCACCATGAGCCCCTCTATGGACATCCTGATCTCCAGCAACCTGGAGCGGATGCTCTTCGAGCTCTCCGGCGGCGACGACGCCATGGTGCGCTCCTATATGGAGCAGCTGAAGGCTGCGGGCCGCTACGAGATCACCCCCGCCATGAAGGAGCAGCTCCAGCAGCTCTTCTACGGCGGCTTCTGCGGCGAGGAGGACACCAAGGCAACCATCGCCGCCCTCTACGCCGACCACTATCTCATCGATACCCACACCGCCGTGGCGGCCAAGGTGCTGGAGGACTACCGGCGGGAGACCGGGGATGAGCGGGTGGCCGTCTTCGCCAGCACTGCCTCTCCCTACAAGTTCTGCGACAGCGTCCTCTCCGCCATCGGGGAGACGCCGGTGGCCGACAGCGTGGAGCGCATCGGCCAACTGCAGGCGGTCACCGGCGTGGCCGCGCCCCGCCGCCTCGCGGCACTGAAGGGGAAGAAGCCCCGGTTTGACGCGGTCACCGAGAAGGACAAAATGGAGGACGTGGTGCTCAGATTTTTGAAGTAAGAAAGAGCCCCGCATCCTATACGGTATGCCCCTCCTCTATGTTGTTAAACCGGAGGGGAAAACTACATCGAAAGAGGAACCATAGCCTATGGCCCTGTATGCCATCGGCGACCTGCACCTTGGCCTCAGCGTGGACAAGCCCATGGACGTGTTCGGCCCTGGGTGGGAAAACCATGTGGAGCGGCTGCGGGACGCCTTTTCACAACTCCATGATGACGATGTGACCGTCTTGTGCGGCGACACCTCCTGGGGCATCGACTTTGCCGAGAGTCTGGCGGATTTTCGCTTTATCGACGGCCTGCCGGGGCGCAAGCTCCTGGTCAAGGGGAACCACGACTACTGGTGGAACACCGCTGCCAAGATGAGGCGCTTCTTTGCGGAGAACGGCATCACTACCATCGATATTCTCCACAACAACTGCCACTTCTATGGAGAGTACGCCCTGTGCGGCACAAGAGGCTGGTTTTTTGAGGAGGACCAAAAGCCCCACAACGAGAAGGTGCTCCGCCGGGAGGTCATGCGTCTGGAGGCGTCGCTGAAGCTGGCGGAGGGCCGGCCCATTCTCGCCTTTCTCCACTACCCGCCTTTGTACGAGGGCTATCGCTGCGCTGAGATCCTGGAGGTGCTGCAGCGCTACCGCGTGGAGCGTTGCTACTACGGCCATCTCCACGGCCCTACCCACCGCCGGGCTATGGAGGGAAGCTACGGCGGCGTGGACTACTACTTGATTTCCGCGGACTATCTGAGGTTTATTCCGAAAAAAATCTGCGATTCATAGAAAAAACAGTAGATTTTTTTGCAGGAATGTGCTACAATTCAGTGTTGCCCGGCGTTGAGGTGGGCAAGTAAACGGAGGAAAAGAAAAATGAGTGTTAAGAATTGTGAAAAACTGGAAAAAAATCAGGTCGCACTGACCGTGGAGGTCGATGCCGCCGCCTTTGACGCCGCCATCGAGAAGGCCTACCGCAAGATGCGCAACCAGATTACCGTACCCGGCTTCCGCAAGGGCAAGGCCCCCCGGAAGATGGTCGAGAAGCTCTACGGCGTGGAGGTTTTCTACGACGAGGCGATCAATATCGCGATGCCTGACGCTTATATGGACGCGGTGACGAGCGAGAAGCTGGAGCCTGTGGGTTATCCCGAGGTGGAGCTCCTTGACGTCTCCAAGGACGGCTTTTCCTTCAAGGCCACTGTGTACGTATATCCCGAGGTCACCCTCGGCCAGTACAAGGGCCTGAGCGCGCCCCGGGATGAGGTGAAGGTGACTGCCGCCGATGTGAACGCCCGCCTCAGCGAGATGGCGGACCGCAACACCCGCATGGTGGGTGTGGACCGCCCCGTGGAGAAGGGGGACGTAGCCAACATCGACTTCGAGGGCTTTGACAACGGCAAGCCCTTTGACGGCGGCAAGGGGGAGAACTTTGATCTGGAGATCGGCTCCGGTACCTTTGTTCCCGGCTTTGAGGACCAGGTGATCGGCATGAGCGCCGGGGAGGAGAAGGATATTGACATCACCTTCCCCGAGGACTACCATGCGGAGCTGGCCGGCAAGAGCGTGGTCTTCCATGTGAAGGTTAACTCTGTGAAGGTCAAAGAGGTCCCCGCTATTGATGACGAGTTTGCCAAGGACGTCAGCGAGTTTGACACGCTTGCTGACCTGAAGAAGGACATCAAGGCCAAGCTGACGGAGGACCGTCAGGCCGCTGCCGACCGCGCCTTTGAGGATATTCTGATGCAGCAGGTGGCCGACGGCATCACCTGCGACGTGCCCCAGCCCATGGTGGACGAGCAGGCCAAGCGCTTTGTGGACAACCTGAAGATGCAGCTCCAGTCCCAGGGGATCCCCTATGAGCAGTATCTCAAGCTGACCAACTCCACTGAGGAGGATATGCTGGGCCAGGCTCAGGAGCCCGCTCTGCGTCAGGTGAAGCTGGATTTAGCGCTGGAGGCCATCGCCAAGGCGGAAAACGTGGAGGTCACCGACGAGGAGATCGAGGCGGAATATGAGCGCTCCGCTGAGCAGTACGGCATGAAGGCGGAGGACCTGAAGAAATACATCAGCAGCGACAATATCAAGTCCCAGCTGGTCAACACCAAGGTGGTGAAGATCGTGGTGGACAGCGCTGTGGCCACAAAGCCTGTGGAAAAGACCGAGGAGAAGGCGGAGGGCGAGGAGAAGCCCAAGGCCAAGAAGTCCGCCAAGAAAGCGGAGACTGCCGAGGGTGAGGAGAAGCCTAAGGCCAAGCGGACCGCTAAGAAGGCTGAGGAAAAGGCAGAGGGCGAGGAGAAGCCCAAGGCCAAGCGGACTGCGAAAAAGGCTGAGGAGAAGACAGAGGAAAAGTCTGAGGAGTAATGACAAGGGGGGAGGGGGCAGAGGGCTGCCTCTTCCCCGTCCTTATAGGCCAAAATTTGGTATGGGACTGTTAAAGGGACCATAAATTGGTTATCATAACTGGGCGGTCTGTGTGGATAGAGGGACAGTTTGTCCCCAAGGAGGAAACATTCAGGAGGTTTTTGCAATGAGTTTAGTTCCCTATGTAATCGAACAGACGAACCGCGGCGAGCGGTCCTATGATATTTTCTCTCGTCTGCTTAATGACCGCATCATTTTCTTAAGCGAAGAAGTAAATGATACCACCGCCAGCCTGGTGGTGGCCCAGCTGCTGCATCTGGAGTCCCAGGACCCGGATAAGGATATCCAGCTGTATATCAACAGCCCCGGCGGCAGTGTGACGGCAGGTATGGCTATCTATGACACCATGCAGTATGTCAAATGCGACGTTTCCACCATCTGCGTCGGCCTTGCCGCCAGTATGGGTGCCTTCCTGTTGGCCGCCGGCGCAAAAGGAAAGCGTCTGGCGCTGCCCAATGCGGAGATCATGATTCATCAGCCCTCCGCCGGTACCCAGGGACAGATTACCGATATGGCCATCCACCTCAAGCGGCTGGAGACCATCAAAAAGCGGATGAACCGCATCCTGGCCGAGAACACCGGCAAGCCCATCGAGACGGTGACGGCGGACTGTGAGCGCGACAACTTTATGAGCGCTGAGGAGGCTGTGGAGTACGGCCTGATTGACAAGGTTATCTATAAGAGGTTAGTATGAGCGAGGAGAACAGGAAATCTCTGCGCTGCTCCTTCTGCGGACGAAGCGAGGAGCAGGTGGAGCGTATGATACAGGGCCCCGGCGTGCGCATCTGTGACAACTGCATCCGGCTGTGCATGGGGATTTTGGAGGAGGATTACACCTCCTCCCACGCTGCGGAGCCCCCGGAGACGCTGCCCACGCCTAAGGAGATCAAGGAGGTCCTTGACCAGTATGTGGTGGGGCAGGAGAGCGCCAAGGTCGCTCTATCCGTCTCCGTCTACAACCACTACAAGCGCATCTTCTTCGGCGGCGACGACAACGATGTGGAGCTGCAGAAGAGCAATATTTTGATGATCGGCCCCACCGGCAGCGGCAAGACCCTCTTTGCCCAGACCCTGGCAAGGATTTTGAAGGTGCCCTTCGCGATTGCCGACGCCACCACCCTGACGGAGGCCGGCTATGTGGGCGACGACGTGGAGAATATTCTGCTGCGGCTGCTGCAGGCGGCGGATTACGACGTGGAGCTGGCGGAGCACGGCATCATCTATGTGGATGAGATCGACAAGATCGCCCGCAAGAGCGAGAACACCTCCATCACCCGGGATGTGTCCGGTGAAGGGGTGCAGCAGGCGCTGCTGAAAATTTTGGAGGGCACGGTGGCCAATGTGCCGCCCCAGGGGGGACGCAAGCACCCCCATCAGGAGTTCATCCAGATCGACACCCGCAACATTCTCTTTATCTGCGGCGGCGCCTTCGACGGCTTGGATAAGATTATCGAGCGCCGGCTCAACCGCAAGGGCGTGGGCTTCGACGCAGATATCCCCAGCAAGAAGGACCGGGATGTGGGGAAGCTGCTCCAGGAGGTGCAGCCCCACGACCTGCTGAAATTCGGCATTATCCCGGAGCTGGTGGGCCGTCTGCCGGTGATCGCGCCGTTGGAGTCCCTGACCAGAGAGGATCTGGTGCGGATTCTCACCGAACCTAAGAACGCGCTGGTGAAGCAGTACCAGAAGCTCCTTGCCTATGATGATGTGGAGCTGGTTTTTGAGCGCGACGCCTTAGAGGCGATTGCCGATCTGGCGATCGCCCGCAATATCGGTGCCCGGGGTCTCCGGGCCGTGATGGAGGGCCTGCTCACCGGCATCATGTACGATATCCCCTCCGACCCCACGGTGGTCAAGGCGGTGATTACCGCCGCCTGCGTCCGCGGGGAGGAGACGGTGCGCCTGACCCGGGACGAGCGGAAGACCGGGCAGAAGGCGAAAGTAAAGACAAGCCGGGGAGGGGAGAGCCGTCCCAACCCAGCTTCCGCCTCTTAAGCGAAGGAAGAGGGCGTCCTGGCGACGCCCCCTTTTTTCAAAGAGCGCGGTATACCGGACAGGGGCGTCCCCCTGTCGGAAAGGAGTACCCAATGGAACAGACACAAACGATGATGAATCTCCCTGTAGTTGCTCTGCGGGGCTTGATCATATTCCCAAACATGATGATGAGCATCGATGTGGAGCGGGAGATCTCCGTTCGCGCCCTTGAGCGGGCCATGGAGAGCGACGAGGACATCTTCCTTGTCACCCAGAAGGAGATCGGCACCGCCCAGCCCGGTGCGGAGGACCTCTATACGGTGGGCACGGTGTCCGCCGTGCGGCAGATCCTGCGGATCTCCGAGCGGGCCATCCGCGTGCTGATGGAGGGCAAGAGCCGCGCCTCCTTGAAGCGGCTGTGGCAGACCACGCCCTACCTCCGGGCCAATGTAGAGCTCATCAGCGAGCGCAAGTCGCGCATCAGCGAGGACAAGCTGGAGGCGCTGCTGCGCCAGACCTTTGCTAATGTCCACGATTATTACGAGATCTCTCCCCGGAGCAGTGAGGACCTGCTGAGCGTGGTGGCCGACAACCGGGACCCTGGCTATCTGGCTGACTACATCGCCCAGAACACCGTGCTGCGCCATCAGGATAAGCAGGAGATTTTGGAGGAGCTGCGTCCGGTTCCGCGGCTGCAGCGGATCAACGAGCTGCTCAAGCGGGAGACAGAGATTTTGTCTCTGGAGCAGGAGATCGAGGGGAAGATCCGCCAGCACGTGGGGGAGGTCCAGCGGGACCATATCCTCCGGGAACAGCTGCAGGTGATCCGCCGGGAGTTAGGCGAGACGGATGAGGACAACGAGGCGGAGGAGTACCGCCAGAAGATTTTGGCCCTCCATCTGAACGAGGAGGTGGAGGAGAAGCTCCTCAAGGAGGTCTCCCGCCTGCAGAAGCAGCCCTTCGGCAGCGCCGAGGGCTCGGTGCTGCGCAACTATTTGGACGTGTGCTTGGAGATGCCGTGGAATGTGGAGACCAAGGAGCGCGTCAGTGTGCCGGCGGCCCGGAAGATCCTCGACCATGACCACTACGGGCTGGAGAAGGTGAAGGAGCGGATTTTGGAGTTCATCGCCGTCAAGCAGATGAACCCCGACGCTAAGGGCCAGATTATCTGTCTCGTAGGCCCTCCGGGTGTGGGCAAGACCTCTATCGCCATCTCTGTGGCCAGGGCCCTCAACCGCAAGCTCAGCCGTCTGAGCCTCGGCGGTGTCCACGACGAGGCTGAGATCCGGGGCCACCGCAAGACCTACATAGGCGCTATGCCCGGCCGGGTGATTGACGCCATTATCCGCAGCGGCTCCATGAACCCGCTGTTGGTCCTCGATGAGATCGACAAGATCGGTGCCGACCACCGGGGCGACCCGGCCTCTGCCCTCCTCGAGGTGCTGGACAGCGAGCAGAACTACGCCTTCCGGGACCACTATTTGGAGATCCCGGTGGATCTGAGCAAAGTTATGTTCATCACCACCGCTAACACCACCGACACTATTCCCCGCCCCCTCTTGGACCGGATGGAGGTCATCGAGCTGGGCTCCTACACCGACGAGGAGAAGCTGCAGATTGCCCGGCGTCACCTGCTGCCCAAGCAGATGAAGGAGCACGGCCTTACGGGGCGGCAGCTGCAGGTGTCCGACAGCGCCCTGCGCCTGATGATCGATGGCTATACCCGGGAGTCCGGCGTCCGCCTGCTGGAGCGGCAGTGCGGTAAGCTCTGCCGCCGCGCGGCCATGCGCCTTGTGGAGGAGTCGACCAAGCAGCTGCGGGTGACAGAGAAGAACCTTGGCAGCTTCTTAGGCCCTGTCCGCTATACCAAGCCAAACATGGATGGCAAGGATCAGGTGGGACTGGTCAACGGCCTCGCTTGGACCCAGGTGGGCGGTGAGATCCTCGAGGTGGAGGTCAACGTGATGGAGGGCTCCGGCAAGCTGGAGCTCACCGGAAACCTGGGGGATGTGATGAAGGAGAGCGCCCACGCGGCCCTCAGCTGCCTGCGCAGCCGCACCGTCCCTCTGGGCATTGAACCGGATTTCTATAAGACCAAGGACATCCATGTCCACTTCCCCGAGGGGGCCGTCCCTAAGGACGGGCCCAGCGCCGGTGTGGCCATCGCCACGGCCATGCTCTCTGCCCTCACCGACCGCAAGGTCCGGGGGGATGTGGCCATGACCGGTGAGATCACCATCCGCGGCCGGGTGCTGCCTATCGGCGGACTGAAGGAGAAGACTATGGCTGCCTACCGCAGCGGCATGAAGACGGTGATCCTTCCCAAGGACAACCAGAAGGACCTGGAGGAGATCGACCCGGTGGTCCGCCAAGGCCTGCGCTTTGTGGGCGCGGAGACCATCGACACTGTGCTGGCGGAGGCGCTGGTCTACCCCGAGCAGGCGGAGCAGAGCGCCCGGGAGGGGATGAACGTCACCTTTACCCAAGCGGAGAAGAGCGCGGAGACTGTTCTGCGCCAGTGAGAAGAGGTACCGTATGGCTGTCAACTTTCAACGGGTGGAATTTGTTCTCTCTGCAGTGAGCGCCTCCGGCTTCCTGCGGGACGGCCTGCCCCAGCTGGCCTTTGCCGGCCGCTCTAACGTGGGCAAGAGCTCGGTCATCAACCGCCTTGTGGGACGGAAGAATTTTGCCCGGGTGGGGGCTGCGCCGGGGAAGACCTCTCAGATCAACTATTTCCGCATTGACGGCAGGGGCTACCTGGTGGACCTGCCCGGCTACGGCTACGCCAAGGTATCCAAGGCCGAGCGGGAGCGCTGGGGCGTGCTGATGGAGGACTACTTTGCCTCGGGCCTGATTACCTGCGGCGCGCTGATTGTAGATGCCCGGCACAAGCCCACGGCGGATGACCAGACCATGGCGGCTTGGTTCCGGGACACCGGCTGCCCGGTGGCGGTAGTGGCCAACAAGATGGATAAACTGAAAAAATCGGAGATAGCGCCCAATCTTCAGCAGATCCGCGACACCCTCTCCCTCACGGAGAGCGATATGCTGCTCCCCTTTTCCGCGGAGAAGGGGACCGGCTTGGAGGAGCTGCGGCGCTGCCTTGGGGCGTATATCCCCTGAGGGATGGGGCCGCTGAAACGGTTGTTTCGGCGGCCCTTATTCTGCTCCGCCGCTCCAGCGGCTGCGGGGAGAAACAGACCCTTTGCGGTTCTCCGCAGAATTTCAAAAATTTACAAA
>CAJFUI010000123.1 GCA_904420145.1 uncultured Oscillospiraceae bacterium
CGGCGACAACGTGGACATGAAGGTGGAGCTGATCACCCCCATCGCCATCGAGAAGGGCCTGCGCTTCGCTATCCGCGAGGGCGGCCGCACCGTTGGTTCCGGCGTCGTCATCGAGATCGAAGAGAAGTAAGTAAACCGATAAAAGAGGACCGGCTGAATATGCCGGTCCTCTTTTTGCTTGCTGCAAGGTGATAATTTGCTGAAAATTATCTATAATTTTTGGGAAATTATATTGATTTTCACTAAAATGTTTGTTATGCTTCCTTTTGAAAGAGGAAGAACTGAACTGCATATCTGTTCTTGGAGGTGGACCTGCATGAAAACAAAAAGACGGCTTTTGCTTCCGAGTCTTTTGGCGTTTTTCGCGGCGCTTTCCGCCGTGGTGCTCTGTTTCTATCACAGCTATTCCAACAGACAGCGGCCATTTGAGGAGGTGTGCCCAGGCCTCCGCTGGCAGGGGACGGCGATGATCGACTACGGCTTTGCCGGGGCGGAGGATTGGGAGGCCTTCCGCTGCCCTGCGGAAGAATTGTATCCCCTCTTCTCCGAGTTGACCCTGACGCCCGCACAGGAGCAGCAGAGCCTCCCCTCGCCCTTCTTCCTGCTTATCATCCCCACGGAGGAAGCTGAAATTGAGCTGGTGGTGGGCAGCGAGGGGGAAGTGTACTATGCGGAGGTCGGAAATTTGGAGGAGAGGACCTACTGGACCGCAGCGGACGGGACGGTGTTCGCCGCGCTGGTGGAGCGCTTTGGACCCCGGCAGTATCCCGCTCCCGCCGGAGCATGACAGGGGATGGGCTCTGTAACTGCCTTTTTCCCCAACCTATCAGGAGATCCCATAAACAGCGGCCTCTTATCACAAAAAGGAGGAGATCGGATGAGACAGTGGTTCCTGCGCTATCGCAAAATTCTTCTGCGCTCGCTGCTGGCGGTGGTTGTATTGTCCGCGGTCCTCTACCTCTGTCCATGGCGTCTTACCACAGTCTATGATGATATCGACTGGGAGGGGCTCAGGGAGACCTGCACGGTGGTCTATCAGGAGGTTTATCTCAATCCCGATGGGACCATTCTCTACCACTACGATGTCCCCACTGAGGCGCTGCGGGAGGTGCTGGAGGACACATGGATCAGGCGGGATCTCTTCGACGACCCATGGGGCTCGTCTCCCTACGTTGAGCTCAACTGGATGGACGCTCGCACCGAGTCAGAGAACACGGAAAAGAATTACGCCTTTATCTTTGGCAGCGACGAAGACTTGACGTGCTCGATGGATCTATACGCTGTCTGGGGATCGGACTGGTATATCCTCGACAGCAGGACGGACAAGTGGATCGTCACCGGAGGTGAGCCCATGGAGCAGCTCTGTGCGCTGCTGGAGGACCTGGAGCCGAGGGATACCAGCAGCTTTTACACCTCTTAGCCGCCGCCAGATCAAAAGAACGCCCCCGGAGGGAGCTCCCCTCCGGGGGCGTCTTTTTTCCCGGGGCGGCGGGGGGAGAATCGTCCGCCCCCGCCGGAGGGGCCTGCGCCGCCCCCTACCCGGGGTAGACTAAGGTCCCCACAAAGCCCTCCTCCCCGCAGTAGAGGATGTCGCCGGCGATGATCACATCCCCGCACAGGTATAAATCCGCCTGCACATCCTCCGGATAGCCGGGGTAGTTGGTGACGGCATAGGTATAGCGCTTGACCTGCATGCCGGCATAGGGGACTAAATCGAAATTCTGCTCCAGCTGCAATGCGTTGTACTCCTCATAGGAGGCGTTTAGGGGGCTCGGGAGGACAAACTCCAAAATTTCTGTGGGGGACTCCTCCACCTCCCAGCCGAGGGAGCGGAGATATTCGACCCGTTGGGCGTCCGAGGGGGCGAGGACCGGCTCGCTGCCGGGGGCGGAGCGCCCTTTCAGCGCGCTGGTCAGCCAGATGATCGCGATGAGCAGCGCCCCGAACAGCAGGACGCCGGCGATGGCCTTTTTCGGGCTGAGCTTTGCAGATACGATAAACATATGGATCCCTCCTCACTGATTCTTATTCTCATTTGCCCCAGGATATGATACAATCAGAAAAATAGAACGCTTAGAGGGGCGGCGGGGCGTACCCCGCGCCGGGGAAAGGAGCGAGGGCATGGGGAAGGAGCGGCTGGATAAACTGATCGCCTCTATGGGGCGCTACTCCCGGCGGGAGGCCAAGGAGCTGATCCGGAAGGGGCTGGTGCTGGTGGACGGCGTGCCGGCGGAGTCGGCGGAGGAGAAGGTGGACGGAGAAAAGGCGGAGATCCTGGTGGGCGGGGAGGATTTGGGCTATCGCCGCTTTACCTATGTGATGCTCCATAAGCCTGCGGGCGTCCTCTCCGCCACCGAGGATGCCCGCCAGAGAACGGTTTTGGACCTGCTGCCCCCGCCCCTGCGGCGGATGGGGCTCTTTCCGGTGGGGCGCCTCGACAAGGATACAGAGGGCCTGCTGCTGCTGACCAACGATGGGGATCTGGCCCACCGGATGCTCTCTCCGAAGTACCACGTGGACAAGGTCTACTACGCCGAAGTGGACATCCCGCTGGATGATTCAGATGTGGCGGCCTTTGCTCAGGGAATTGCTTTGGGCGGGGATCTGCGCTGCCTGCCGGCCGGGCTTCGGATCGGGGCAGACGCCCATCAGGCCTTCGTCACTTTGCACGAGGGAAAATTTCACCAAATCAAGAGGATGTTTGCCAGCCGCGGTAAGTCAGTTTTGTATCTGAAGCGTCTCTCTATGGGAAGCCTACGGTTAGACGAGGCATTACAGAAGGGCGATTATCGCTACCTAACAGAGGATGAAGTGGCAAAATTGTACGGAGATTTGTAAAATTGTGAACTAATTAACAGAATAGCCAAAAAGAATATAGTTTTTTTGTGGAAAAAAGAAAAAACTTCTTGCATTATGTCGAAACAACCAGTATAATGGTATCGCAATCGGCATATTGCACAAAGCAATGGATGAGATGGTCAAGAGGAGGATGAGGTATGTCAGGCAGAATTTTCCAGAATGTAGTTTTGCAGATCCGAGAGACCACTGACAAGACCATTGGGGTTTTAGATGGCGAGGGTACCGTTATTTCCTGCAGTGATTTGGGCCTGATTGGAAATAAATGGCCGGAGTATGTGGATGTAATCGGCCAGGCGGAGGGACGCTGCGTCTCCTATCAGGGAAAGACATTTAAGGCCTTAGGCGGCTGGGGCAGTCAGTTTGATTATGCGGCCTTTGTTTTGGCTGACGACGAGGTGGGACGGGCCATCTGTTCAGTAGCCTGTGTCTCCCTTAACGCCGCCAAGGCCTACTACGAGGAGAAGCACGACAGAGGATCTTTTATCAAGAATATTATTACCGACAACATCATGCTGGGGGATATCTATCTGCGGGCTAAGGAGCTCCATGTGGAGCCGGAGGTGCCCCGGGGGGTGTTTGTGATCCGCCACATTGATCAGACAGAGGCGGTTCACACGGATATTATCCAGAATCTCTTCCCTGACCGGCAGTCGGATTTTGTGCTGACGGTGGGGGATACGGATGTGGCCTTGATTCACCAGATGAGCGACAGCAACACGGCCAAGGAGCTGCAGCGGGTGGCGGAGATGGTGGAGAACGCCCTGCGGGAGAGCGGCGAGAACCGCGTCGTAGTGGGCATCGGCACCGTGGCGAACCATCTGCGGGAGCTGGCCAAGAGCTACAAGGAGGCCCAGATCGCCATCGAGGTGGGCAAGGTTTTCGATACGGAGAAGTACATCATCAACTATGAGAACCTGGGTATCGGCCGCCTGATCTACCAGCTGCCCACTACCCTGTGTGAGATGTTCCTCATCGAGGTCTTTAAGAAGAATCCCATCGACTCTCTCGATCAGGAGACTCTCTTCACCATTCACAAGTTCTTTGAGAACAACCTGAACGTGTCGGAGACGGCCCGCAAGCTCTTTGTCCACCGGAATACGCTGGTGTACCGGTTGGAGAAGATCAAGAAGCTGACGGGCTTGGACCTGCGGGAGTTTGACGACGCCATCACCTTCAAGGTGGCACTGATGGTGAAGAAGTATCTCACCAGCCGGGGGATTGACGCCTGACCGCCGCTGAGGATTCTGCGGGTAAAGGCTGCGTCTATAGAGCTTACGGATCAAGTGACCTTTTCGGCACAGAGCGCAGATGACGGTCTGCGTTCTGTGCCGTTTTTTCAGCAGCAGAAAATTTGCCCCAGTTCCCATACCGTCAGCAGGGAAGTGCTTCCCCTTCAGCAGGAGGTCCAGTGTGAAAAAGCGGGGGACTGCATGAAAAAGGCTGTTTCCAATGATTTACATAAAAACGGCAAATTTTTCGCAAAAATGCCAGGATTAGCCCTTTCCCCCTTGACGCAGACAGGGCTTTCGGCTACAATTATTTCATAATGGCTGACAAAAGCCGACAGGGGTCGAGTTTACATAAAAAGTATCACAGAATGGAGAAGTTATGATTCGGCTGACAAATGTGGTGAAGGAATACTCCAACGGGACCAAGGCCCTGAATGGATTGAATTTAGAGATTAAGGACGGAGAGTTCGTCTTTATGGTGGGGCCCTCCGGCTCCGGAAAGTCCACGGTGATCAAGCTGCTGACTGGAGAGGTGGTCCCTACAGAGGGGCGCGTCATGGTCAACGGCTTCAGCCTGAACAATATTGAGGAGTGGCAGATTCCCTATCTGCGGCGGACGATTGGAATTATCTTTCAGGATTTCCGCCTGATTGAGAAAAAGAGCGTGTACGACAATATGCTCTTCGCCATGCGGGTGGTGGGCGCCAGCCCTCGGGAGATCAAGAAACGGATCCCCTATGTGCTCAAGCTGGTGGGTCTTGAGAACAAGGCCAGCCGCCTGCCGGATGAGCTCAGCGGCGGCGAGCAGCAGCGGGTGGCCATCGCCCGGGCTCTGGTGAACAACCCCGTTACGATCATTGCCGACGAGCCAACGGGTAATCTGGACCCCGCCCGGTCTCTGGAGATTATGACGCTGCTGAAAAAGATCAATGAGCTGGGAACCACCGTACTGGTGGTGACCCATGAAAAGGCGCTGGTGGACCGCTTTGACGAGCGGGTAGTCATGTTGGAACGAGGCCGTGTGGTGGGTGACGGCGTGGGGAAGTACAAGGTGAAGGCCAATGCGTAATAAGAGTAACAACAAGAATCACGATTTTACCTATTTTATGACCGAGGGCTTTTCCAATATGTTTACCCACGGCTTCATGTCCTTTGCAGCCATTGGCATTACGGTGGCCTGCCTGTTGATTATGGGAACCTTCTCCTTAGTGGCGGTGAACGCCAGCGCCACCTTAGTCAAGCTGGAGCAGGAGAACGATGTGCTGGCCTTTGTGGATGAGAGCCTCAGCGAGAGCGAGGCCAGGGCGCTGGAGGATGATCTGCTGGCGCTGGACAATGTGAACGGGGCGGAGTTTATTACCAGAGAGCAGGCACTGGAGGACTATAAAGCCCAGTTTGAGGACGAGTCCTACTTTCAAAATCTGGGGCCGGAGACCCTGCGCCACCGCTTTTTGATCTCTATGGATGACATCTCCCTGATGGATGAGACAAAGGCGGCGCTGCTGACGGTGCCGGGCATCGCAGATGTCAACGGCTATGAGGAGCTGAGCACCGGCTTTATTGCCATGCGCAACGTGGCCACGGTAGTGTGCGTGGCGCTGATTGCTATTTTGTTTTTGGTGTCGGTGTTTATCATCGCCAACACCATTAAGCTGACCACCTTCGACCGCCGGGATGAGATCGCCATTATGAAGATGGTGGGGGCCACCAACGGCTTTATCCGCTGGCCCTTCGTTTATGAGGGGTTTCTGATGGGACTGCTCTCCGCGGTGATTGCCTTTTTCCTCCAATGGGGGCTCTACGGCATGGTGGCCCGGGGGATCACCAGCACGGATGTGTTTTCCATCATCCAGGTGGTGCCCTTTGGAAGCATCTGGTATGCGGTGGCACTGGCGTTTATCGCGGTAGGCATGCTTATCGGCGTAGGCGGCAGCTTGTCGGCCATCCGGCAGTTCTTGAAGGTCTGAGAGGAAAGGAGTGGCAGCGATGAAAAAACGAATGGTCAAAGGCCTGCGCAGCATAGTGATTGCGCTGCTGGTGGTTTCCACTCTGCAGCTGCAGCTGTTTGCTCCGCCGGTGAAGGCAGTGACCCAGGCGGAGATTGATGATCTGCGGGACAATGCCAGCGATTTGGAGAGCGAAAAAAATGAGCTGCAGTCTCAGATCAACGAATTGAAGGATGACAAGGACGACGCCCTTGCCAAGAAGGCGCTGCTGGATGAGCAGAGCGATGTGATCCGGGCGGAGATTGCCAATGTGGAGGAGCAGATTGCGGCCTACGAAACCCTGATCGCCCAGACCCAGGCGGAGCTGGAGGCGGCGGAACAGGAGGAGGCAGAGCAGTATGCGTTGTTCTGCAAGCGGGTGCGGGCCATGGAGGAGCAGGGGACGGTGTCCTACTGGTCCGTGCTCTTTCAGGCCACGGATTTTGCCGACCTCCTCAGCCGCTTGGATGCGGCCAGTGAGATCATGGACTCCGACCAGCGGCTGATCGCCGAGCTGGAGGCGCTGCAGCAGGAGATTACTGATAAGAAGACGGATCTGGAGAACCAGCTTACGGAACAGGAGGCCGCTAAGGCGGAATTAGAGGATAAAAAGGCGGAGCTGGACGCCCAAGTGGCGGAGGCCGCCGCGCTGATCGCGGAGCTTCAGGCAAATCAGGAGTCCGCTGAGGCCCTAATGGACGAGCTGGACGCCGAGGCCGACCGAATTGACGCGCAGATCAAAGAGATGGAGGCGGAGCTGGCGGCGTCCCTTGGCACAGGGACAGTGGGCGGCTATATCTGGCCGGTGTCCAGCCGGCGCATCACCTCCCCCTACGGCAACCGGAATACCGGCATCCCCGGCGCCTCCACCAACCACAAGGGCGTGGACATCGGCGGCGTGGGCTATACCTCCGAGGTGGTGGCCACCAAGGCCGGCACGGTCATCATCTCTCAGCGGAGCAGCTCCTACGGCGAGTATGTGGTCATCAGCCACGGCACCGGCAACACCACCCTGTACGCCCACATGTCCAGCCGCAAGGTCAGCGTAGGGGACTATGTGTCCCAGGGACAGGTGATCGGCATTACCGGCAGCACCGGCATCTCCAGCGGTCCCCACCTCCACTATGAGATCACGGAGAACGGCTCCCGGGTGAACCCCCTGAACTATCTGCCCGGTTATATTCAAGCGTGGTAAGCAAATGACGAGAGGCGCGCCGCACCCCCACGGGTGCGGCGCGCCTTTGACGCGGACAGAAGGGGCGCCAAAAAGAATTGGCCGCTCCCGCTTTCAGAGGTAACATGTCGCGGCCCTTCGCCCCATATCCATGGAGCAGGAGGTTTTGCGTATGATTGGTTATCTATCCTATACGGAGGAGAACAAGGGCTGGGAGGTGGGGGTGCGGAAGATCCTTGGCCAGCCCTTTTTGGAGGCCCGGCTTGGACCGGGAAAGCGGCTGGCAGAGCGTTTTTTTGCCAAGCGGGCCGCCCGCGCTCTGGCCAGGGCCGGGGTGCGGACGGCGGTGTTCCCAAGGGACTATCCCCACCAGGAGATCTTTGCTAAGTATGGCATTCTGCCGGTGGATGTACTGCCCCTCTACCGGCGGATGGCGCCGCTGATTGTCCGGCGGAAGATGAGCCGGCAGGGACTCTCTCCGAGCACCACCACGGTGGCGGTGGCGGCAGAACGCATGACGGCGGAGATCGGGAAGCTGGTGACGGAGCTGGCCCTCCAGGTGCGCTATGTGATGCTCACGGCCTCCGGGGCGGAGGAGTTCTGCCAGAGCCTCCAGCGGGAGTACGGCGTGTCAGTGCTCCAAAACCCGGCACCCCGGCAGATCCAGCGCGCCGACGTGCTCTTGCTGCTCTCTCCGCCCTCTGGCGGCATAGGGGCGGAGAACGCCGTGACGCTCCATCTCTATGACGGGGACTGCGTCCTGCGGCGCAACGGCGTGGCCTTTTCCCTGCCGCCGCGGATGATGGGGGAAGTGGAGGAAAACTGCAATTTTTCCCAGCTTTTGGCGGTGCTTAGTGGGAATGGAATCCTGCAAAACGATCAAATTCCCATAATGGAGGTTGACATCACCGGGAAAAATTACTATAATGCAAACACTGTGAATAATATAGAATAAGTATATTGGAGAATTATATCTTTTGAAAAATAAAGGAAAGGTGAAATAAGCCCCATGAAAAATAAGCAGGAATTCAAAATGAGTCAGGCACGCTTTGACGAGCTGCAGAAGGAACTCAACTATCTCAAGACCACCCGCAGCGACGAGGTGGCCGAGCAGATCAAAGTGGCCCGGGGATTCGGCGATCTCAGTGAGAACAGCGAGTACGACGAGGCGAAGAACGAACAGGGCAAGCTCTACTCCCGCATCGCTGAGGTGGAGAACATCCTCCTTCACGCGGTGATCGTGGAGGAGGATGAGATTTCCACCGACGTGGTCAGCATAGGCAGCAAGGTGACCATTACCCCCGAGGGGGGCGGAAAGACCATGGTGCTGTGGGTCGTGGGCAGTCAGGAGGCTGACTTCAAGGCCGGCGCCATCAGCGAGGAGTCCCCGGTGGGCAAGGCCCTGATGGGCGCAAGGATCGGAGACACGGTGACGGTGGACGCGCCCAGAGGCACCATGCGCTATACAGTGGACAAGATCGAGCGGTAAGCGGCAGACCCTTGTGCCCGCTGCACCACGCTCATACGAAAGAGGAGAAAGATTTATGGCAGATCAGAACAGGACCAGCAGTGAGGCACAGCAGGAGCTGTCCGATATTCTGCGTATTCGCCGGGAGAAGCTGTCCGCCCTGCAGGCAGCGGGAGCTGATCCCTTTCAGCAGACCAAATATGCGGTGACCCACCACACCCAGGACATCAAGGAGCACTTCGATGCGCTGGAGGGACAGGAGGTATCCGTTGCCGGCCGCCTGATGAGCAAGCGGGGCATGGGCAAGGTCAGCTTCTGTGATTTGCAGGACAAGACCGGCCGCATCCAGCTCTACGCCAAGCGGGACGACATGGGGGAGGAGCCCTATAACGTCTTTAAGAAATACGACATCGGCGACATCGTGGGCGTGAAGGGCCAGGTGTTTCGCACCCAGCGGGGGGAGATGAGCGTCCGCTGTCTGGAGGTGACCCTCCTGAGCAAGTCCCTGCTGCCCCTGCCGGAGAAGTTCCACGGCCTCACGGACAAGGAGACCCGCTACCGCCAGCGGTATGTGGACCTAATCGTCAACCCCGAGGTGCGGCGGAATTTTGAGGTGCGCAGCGCCTTTATCAAGTATCTCCGCGCCTTCTTGGACAACCGGGGCTATATGGAGGTGGAAACCCCGGTTTTGAACACCATCTCCGGCGGCGCCACCGCCCGGCCCTTCATCACCCACCACAATACGCTGGATATTGACATGTATATGCGCATCGCCACGGAGCTGCCCCTCAAGCGGTTGATCGTGGGCGGCCTGGAGCGGGTGTACGAGGTGGGCCGCATCTTCCGCAACGAGGGTATGGATCCCAAGCATAACCCGGAGTTCACCACCGTGGAGCTCTACCAGGCCTACGCCGATTTCAACGACATGATGGACCTCTTTGAGGAGCTCCTCAGCGGCGCGGCCAAGGAGATTCTCGGCACTTACCGCCTGACATGGCAGGGGGAGGAGATCGATTTGACCCCCGGCTGGCCGAGGCTTTCTATGCACGAAGCGGTGAAGCAGTATACTGGTGTGGACTTTATGGCCATCGAGGGGGACGAGGCTGCCGTGGCGGCAGCCAAGGCCGCCGGGGTGGATATGGACGGCGTGGAGCCCACATGGGGGCACGCCCTGTATGAGACCTTTGACCAGAAGGTGGAGGGAAAGCTGATTCAGCCCACCTTCATCACCATGCATCCGGTGGATGTGAGCCCTCTGGCCAAGCGCAGCCCTAAGGATCCACGGCTCACCGAGCGCTTTGAGCTGTTTATCTGCCACAGTGAGATGGGCAATGCCTTCAGTGAGCTCAACGATCCTATCGATCAGCGTCAGCGCTTCCAAAAGGAGGTAGAGGCCCGGGCCAAGGGGGATGACGAGGCAGGCATGATGGACGAGGACTTCCTCACCGCCCTCGAGTACGGTCTGCCGCCCACCGGGGGACTTGGTATCGGCATTGACCGCTGCGTTATGCTTCTCACCGGTGCTGACTCCATTCGGGACGTGATTTTGTTCCCCACGATGAAGCCATTAGACTGACGGACAGCGGAGGGCTGCGGAATTGCGCCTTGCGCATGGGGTCCGCCGGAAAGGAGAAAGCTGTGGAGAGCGAGTATATTACCAGTCGGAAAAATCCCCTGTGTGTCCATTTCCGCAAGCTTTCCTCCTCACGTGTCTACCGGGAGGAGACGGGGGAGTTCCTCTGCGACAGCCCTAAGCTGCTGGCGGAGGCCGTCCGATGGGGGGCCGCAGTCTGTGCGGTGCTCTTTACCCAAGAGACGCAGCTGCCCGCCATGGACTCTGCCGGCGTGCGGATGGTCCAGGTCAGTAAGAGCGTGATGGAGGCGGTCAGCCCCATGGAGACGCCCCAGGGGGTGGTGTTCTCCTGCCGGATGGAGAGCAGCCAGCCGCCTTCCCGTATTGGACAGGGGCGCTATCTGCTGCTGGAGGGGGTGCAGGACCCGGGCAACGTGGGCACCATCCTTCGCACGGCGGACGCCTTCGATGTGGATGGCGTCTTCCTCTTGGAGGGGTGCGCGGACTTGTATCATCCAAGAACTGTGCGCTCCGCCATGGGCGTCCACTTCCGCCGGACGGTGTGGCGCTGTCCGCTGGAGCGTGCCGCCGCGCTGGTGAAGGAGGCGGGGGTGCCTCTCTATGGCGCGGCTTTGGGAGAGCGCACCGTGGATGTGCGTCAGGCGGATTGGAAGCATGCCGCCGTACTCATCGGCAGCGAAGGGCGGGGACTCAGCGCCGCGGCCCTTGCCGCCTGTGACCGGACCGTAAAAATTCCCATGAGCGACCGGTGCGAATCCCTGAACGCCGCCGCTGCGGCGGCCGTCCTGTTGTGGGAGGGCTGGCGGTAGGGCAGGGCGCCGGAGAGAGGAGGAGCAGGGATGTCCAAGCTGAAATACTGGCTGTGGCTGACCCATCTGCCCCAGGTGAGCAACCAGGAGCGGCTGACGCTGCTGGACCATCTGGGCACTCCGGAGGCCGTCTACTACGCCGAGGAGGCGGAGGTGGCCCTCACCGGCGTCAGCCGCCGCTGCATGGAGGCGCTGAAGGAGAAGTCCTTTGACGCGGCGGAGATAACGCTGGAGGCCTGCTACCGGCTGGGCCTGCGGATTTTGACCATTCGGGACACGGAGTATCCCGACCGGCTGCGCAATATCTACGACCCGCCGGTGCTGCTCTATGTCCGGGGCAGGCTGCCCCTCTTTGACGAGGAGGCGGCCATCGCCATGGTGGGCACCCGGAAATGCACCCCCTATGGCGTAGCCTCGGCGGAGAAACTGAGCTACGCCATGGCCAAGCAGGGGGCGTTGATCGTCTCCGGACTGGCCGAGGGGGTGGATGCGGCGGCCCACCGGGGAGCCCTTCGGGCCGGCGGCTTTACCGCCGCGGTCATCGGCGGGGGCCACGACGTGGTCTACCCCGCCTGCAACCGCTATCTCTACGAGGATATCGCCGCCAGCGGCGTGATCCTCTCGGAATATCCGCCGGGGACGGAGCACTTGGGGCGGCATTTTCCGGTGCGCAACCGGATCATCAGCGGGCTGAGCCTCGGGGTGGTGGTTGTGGAGGCGCCGCTGCGCAGCGGCGCGCTGATCACCGCCCACGCCGCCGCCGAGCAGGGGCGGGACGTGTTCGCCGTGCCCGGCCCCATCGACGCGCCCACAAGCGCCGGGACCATCCAGCTGCTGCGGGAGGGCGCGTCCCCTGTGGCGGAGGGCTGGGATGTGCTGAGCCAGTACGCGGCCCAGTATCCCCACAAGCTGACCGCCTATCTGGTGGATCCCCCGGAGCCCCTGCGGCCCTTGGAGCAGCCGGCACCGCCGGCGGCCGAGGAGCCGAAGGAGGAGCTGCCGGTTTTGGACCTGACGAAGGAGCAGGGCCTGACCGACGACCAGATCCACATTTTGCAGGCCCTGACAGAGGGGACCATGCAGGTGGATGAATTGATTGAGATGACGCAAATTCCTGCCCGGCGGGCCCTCTCGGCTCTGACCCTTTTGGAGCTGGAGGGCTATGTGCGCCAGGAGAGCGGCAAGCGCTTTGCCATGGCGGTCAGGCTGCGGGATTAGAAATTTTTAGGCCGCGTCAGCGGCTTGTCCCGCCGGAGCAGGCAGCTGCGCCGGGGGAAGAAAAACCGGTGCCGGGGGAGTTTGACCGGCACCGCAGGAGGAAAGAATGGCAAAAAAGAGCCTCGTCATTGTGGAGTCGCCTGCCAAGGCGAAGACCATCGGAAAGTATTTGGGCAAGGACTATGAGGTGAAGGCCTGCATGGGCCATCTCCGGGACCTGCCTAAGAGTGTGATGGGTGTGGACGTGGAGGGGGATTTCACCCCCAACTACCGTCCCATCAAGGGAAAAGAGGATATCATCAACGATCTGAAGAAGTCGGCCAAGGACAGCGAGTACGTGTACCTCGCCACCGACCCGGACCGGGAGGGGGAGGCCATCAGCTGGCACCTGAAGGAGCTGCTGCACCTCAGCGACGAGAAGGCCCGGCGGGTCACTTTCAACGAGATTACCAAGAAGGTGGTGCAGGAGTCCATCGCCCAGCCCCGGGACATCGACCAGAATTTAGTGGACGCCCAGCAGGCCAGACGGATTTTAGACCGGATCGTGGGCTATCAGCTCAGCCCCCTGCTGTGGAAGAAGATCCGCCGGGGCCTCAGTGCCGGGCGGGTCCAGTCCGTGGCCACCCGTATGGTCTACGAGCGGGAGGAGGAGATCCGAAACTTTAAGCCGGAGGAGTACTGGTCTCTCGATGTGAAGCTGAGCGCCGACGGCACGGCCCAGACCGCCTTCACCGCCCGCTATCACGGGGAGAACGGGAAGAAGCGGGAGCTGACCAGCGAGGCGGAGGTGGCCGAGGTCATCGCGGCCGCGGAGAGCGGACAGTTCGCCGTCAAAAGCGTGAAGCGGCAGGACAAGCAGCGCAGCCCCTCGCCCCCCTTCACCACCTCCACCCTCCAGCAGGAGGCCAGCCGGAAGCTGAATATGACCCCCCGGCGGACGATGGCCATCGCCCAGCAGCTCTATGAGGGCGTGGACATCGCCGGAGAGGGCACTGTGGGCCTGATCACCTATATGCGTACCGACAGCCTCCGCATCAGTGAGGAGGCGCTGGCCGACGCGAAGGCGTTCATTCTCGGCCGCTATGGGGAGCGCTACTGCCCCCCCCAGGCCCGGCGCTTCAAGACCAAGGCCGGCGCCCAGGACGCCCACGAGGCCATCCGCCCCAGCAACGTATTTTTGACCCCGGAGCAGATCAAGGGGGATCTGACGGCGGAGCAGTACCGGCTCTACCGGCTCATCTGGAGCCGCTTTTTGGCCTGCCAGATGGCCAACGCCGTCTATGACAGCATCTCCGTGGAGGTCTCCTCCGCCGGTCAGGAGTTCCGGGCCACCAGCAGTAAGGTGAAGTTCAACGGCTACACCGCCGTCTATGAGGAGGGCCGGGACGAGGAGAAGGAGGAGAAGCCTGCGGCCCTGCCGGAGCTTACCGAGGGACAGGACCTCCGCTGTGATGGCTTTGACAAGGAGCAGCACTTTACCCAGCCCCCCGCCCGCTACACCGACGCCACGCTGATCCGGGCTATGGAGGAGAACGGCATCGGCCGGCCCTCCACCTATGCCCCCACCGTCAGCACCATCCTGGACCGGGAATATGTGGTGAAGGAAGGCAAGTACCTGCGGATCACCCCCCTTGGCGAGGTGGTGACCAAGCTCATGTGCGACAAATTCCAAGACATTGTAGACACCAAGTTCACCGCCAACATGGAGAAGGAGCTGGATGAGGTGGAGGATGGGCACATTCAGTGGAAGGAGCTGCTCCACCAGTTCTATGGTCCCTTCCACCAGAATTTGGAGCAGGCGGAGCACGACCTGGAGGGCGTGCGGCTGAAGGTGCCAGACGAGGAGAGCGACGAGGTCTGCGACGTCTGCGGGCGGAAGATGGTCATCAAGTCCGGCCGGTTCGGCCGCTTCTTGGCCTGCCCGGGCTATCCCGAGTGCACCTTCACCAAGCCCCTTGTGGTCGAGATGCCCGGCCGCTGTCCCAAGTGCGGCGGGCGGATTTTGAAGAAGACCAGCCGCAACGGCTATACCTACTACGCCTGTGAGCACCTCAGCGATAAGGACGAGAGCAAGAAGTGCGACTTTATGACCTGGGACGTGCCGGTGAAGGATGACTGTCCCGTCTGCGGTCAGACTATGTTCAAGAAGTCCGGCAAGGGCTTTAAGAAGCCCTTCTGCATCAACCCGGCGTGCTCGAACTTTACCCCGGAGGAGAAGCGGGGCGGCTACCGGAAGAAGGCAGCGGCCACCGCTGAGGGGGCGGAGAGCATAGAAAATAGCGCCGGGGCGCAGCCGGAGGAGAAAGCGCCGGCAAAAAAGAGCACGGCGAAGAAGACGGCGGCTAAGAAGCCTGCCGCCAAGAAAACCACGGCGAAAACTGCTGCCAAGAAGACTGCGGCGAAAGAGACCGCCGCGGAGTAGGGTTTTTGCGCCTCCGGGAACGGGGGATTTCGCGCCCTGGGGCGAGTTCCTTGGCCCCCTCCAGGGGCAGGGCTGTTTGGCGCCCCTGCGGGGCACACCGCTGTGAGTGCGGCGTACGAGTGGTTTCGCCTTCGGCGGAATCCTCGGCGTAGGCAGGCTCTGCCTGCCGAGCATGTAAGATTTCTTGGGGGCCCCGCAAAAGCGGCAGCTTTTGTGGGGAGGTTTCACCTCCGGGCGGGTGACTTTTTCCTCGGCGAAAAAGTCACCAAAACGCCGCTTAGGGGCGGAGCCCCTAAGAACCCCGGGGACCGGGCGGGAACTGAGGGTCATCGCAAGGGAAACTGACTGCCCAGTGGACGTCAGACCCGGTGTAGCACTGAATGGACTGCCGCTTCATACCCGCCCTTTCCGCTGCGCTAAGGGCTCCCGCGGTGGTTGAGTGGGGATTGACGTTCTATCGGTTTCGCACACGGGCAGCCTACTCTACCCCGCCGCAGCAGGCGCTGACAGTGGGGACAGAGAATGCAGTACGCCACCGCAGCAGGGCGTAACGCCCGGGGCGGGAGAGGCTGTCCTTTCGATGGGCTTGCGCCGGTGATAGAAGAACGCAGTCCAGCGGGGAAAGGGGAATTCTTAGAACCGCAGGTTCTAAGCGGCGCTTTGGGTACTTTGTCGCCGAGGACAAAGTACCCCGCCCCGAGGGGCGGAATCTCTCTGCCGCCATTGAAAGCGGCAGAAAAAAACAGCGACTACTTAGTGGGGCGCAGCGAGATATGATAGAGAAGGAGCACTATGGAGCAGGTAACGGTAATCGGAGCGGGGCTGGCCGGCAGCGAGGCCGCGTGGCAGCTGGCGGAGCGGGGCATCGGCGTGGTGCTGCAGGAGATGAAGCCCCACAAAATGACCCCAGCCCATAAAAGTGAACAGTTCGCGGAGCTGGTCTGCTCCAACTCCCTGCGGGGGGCGGGGCTGGAGAACGCGGTGGGCCTTTTGAAGGAGGAGCTGCGCCGGCTGGGAAGCCTTATTATGGAGGCGGCGGACGCCACCCGGGTGCCCGCCGGCGGCGCATTGGCTGTGGACCGGGAGGGCTTTTCTGCCTATGTGACGGAGAAGATTCGGCGCCACCCTTCCATCACCGTTGTGGAGGGGGAGGCGGTAGAGCTGCCGCCGGGGGAGGTCATCGTGGCCACCGGCCCCCTCACCAGCGACGCCATGGCCGACCGTCTGGCCGCCCTCTTTGGGGAGGGGACAACCCTCAACTTCTTCGATGCGGCGGCGCCCCTTGTGACCTTTGACAGCCTCGACATGGAGCACGCTTGGTTTGCCTCTCGCTATGAAAAGGGGACGGCGGACTACATCAACTGCGCCCTCAGCCAGGAGGAGTACCACGCCTTCTGGGAGGCGCTGTGCACGGCGGAGGAGGCGGAGGTCCACGGCTTTGAGGACAAGTACGTCTTCGAGGGCTGTATGCCTGTGGAGGTGATGGCCCGGCGGGGGGAGGACACCCTGCGCTACGGCCCCCTGAAGCCCCGGGGACTGAGTGATCCGCGAACAGGGAAGGAGCCCTACGCCGTGGTACAGCTGCGCCGGGACAATGCCGAGGGCAGTATCTACAATTTAGTGGGCTTTCAGACCCACCTGAAGTTCCCGGAGCAGCGGCGGGTGTTCTCCCTGATCCCCGCCCTGAAAAACGCGGAGTATGTCCGCTACGGGGTCATGCACCGCAACACCTACTTGGACTCCCCCCGCCTGCTGGACCGCTACTACCGGCTGAAGAAGGAGCCGCGGATCGCCTTTGCCGGGCAGATGACCGGGGTGGAGGGCTATGTGGAGTCCACGGCCTCGGGCTTTTTGGCGGCGGTGGAGCTGGCCAGAAGGCTGCGGGGTCTGCCGCCGGCGGATTTCCCGCAGGAGACGGCCATCGGGGCATTGGCCCTGTACGTCAGCAACGAGACGGTGGCGCACTTTCAGCCCATGAACATCAACTTCGGCATCATCCCCCCCTTGGGTTACCGCGTCAAAGGCAAGCGGAACAAGAACGCGGCATTGAGCCAACGGAGCTTGGAGATCATCGAGGCGAGGAAGGCGGAGTTACTGCGGTAGCGATCCGC